>JBIKPY010000054.1:0-20404 GCA_044357185.1 Polaromonas sp.
CTGAATCAGGTGGGCACACGTGCGGGAGCCGACCACCAGGAAAAAAGCATCTTGAATTTTCCGGTGCAGCCAAATGATGCCTGTGAGGCCGCAGAAAACCTCGCGCTGCCCGCGCTCGATCAATGGGATGACGTCCGTGCAGCCTGTGCTTTTCTCAGCGCGGATAGGAATGACGGTGCTCATACGCTGACTTGCGGGCTGGATGGGTGAAGCGCTTGCGTGGCTGGTTTTTGCAGCCGTGCCATGCGCAGTTTTCGGATGTATTGCGCTGCGTTGAAGCCGTAGGTGGCATAGGCGGCCAAAGCCAGCAAAAGCTGGTCACCAGCAGACCATTGACCCTGCCACCACACCCAGAGGTAAGCGGTGTGCAATGCCAGTACCAGCATGCTGACCATGTCTTCCCAGAAGAAGGCATGGGCGAACAGGTATTTGCCGTAGACAACTTTCTCCCAGATGCAACCCGTCACCATGATCAGGTAAAGCACCAGGGTTTTGACAACCACAGAAGCCAGGGCCCAGTCGGTGTGTTCGCCAGTCCTCAAGCTGTTTAAAACCAGGTACAGACTGACCAAGAAAACCAAGAATTGAACCGGCGCCAACACGCCCTGAACCAGAGTCCACCGCGTCGCATCGCGCCGGGCGCGTTGCTCCGGTGTGTACAAAAACTGTGGCTGCGATCCCTGCATTTCTCACCTTCGTGGCTGATGAACTGAGCTCACTTTAAGACTTGAAACCCAGAGTGTCAACAAAAATTGACAATATATGTGACATCTAGGGTTTACACTGAATGCATGTCGGTCTGATTTAAATCACACTGAGGTGTCTTGTTGGAAGAGAGGGTGATAGTCGTGGCTCAATACAAATTTGAGAAGTCAAGTGCTTCGCACGCTGCGCACAATGCTCAGCATGGCTTCATGCCCAAGCTCAATTTCGGGCTGGGTGTCAGTCCGCGCCTGGTGGGCGGTAAAAGCTTTGACGACAAACCCGCACTCGATCAAATCCAGATTGCACGACTGGCTGACGCAAGCCTTCACAGCATCGAAAAAACCCGTCAAATCCTGCGCGCTTGGCACAGGCAGGGTCATCTCTTGGCCGATATTTATATCGGTGGCATCGCGCCTGCAGCCCGGTTGATAGGCGAGCGCTGGTTAGCGGACCAGTTTGATTTTGTGCACTGCACAATCGCCCACTCCAGGCTACATCAAATACTTTATGAGTTCAGTGGAGAATTTTTATCAGAGGCTTACGCAGAGCCCAACGGTTTGAGCCTGCTGCTGATGAGCGAGCCGGGTTCGCAACACGGCTTGGGCGTATTCATGGTGAGTGAATTCTTCAGGCAAGCCGGCTGGACTGTGACCCTGGCTGCGCCCCAGGACATTGCTGAGTTCAAGCGTAATTTTCACTCCGATTGGTTCGATGCCGTCGCACTGTCAATCTCCACCGAGCGGCACTTGGATGCTGTGTCTAAGGCTGTGGCCGAATTGCAAGTCTCAGCTGTCAATCCGAATTTGCAGATCTTTGTGGGTGGTCCGCAGGCCTGCCTTGCACCCGACAAGTTAAATTGGCCCGGCACGCATTTGCTCAACGTCAACGCACAGCAAGCTGTGGCGGCAGTGACGCAAAGGATGGACGCGGACAGCCGTCAGTTCGGCGTGACGCCCGCCGCGTCTTAATTCCAAACGCATGTAAATAAAAAGCTTATAAAAATTTAACTGTATAATTTAGATAATATTTAAAAATGTTTTAAAAATAATTCTTAAATTAAAAATACTAAATAAATAATTCTAAAATATTAATTTAATGAACTTTACCGATCTGGAGCCTGCCACATTCACCAAGCTGCTGGGGGTAGTTTCGGATGTGACTTTGATCATTAATGACAAGGGTTTCATCGAGGATGTGTCCACCGGACAAGACACCATGGCTTTTTTGGGTTGTCAGGGTTGGGTCGGCAAGCTCTGGGCAGAGACTGTCACCGTCGAGAGCAAGAAAAAAATTAACGAGCTGTTGCAAGTGCAGTCACAAGCTCAGACGCTGACTTGGCGCCATGTCAATCACCCCACGCCCGCAGGCGGTGAGGCAGCCATTCAATACATCACTGTTGCTCTCAAGGGGCAAAAAATGTTGGCGGTGGGTCGAAACCTGGAGCGGCTCGCCGAATTGCAGCGCCGTTTGGTTGAAACACAGCAATCTGTAGAGCGCGACTACCTGCGCCTGCGGCACATTGAGGCACGTTACCGTGTTTTGTTTGAAACATCGCCAGAAGCCGTGCTGGTGGTGGATGCCCATAACTACCGTTTACTTGAGGCCAATATTGGTGCGCAAGCGCTTTTCAAAGACGCCGGCAAGCGCTTGGTCGGCCGGGATTTCCGCGAGTGTTTTGAGACCGATAGCCAGGGAGAAGTTCAGTCCTTGCTCAGAACGGCGCTGGCCACGGGTCGAATTGAATTGTGCTCAGCCTTTGTGGCCGGTTCCGAGTCGGCGCTCACGGTGTCGGCCACTGTTTTCCGCCAGGAGGGTGGCGCTCAATTTTTGGTGCGGCTGACCTCGCGTGAGGCTTTTGCGTCCGCCAATAGCGACACGCAATCGGCAGCGGTGCTCAGTGCGGCGATGGAGCATTTTCCGGATGGATGGCTGCTCACGGACACTTCCGGCGCAGTGAAAAGCGTGAACGAAGAAGGCATGGCGCTCCTTGGGTTGACAGCGCCATCGCAGGTCATGGGTCAATCATTGGAGCGATGGTTGCTCAGAGGTGCCGTTGATTGGGGTGTGTTGAATACCTCCTTGAAGCAGAATTTGCCGGTGAGAAATTTCGCCACCGAAGTCAGAACCTTGTCGGGTATGACGCTTCCGGTTGAAGTGTCGGCGGTTCATCTGCTGCAGCCCGAGCCTTTGTATGTGTTTTTTGTGCGTGACATGGACAGGCGCTTGCAGGCTTCGTCAGAAGCTACCCAAGCCCTGCCCAACCCCTTTGCCGAGCTGTCCCAGCTGGTGGGCCGGCGCCCGATTAAAGACATCGTGGGCGAAACCGTGGACACCATTGAGCGCATGTGCATTGAGGCAGCGCTCGAGTTAACGCACAACAACCGGGCTTCTGCCGCTGAAATGCTGGGGCTTTCGCGCCAGAGCCTTTATGTGAAGCTGCGCAGATTCGGCATTTTGTCGGATAACGAGGTCGATTCGCCCCTCACTTGAACGTCCGGTGTATTTTTTGATTGACACTTA
Source organism: Polaromonas sp. (assembly GCA_044357185.1). GTDB lineage: Bacteria > Pseudomonadota > Gammaproteobacteria > Burkholderiales > Burkholderiaceae_C > Polaromonas. The sequence continues at coordinate 3,226 of JBIKPY010000054.1, forward strand.
GTGTCAACACTGGTTGACAAGTCAATACGATTTCACATAATCAAGGCATGGACAACCCAAGCCTTGCATTCAAGCCAGCACTGCGATACCCCAGTTTTCGCACCGTCGCTGAGCTTCTCAAGCCGATTACCTGGTTTCCGCCTGTCTGGGCTTTTGCGTGTGGTGCGGTCGCCTCCGGTCAAAGCCTGACGGACAACTGGATGTTGATTTTCTTGGGCCTCGTTCTCACGGGCCCTTTGGTCTGCGCCAGCAGCCAAGCGGTGAACGATTGGTTTGACCGTCATGTCGATGCCATCAATGAACCCCACAGACCCATTCCATCCGGCCGCATGCCGGGCCACTGGGGTTTGGGCATTGCCATTGCCTGGACGCTGCTGTCACTGCTGTGGGCCACGATGATGGGCCCCTGGGGTTTTGCGGCCTGTGCACTGGCCATCGTTTTGTCATGGGCTTACAGCATGCCGCCCGTGCGGCTGAAAAACAATGGTTGGTATGGCAACGCCGCGTGCGGCCTGAGTTACGAAGGTTTAGCTTGGCTCACAGGCACTGCCGTGATGTTGGGCGGCGCGTGGCCAGGCGCCAATGCGGTGTACCTGGCTTTGCTGTACAGCTTGGGTGCGCACGGCATCATGACCTTGAATGACTTCAAGGCGATAGAAGGCGACCGTCAAATGGGCGTTGCTTCACTACCGGTTCAACTGGGTGCCAAAGGCGCTGCCAAAGTGGCTTGTCTCTTCATGTGGTTGCCGCAAGTGGCGGTGTCTGCGTTGCTACTCAATTGGCAGCTGCCATGGCATGCATTGGCCGTGCTGCTGCTGAGTTTCTTGCAGTGGCCCTTGCTCATCAAGTTTTTGAAGAACCCGATTGAGCGTGCTTTGTATGTGAGCGCATTTGGGGTGCCTATTTTTGTCAGCGGCATGATGGTGAGCGCTTGGGGCTTGCGCCAATTGAATTCAGCGGGAGTCACATGAAATCTCCATATTTCGGTTGGTTTGAAATCATCCGTTTGGGTCTGATTCAGGCCTGCCTGGGTGCGGTGGTGGTGGTCACCACATCCACACTCAACCGCATCATGGTGGTTGAACTGGCTTTGCCCGCCTTGTTGCCCGGCTTTTTGGTGGCTTGGCATTACGCAGTGCAAATCGTGCGCCCCCGCATGGGCTACGGTGCAGACAAAGGCAGGCGCAGCACGCCCTGGATGATGGGCGGCATGATGGTGCTGGGCGTGGGAGGCTTTCTTGCGGCGGTGTCCACGGTGTGGATGGCGACATCACCTTCGGCTGGTATCAGCTTGGCGGTTTTTTCATTCAGTTTGATAGGTTTGGGAGTGAGTGCCTGCGGCACCTCACTGTTGACCTTGATGGCTAAAAAAGTGCCTGAGGGCAGGCGTGCGCAAGCCGCTACAACTGTGTGGCTGATGATGATCATGGGCTTTGCCCTGACGGCCGGCATGGTTGGTAAGTTGATTGACCCTTACAGCCCTGAGATTTTGCTGAAAGTTTCAGCGGGCTTGAGTGTGGTGACTACATTGCTCACGGCGCTTTGTTTGTGGCGCCTCGAAAAACCAGGCGATGACTTGACTCCCGCTAAGCAGGCCAGCCCGTCGGACTTTAAGAAAACATTCATCGAAGTCTGGTCTGAGCCCAAAGCAAGAACTTTCACCATCTTTGTCTTTTTGTCGATGCTCGCTTACAGCGCCCAGGATTTAATTTTGGAGCCTTTTGCAGGCGCGGTGCATGGCATGTCCCCAGGCAAGACCACACAGCTCTCAGGCTGGCATCACATGGGTGTATTGATTGGCATGCTGTGCGTTGCGGGCGCGAGTTCGCGCTGGGTAGCCGGCCGGCTGGGCTCGGTGCATGCATGGATGCTGGGCGGTTGCATTTTTTCTGCGCTGGCCACGGTCGGCTTGTCTGCGTCAGCCATGGAAATGCTGTCATCCCCATGGCCACTCAAAGCCAACGTGGTATTTCTGGGCGTTGCCAACGGTGCCTTCTCCATTGCTGCCATTGCCACCATGATGTCATTGGCGGGGGAGGGTGGGCCAGGCCGGGAAGGCACCCGCATGGGTTTGTGGGGAGCAGCGCAGGCGCTTGCTTTTGGTTTGGGCGGGCTGGTGGGCACCGGGGCCAGTGATCTGGCGCATGCTTTGTTGGGCGACACCCGAGCGGCCTACCTCGCGGTATTCGCATTTCAATCGCTGATGTTTTTAGCTTCAGCACTCGTAGCATTTCGGATGCGTCCGGCCGGCGTGCAGACGATCAACACAACTGTAGACAACTCCATTTTATGGAAAGGTAGGACCGCACTATGAGCCGTACCGATTTTGATTTCGTGGTCGTCGGCGGAGGCCCCTCCGGTGCGACTGCTGCGCACGATCTGTCTCGCGAGGGCTGGCGGGTTTTATTGCTGGACCGCAAAGGCCGACCTAAGCCATGTGGTGGTGCGATACCCCCGCGCCTGATCAAAGACTTTGACATTCCAGACCATTTACTGGTGGCCAAAATACGTTGTGCGCGCATGATTTCGCCGGCCGATAACCAAGTTGACATGCACATCGACAACGGCTTTGTGGGCATGGTTGACAGGCAGGACTTCGATGAATTTTTGCGCGAACGCGCTGCGGCCTCCGGTGCTGTCCGGCAGCAAGCCTTGTTCGACAAAATTGACCGCGATGATTCTGGAATGCTCTGGGTGCATTACACGCCAGTGACCGGTAAAGACCATGCTTCGGCCATACCGCCGCAAGCCACCAAAGTCTCAACGCGCATGGTGATCGGCGCCGATGGTGCACGCTCCGAAGTGGCCCGTCAGCAAATCCCCTATTCCGACCGCACGAAGTACGTGTTTGCCTACCACGAGATCATCCAGGCCCCTGTGGAAAAAGCATCGCATGACGGTGAGCGCTGCGACGTTTACTACCAGGGCGAGGTCTCACCCGATTTTTACGGCTGGGTTTTTCCGCATGGAAAAACCATGAGCGTTGGTACCGGCAGTGCCGATAAGGGGTTTTCATTGCGCAGCGCGACAGGTCACTTGAGAAAAGTAGCTGGTCTCTCGGATGCGCTCACATTGCGGCGCGAAGGTGCCCCGATACCCCTGAAGCCGCTGCCCCAGTGGGACAACGGCCGTGACGTGTTGGTGGTGGGCGACGCTGCCGGTGTGGTTGCGCCGTCTTCGGGGGAGGGTATTTACTACGCCATGGATTGCGCGCGGACCATGGCACGTGCTGCGCACACAGCCTTGAAAACGGGTAACCCGAGCTGCTTGAAAAAAGGCCGCAAGGTGTTCATGAAGCAGCACGGCAAGGTGTTTTGGATCTTGGGTGTGATGCAATATTTCTGGTACCAAAGCGATAAACGCCGGGAGAAGTTTGTCAAAATTTGCGAAGACCGTGATGTTCAAAAGCTGACCTTTGAGTCATACATGAACAAAGAACTGACGCGCCGCGACCCGATGGCGCATCTGAGGATCTTCCTGAAAGACACGGCACACTTATTGGGGTTCGCCAGAACTTAAAAAATAATCAAGCCCTTAAGTTCCCATTTAAGAAAGATTTCCCCTGCATAAAGACACCTAAAGATGGTTATCCCTTTTGAGGGCAAGGGTTTTGGAGCGTTGAAAACTCTGTAAAAACTATTTATAAACCGTGCATGACTAGCGGATCGGCATGCTATTTTGCTGGCAAGAATGCCCCGATCACCACCTTACCGGTTGGAACGCTAGTCTCCCGCAAGGTTTTGGATGCCTAATTTCACTGGCTCAATGAGTTCGGCAAATCGTCTACAAGCCCCGCGGTCTGCCAACGACGAGTGCAAAGACTCGTTGCAAAAAGTCGTTGAGGACCAGCTCATCCCGAGGTTGCTGAGTTCTCAGAATTACAGCGCCCGCTTGTCGGCCCAGGACATATCAGAAGCCAACCCTGAGCCATTCCCGGAGTTCAACGAGTTCACCAAGGCCTGCCGGGAGGGTGATTCCCTCAAGGTCAACACAATTGTGGACGCCCTGGTTGCCCAGGGGGTTGTGCATGAACGCATTTTTCTGGAGTTGATTACACCCGCCGCCAGACACTTGGGCGCGCTGTGGGACCAGGACTTGTGCAGCTTCACAGAGGTTACTTGTGGCCTGGCTCTGATGCACCAGGTCACTTACCGCCTTGGCTATGAATTCAGGGATGGGCCGCAAGCAGAGGGGCAGCTGGCCCACGTGATGCTGTGCTGCGCCCCTGGCTCCATGCACTTTTTGGGCGCCACCATCGTTGCAGACTTGTTCAGACGGGAGGGTGCCTCTGTCGTCATTGAAATCTCATCGACCGAGCAAGAGCTGGTACGAGCTGCTGCCAATGAATGGTTCGACGTCATCGGCATTTCGGTGGCCATCGAGTCTCAGTTGTTGAAGTTGCCCGAGCTGATTGCCCGGCTCAAGAAAAGCTCCGGAAACCCCCATGCCAAAGTGCTCTTAGGCGGCCCTATTTTCATGCTGATTGATTTACAGCCAGAAATTTTTGGGGCAGACGCTATCTCCAACAACCCGATCGAAGTCGTGGCATTGCTCAAGCGTTTTGCGTCGAAGTAAGTCCACAAACTTTCATGACCAGCGCCGCGGTGCTGTGAGGGTCTTCTTCATGCGCCAGGTGACCCAAGCCCGGCTGTAGATACAGCTGAGCCTGCGGCAACACCTGGCAAGCTTTTTGAGCCAGTTCAGGCGGCACGGTGCGGTCCTCAGCGCCCACCAAGATAGAAACCTTGTTGTTGATGTGTGGCAGCCTGCTTGCGAGTTCAGACAGGTTCCAGGCCGCCATCATGCCCAGTACGCTGTGCACATGACCGGAATGGCTGAACACTGTTTTGTAAAGCGCTGTGCCTTGCTCATCCAGCTTGGAGCCGGTTTGGGCAATGGACTTGGCAATCAACGACGGCTGGCCGGCCAGCTTGGCGGTTGCCCAGGCTGAAATCGGGTTGATGGCGGCCAATTTGGCAGCCGGTCCAAAAATCCATGAGGGCATGCCGGGAATCTGCAGCCAGGCCGGGTTCAAGCCAACCACATGCGCTTGGGCCAGGCTAGCTTGCTGCAAGACCATGTGCGCTGCGATGGCGGCGCCGGCCGAGTGGCCGGCAATGACGGCCGGCGTCAGGTTCATTTGCAGCAGCAGGGCGCGAAGGCCCTCACCCATGCCATGCAAAGACAGGCTGTCTTTGGCCCCCCTGCTGGTGAACACATGGCCCGGCAAATCAGGCGCGATCACTTGAAAATAAGGGCTGAGCAAAGGCAGCAGGCCACGCCAGCTGAAGCTGCCGGAACCGGTGCCGTGCAAAAGCAAGAGGCACGGTCCCTGACCGCAGACCTGCACATGCCATTGAATACCACCCGCATGGATGAAGCGGCTGTGGCTTGCGTGCGGCCAATGGTAGCGATGTGCGTCCCACTGCATGGTGGGGTAAAGGCTGTCAAACATCTCAGGCTGACTGCTTGCGCAAATTGTCTATGGCGTTGGCCATGCGCTGGGCCTGGACCTGCGGCATGGGCATGTAACTGGCACCCATGGCGTCGGCCAGGTTTTGCACTTGAGGGTCCGGCTGAATCGAGGTGTCTATCCACAAAGACCGGTGACCGGTTTTACGCCATTGCTGGACCCATTGCAAGGCATCGGCCTGGGCCTGGACACGGCCACCCAGGCCTTGCAAGGTGACGTTGGCTCTGCCATCGCTGAGCACCACCAAAATGGGTGTGACGCCTTGTCTTTGCAGCTGTATCGATTGTTCACAAGCCATTTTCAAGGCCAGGGCCAGGGGCGTTCCGCCGCCACCGGGGAGCCCGGTCATGGCGCGCTTGGCACGAACCAGAGAGCGTGTCATGGGCAAGAGCAGCTGGGCTTTGGCGCCTCTGAAGGCTACGATGCAGACACTGTCGCGGCGTGCATAAGATTGTTGGAGCAACAACTCCACAGCGCCCTTGGCTTCAGACAACCTTTGAAGTGCGGCAGAACCCGACGCGTCCAGCGCCAGGATCATGCAGCTCGAGCTGTTTTGCTGGTAGCGGTGCACATGAAAATCTTCAGACCGGATGGCCACGCGGCCTTGGCCGCTAGCGCTTCTCAAGCGTTGTTTGGGAGCGGCAGCACGCAAGGTGGCCAGCACATGCAGTCGCGCATGGCCTGCGGGTCTTCCAGGGCGGGGCGGCAAGGGCCTGCCGCGCTGCATGCCGGAGCGAAATTGGCCGCTGCGCCCGGAGGTGTTGCCTTGACTGCTGCCAGTTTTGGTCAACAAGCTGTCCAGTAAGTTGGGCGGCAAACTGGCCAAGGCAGACGCGATCATCATTTCCTGCAAATCTTCGGCCGAGGGGTTGTTTGTTGAGGGCTCATCTTGGGGCGTTTCATCTGCCGGCGGCGGGTCTTGCTGGGCCTGCTGATCGGGCGGCTCTTGTGCCGCTTCTGGTGAAGGGTCCGGCGCCGGTTCCTGATCAGACGCCGTTTCAGGCTCTGGCGCAGACTGCTGCTCTGCCGGCGCAGGCCAGCGCGTGGCGCGCGGTGCTAAAACGCGGCGCGCTGCAAACTCCAGATCGTCTTCAGACACAGCGCTTCGCTTGTTCAACGCAGCATGGCAGCAAGCCACACGCAGTGCCAGGGTCGGCGTGCGCAATGATTCAATGCCAAGTCCCAGTGCGGTCGCGCAGACGGCCAGAGCTTGGTCATCGGACCATTGAATTTGGGGCAATAACTGGCGTGCTTGGAGCAATTGTTCTGCTGGGATGCGGATGTCCAAGGCTTGGTCTGATGCATTGCCTTGGCTGAGCAGGCTGAACTCCAGCTCAGGCACATCCGAAGGCGCCAGTGATTGAAGGTCAAACCACAATCCCAGGCGTTCTTGCAGCGATTTGCCTACGGGCGCTTCATCGTCCATGGACTCGTCCAATGCCACCACGCCGAATTGCGTGCGGGGCGCTGATTCAGAGCCGCCGGACATCTGCAGCGGCGGCAAGGATTGCGTGTCCATGGCCTGTGTCAGGGGCGCCATCAGGGCGGCCGGAAAGCGTTCGGCCATGCTGATGCAAACCACTCCCTGATCGGCTTGTTGAAGCAAACCGGATTGCATGTGCAAGCTGCCGGTTTGCAGCGTCAGCGACAAATCAATGCCGCCGAGCAAACGTTCCATGTCGACACTGCCCGGCACTTTGACGCTGTTCAGCCCGGCTGCCAGCAGATGGCGCAACCAACGTTCACGCACCGGCCCGAAAGGCGCACGCAACCAGATGCCGCCAAATCCGCAGGGGTCAATTTGCAGCAGTTGCAAGGACGTGAGCGCGTCGTTCCAGGTCTCCAGTCCTTGCGTGTCTTCAGGCATGACAGATCAGGCAGCCAGTATGTCTTGCAGACACCGTTGCACGCGCTCGCCGGAATCCGTGTCGTCCAGCGGATTGCGCCTGAGGCGATGGCGTAAAGCCAGCGGTGCAATGGTTTTCAGGTGTTCAGACGTGACCGTTTTGTGGCCTTGCATGGCAGCCAGAGCGCGGGTCGCGCGCAATAAGGTCAACTCGGCCCGCAATCCGTCGGTGCCCAGTTGTTGGCACAAGCGGGCGCACATGGTGAGCATGGCGTCACTGACTTTGACGGACTCCAATAGTTTTCGTGCTTTGACAATGCGTTTTTGCAGCTTGTCACTTTCAGCTTGCCACAGCGCTTTGTAGGCGCTGGGGTTTTTGTCAAAAGCATCCCGGCGCTTGATCACCTCAACACGCAAAGCGATGTCTTGCGGCGTTCGCACTTGGACTGACAAGCCAAAGCGGTCCAGCAACTGCGGGCGTAATTCACCTTCTTCCGGGTTGCCGCTGCCGACCAGGACAAAGCGGGCAGGGTGGCGAATGCTCAGACCTTCACGCTCCACCAGGTTTTCGCCGGAGGCGGCAACGTCAATCAATAAATCGACCAAATGGTCGTCCAGCAAATTCACCTCGTCGATATATAGAAAACCCCGGTGGGCCTGGGCCAGCAAGCCGGGTGAAAACTCTTTGATGCCTTGGGACAAAGCTTTTTCTAAATCGAGCGCGCCCACAATGCGGTCTTCGGTGGCGCCCAGGGGCAAGTCCACCACACTGACTGCCCGGCTTTCGGCGGGCAGTTTATGCGCCTTGCCGCCGGGGGGATTGGCCTGTGCTGAACACGCCGCGCAAGATTGCGCAGGATTGTTCGGGTCGCACTTGTAAGGGCAGCCTTTGACCACTTGAATCGGTGGCAGCAAGTCGGCCAGGGCGCGTACAGCGGTTGATTTGCCGGTACCCCGGTCTCCCAAGACCAGCACCCCGCCCACCGATGGGTCAATGGCCACCACCTGGATGGCCAGAATCATCTCGTCTTGACCCACGATGGCTGCGAAAGGAAATGTGGATGCCATGAAAATCCCGCTCAAATGTTTGGAAATGACGATCTCAATCAGCTTCGAACGGCCAAACGGTGTTTATTTTTTCGCTGCGCCCGCGAGTGGCTGTGAACAGCTTCGATCAAAGCCGTCACATGTTCGGGCGGCGTGAGTTGATGGATACCGTGACCCAAGTTAAAAATATGTGTCGGCCCCGTGCGCACCGGGTCTGTGTGAGGCTGGCCAAAACTGTTGAGTACGCGCAGGACCTCCTGCTCAATCCGCGCTGGCGGCGCAAACAAAATATGCGGGTCAATATTGCCTTGCAAAGCCTTTCCGGGGCCGCCCACTTCTCCGCCTACCAGGGTTCGTGCCTGCCCCAGATTCATGGTCCAGTCCAGGCCCAGCACTTCGCAGTCCAGCGCGTACATTTCACTGAGCCACAAGCCGCCGCCCTTGGTGAAGACCAGCCGCGGAATGGTCTGTCCCGATGCGCTTCTTTTGAGTTTGGACAAGACCTGCGCCGTGTATTTCAAGCTGAACTGCTGAAACGCAACATCAGCTAAAACGCCCCCCCAGCTGTCGAAAATCATGACCGCTTGGGCGCCTGCATCGATTTGCGCATTTAAATACGCTGCAACCGCCTGTGCATTGACCTCCAGGATTCGATGCATCAAATCCGGCCTGCTGTACATCAGGCTTTTGACATGCCGGTAATCGTCAGAGCCTGCGCCTTCGACCATGTAGCAAGCCAGGGTCCAGGGGCTGCCGGAAAAGCCGATCAAAGGTACGCGCCCTTTTAAGGCCTGCCGGATTGAAGTCACGGCGTCAAACACATACTTGAGTTTGTTGAGGTCGGGCACTTGCAGTGCGGCCACGGCAGCCTCGTCGCGAACTACTTTTTCAAAGCGCGGCCCTTCACCCTGGGCAAAGCTCAAACCCAGTCCCATCGCGTCAGGCACGGTCAGGATGTCGGAAAACAAGATTGCCGCGTCCAGACGGTAGCGATCCAAGGGCTGCAGCGTCACTTCGGTGGCGAAGTCTTTGTTGGTGGCCAAGCCCATGAAGCTGCCGGCTTTTTCACGCGTGTGCCGGTATTCGGGCAAATAGCGTCCGGCTTGGCGCATCAGCCAAACGGGGGTGTGATCTGTTGATTTTCTTAAACAGGCACGTAAAAAACTATCATTTTGTAGTTCAAAGGACATAAAAAATGCTTTTGGCGACTTGAAAAAAGGTTCCAGCTTCTAAAGTGTCAATTAATTGTTCCACTCAAGTGTCAATTTAACTTGACGATTTGTCAAATGCAGGTAAATTACAGGCCTGTCAAAGACATCTTCGGGACAAACATGGACGCCTTGCTGGAGTGGATTCAATCGCCTGCGCACTTGAAAAAGCTTTCCCGGGAAAGCCTCAACGGCTTAGCGCTTGAATTGCGCGAGCGTTTGATTCAGACGGTTTCTCAAACAGGCGGTCACTTCAGCTCGAACCTGGGCACGGTTGAGCTCACCATTGCCCTGCACTATGTCTACAACACCCCGGAAGACAGACTGGTCTGGGATGTGGGCCATCAAACCTATCCGCACAAAATTTTGACCGGCCGCAACGAGCGCATGAGCACCTTGCGCCAGCAGGGCGGCTTGAGTGGCTTTCCCCGGCGGGAAGAAAGCGTCTACGACGCTTTTGGTACTGCACATTCCTCAACCAGCATATCTGCCGCCTTCGGCATGGCCGTTGCCGCCAAGCAAACGGGTAGCCAACGCAAGTCCGTGGCAATCATCGGCGATGGCGCGCTCACCGCCGGCATGGCTTACGAGGCGATGAACAACGCCGGCGCCAGCCAATGCGACTTGCTCGTCATATTGAACGACAACGACATGTCCATCAGCCCGCCGGTAGGGGCTTTGAACCAATACCTCGCGCAATTGATGTCGGGGCGTTTTTACACAGAAGCCAAAAAATGGGGTGAGCAAGTGCTGCGCAACGCGCCGCCTTTGTTTGAATTGGCCAGGCACATCGAGCAACAAACACACAACCTGATTGCGCCCGACACCATTTTCGAAAAGTTAGGGTTCACTTATACCGGGCCAATCGACGGTCATGATGTTCAGGGTCTGGTTGAGGCGCTGCAGAAATTGCGTGATGCCTCAGGGCCGCAGTTTTTACACGTGGTCACCCGCAAGGGCCAAGGTTATGCCAAAGCCGAAGCCGACCCGGTGGCCTACCACGGCCCCGGGAAGTTTGACCCTGCGGTGGGCCTGAGCCCTGCGGTCAGCTCCAAAGTCACTTACACCCAGGTTTTCGGGCAATGGATTTGTGACATGGCCGCCAAAGACCCCCGCCTGGTGGGCATCACGCCGGCCATGCGGGAGGGCTCGGGCCTGTTGGAGTTCAGTCAGCGCTTTCCCGGCCGTTACCACGACGTCGGAATTGCCGAGCAACACGCTGTGACCTTTGCCGCCGGCCTGGCTTGCGAAGGCCTCAAGCCCGTGGTGGCCATCTACTCGACGTTTTTGCAAAGAGCGTATGACCAGATGATCCATGACGTGGCCTTGCAAAACCTGCCCGTGGTGTTTGCTCTGGACCGGGCCGGCCTGGTCGGGGCCGATGGCCCCACGCATGCCGGCATGTACGACATCGCTTTTACCCGCTGCATTCCAAATATGAGTGTGGCCTGCCCTGCAGACGAGAACGAATGCCGGCAATTGCTCAGCACGGCTTATGCACAAGACCATGCGGTCACGGTTCGCTACCCCCGCGGGGCTGGCGTGGGTGCAACGGTAGACAAAGATTTGAACCCCTTGCCGTTTGGGCAGGCGAAGATCGTGCGCCAGGGTCATGGCATTGCCTTCTTGGCTTTTGGCCCGCTGCTCTATGAAGCGCTGAAAGTGGCCGAAACCCTGGACGCCACCGTGGTCAATATGCGCTGGGCCAAACCCCTTGACGTGCAAATCTTGACAGAGATTGCACTGTCACACGACAGACTGGTCACCCTGGAAGACGGCACCCGCAAAGGCGGTGCCGGTGCAGCTGTTCTGGAGGCACTTCAAGACCTGGGCATGGCCAAGCGGGTTCTGGTTATCGGCTTTGAAGACGAATTCACGGAGCACGGCGACCCCGGCGTATTGATGAAGCAATACGGCTTGACGGCCCCCGGTATTCAAAAACGCATGTCGGATTTCTGGCCCGATCTGCAAGCTGAAAAATTACTCAGAAGGGTTGCCTGAATGGCTGTCTGGACATTAGGGCTGAACCACCGCACTGCGCCCATTGACTTGCGCGAAAAATTTGCGTTTGCCTCCGAAAAATTGGGGCAGTCTTTGCTGGGCTTGCGCCAGAGTTTTGCAAGTCACAAAGAGGTGGCTATTTTGTCCACCTGCAACCGGACAGAAATTTACTGTGCGGGTGATCAGGTGCAGGGCCCGCAAACGCTCGCCTGGCTGGCCGAAACCGGTCAAACACCGGTCGACGTATTGAAGTCTCACACCTACCAGCTAGAAGGAGACGCTTCAGCGCGCCACGCCTTCAGAGTTGCCAGCGGTCTAGATTCCATGGTGCTGGGGGAGACTCAAATTTTGGGCCAACTCAAAGATGCGGTTCGTATGGCGGCTGACTCCGGGGCGCTGGGCAGCACGCTGAACCAGCTTTTTCAGCGATCTTTTGCCGTAGCCAAAGAAGTTCGTACGACGACCGATATTGGAACGCACTCCGTGAGCATGGCGGCCGCCAGTGTTCGGCTGGCAAATCGTATCTTCGAAAACATCAAAGACACCCATGTTTTGTTTGTAGGCGCTGGCGACATGATTGAGCTGTGCGTGGCTCATTTCGCTGCCAAATCACCAAGCTCAATCACCATTGCCAACCGTACCGCAGACAGAGCCGATGCGTTGGCCGCACTGCACGGAGCGCGCTGTATTGCGCTGGCAGATCTGCCTTCTCAGTTGCATCGGTTTGATATTGTGATCAGTTGCACTGCCAGTACATTGCCATTGATCGGCTTGGGTGCCGTCAAAAGTGCACTGCGGGCCCGAAAAAATCGTCCCATGTTCATGGTGGACCTGGCGGTTCCCCGCGACATAGAGCCCGAGGTCAAGCATTTGTCGGATGTTTACTTGTACACCGTTGATGATTTAACGGAAGTGATCAACAGCGCTCAGATGCACCGTCAAGAGGCTGTTGTGGATGCAGAAGTCATCATCGATACCGGCGTGCAAAAATTCATGAGCTGGCTTGAGCACAGAAGTCATGTGCCCCTGATCCAAGAGTTGAGTATGCAAGCCGATGCCTGGCGCCAAACTGAGCTGGCGCGGGCGCGCAAACAAATTGAAAAAGGCCAGCACATCGACAGCGTTTTAGAGTCGCTGTCTGTCGGGTTGATGAAGAAAATGCTCAATGGCCCCTTGCGCGAATTGCATCATGCAGAAGGTGCGCAAAAAGACAAAGCCCTGGAAGCTGTCAAACAGATGTTTTTAAGCACCTAAAATAGCTTTTTTTACAGGCAACTATTTTCCATTTGCCTTTTTATCGTGTGCGCATGTTGTGCAATGATCAAACCACATGCTCACAGCATCTAATCTCTCATTAAGCCGCGGTGACCGGCGTCTTTTTTCTGGTGTCTCTTTCACTTTGGAGTCCGGCCAATGGCTGCACTTAGAGGGTGATAACGGCGTGGGAAAAACCAGTTTGCTGCGTCTTTTGTGTGGACTGATTTCCCTGGAGGAGGGTGAGATTCGTTGGAAGGGTCAAACCACAGCCAAAACCCCTGAAATTTTTCGTGCAGACCTGGCTTATCTGGGGCATCAATTGGCCCTTAAACAAGATTTAAGCCCGCTTGAAAACTTACGCGCTGATGCAGCTATTTCGGGTCGGGAGCTTTCTGTGAAAGATGCCATGGCCGCTTTGGCGCAAATGGGCTTGCGCTCCAGGGAGCACTTGCCCGTGAGGGTTTTGTCGCAAGGCCAGCAAAGACGCACCGCCTTGTCACGTTTGATTGTCAGCACCGCTGCCTTGTGGATTCTGGACGAGCCCTTTGTCGCCTTGGACGCAGCAGCGCAAAATGCCCTGGCGGGCGTGATCAACGCTCACTTGTCCAGGCAGGGCATGGTGCTTTTAACCAGCCACCAAGACCTTTCCTTGGCCGGTTCCGGCCGGCGTTACAAGTTAACAGCATGAGTGCTTTTGCCGCCGTCCTCAAGCGTGATTTGGTCTTGGCTTTAAGGCGCAAGAACGAGGTGATCACCTCGGTATTCTTTTTTGTAGTCGTGGCGGCCCTGTTTCCATTGGGGATCGGCCCCGAAATGAACACATTGCGTCTGGTCGGCCCTGGCATTTTGTGGGTGGGTGCCTTGCTGGCCAGTATGCTTTCGCTAGGCAGGATGTTTGCCGCCGATCACGCCGACGGCAGCCTGGAGCAAATGGCCTTATCGCCCAACAGTTTATCTGCGCTGGTGGCCGCCAAAATTCTGGCGCATTGGTTACTCTCTGGATTGCCTTTGGTTCTGTTGGCCCCTGTTTTGGGTCTGCAGTTTGACTTGTCAGCCAACGCACTTTGGATTTTGACTTTGAGCCTGTTGCTGGGTACGCCCGTTTTGTCCTTGATAGGCGCTGTTGGCGCAGCATTGACGCTGGGCGTCAGAGGCGGTGATGTCTTGCTGGCATTGCTTGTATTGCCTTTGTACGTGCCGGCGCTGGTGTTTGGTGCAGGTGCGGTGCAGGCAGAAATAAGCGGTTTAGGTGCCTCTGCGCATTTGTCTATATTGTCGGCCATGGTGCTGGTGGCTGCAGTCTTCAGCCCCTGGGCAAGCGCTGCCGCCTTGCGCGTTGCACTTGAATCCTGAGACCGTGTTGATTCCATGATCCGAAAAATTTTTTATTTTTCCTCGCCGCAAAATTTCTATCCACTGGCTGGAAAGTTGTGGCCCATGTTCGCTTGCTTGGCCACGGTGCTCACGGTCTGGGGACTCTGGCTGGGCATGTTTGTGGCGCCTACCGATGTTCAGCAAGGTGAGGGCTACCGGATTATTTACGTGCATGTACCCGTGTCATGGATGTCCATGGTGATTTACCTGGCCATGGCCTTTTGGGCCTTGCTGGGCCTGACCTTCAACACCCGTCTTTCCGGCATGTTGACCTGCGCATTGGCGCCAACCGGCGCCATCTTTGCTTTTCTATCGCTTTGGACCGGGGCACTTTGGGGCAAGCCCATGTGGGGCACCTGGTGGGTTTGGGATGCCCGCCTGACCTCAGAGCTGATTTTGTTCTTTTTGTACCTGGGCTTCATCGCTTTGACCAGTGCCATTGATGATGCTCGCCGCGCTGACAAAGCCGGCGCGATTTTGGCGCTGGTGGGGGCGCTCAATGTGCCGGTCATTTATTTTTCAGTCAAGTGGTGGAACACTTTGCACCAAGGCGCTTCAGTGTCATTGACCAAAGGCTCCAGCATGCAGCAGACCATGCTGGAAGCTATGCTTATCATGGCTGTCGCATTTTGGATGTACGCCATTGCCATGACGCTTTACAGAGTCAGAAGCATTATCTTGATTCGGGAGCGACACTCGCAGTGGGTGGCTGACTTGCCTGAAGTCAAAGCGCTATCTTTGGAGGCCCGCGCATGATCTGGTCGAGTTTTTCTGATTTTTGGTCCATGGGTGGCTATGGGCTTTATGTTTGGGGAAGTTTTGGCGTCACAGCGCTCTTAATGGGCGCCGAAGCTTTTTGGACCCGGCGGGGCCGCCGGAATGCGCTGAGCCATGTGCTTGCCGAGTTACGCGCCTCAGATGCCAATGGCAAGGACTGGCGCTGATGAAAGCCAGGCATCAACGTTTTTTATTGATCAGCTTGGCCGTGGCTGCATTGGCCACTGCGGGTGCGTTTGTTTTGAATGCGTTTCAAAGCAACTTGGTTTTCTTTTTCACGCCCACACAGGTCTTTCTGGGTGAAGCGCCAAAAGGCAAGGCGTTTCGGGTTGGCGGTATGGTCAAAGAAGGCAGCCTGAAAAAAGACGGTGAAAACGTGCAATTTGTGGTGACAGACTTTGCCAATGAAGTACCGGTGGTTTACAAGGGGATGCTGCCCGACTTGTTCAAAGAGGGCAAGGGCGTTGTGACCCAGGGTAAGTTGAATCAAGGTAACCAATTTGCAGCCTCCGAAGTTTTGGCTAAACACGATGAAAACTACATGCCGCCAGAGGCACAACATGCCTTGGACAAAGCCGGCGCAGCCAAAGCCGCTCAAACCTATAAGCCAGCCAATTAATTGAAAAGAGTTTGGAATGATTGTTGAAGTCGGTCACTTTGCCTTGATCCTTGCCGCATTCGTTGCTTTGTTGCAAGGCGTTCTGCCTTTGGCCGGCACTTTGAACGGTCACCAAAGATGGCAGGCCTTGGCCAGACCTACCGCCATCGTGCAGTTTTTGCTGATTGCCGTTTCATATGCCGTGCTGACCAATGCCGCAGTCACGGATGACTTCTCTGTCAAGTACATCGCAGAGCACTCCAATTCACTTTTGCCTGTTCAATACAAAGTGGCCTCGGTATGGGGTGGCCATGAGGGCTCTTTGTTGCTGTGGGTGCTGATGCTGTCAGGCTGGACACTGGCCGTGGCCTTGTTTTCCCGCACCTTGCCTTTGGCCATGGTTGCGCGGGTGATTGCTGTACTGGGTTTTGTATCAGTGGGGTTTTTAAGTTTTATTCTGATCACCTCCAGCCCGTTTGAGCGATTGCTGCCTGCGCCGCTCGACGGTCGGGATTTGAACCCTTTGCTGCAAGACCCTGGCTTGGTGATACATCCACCCATGCTCTACATGGGTTACGTTGGTTTTTCTGTCGCTTTTGCTTTTGCGATTTCTGCTTTGCTATCTGGTCGCATGGATGCCGCCTGGGCGCGTTGGTCCCGGCCCTGGACAGTGGTGGCCTGGATTTTCATGACCATCGGCATCGCGCTGGGCTCTTGGTGGGCCTACTATGAGCTGGGCTGGGGTGGTTGGTGGTTCTGGGACCCTGTTGAAAATGCCTCCCTCATGCCCTGGCTCTTTGGAACGGCGCTGATTCACGCCTTGATGGTGACCGACAAGCGCGGTGGTTTTAAAGCCTGGTCTGTGTTGCTGGCAATTGGCGCATTTTCTTTGTGTTTACTGGGAACTTTCCTGGTGCGCTCAGGCGTTTTGACCTCTGTTCATGCGTTTGCGTCTGATCCTAAGCGCGGCGTTTTTATTTTGATTTTCTTAGTCCTTGTGGTGGGTATTTCCCTCACCCTTTTTGCTTGGCGCGCACCCAAAGCGACCCTGGGCGGCAAGATCGCCTTGGTCTCGCGAGAGTCTATGCTGCTGGCCAACAGTGTGTTGTTGGTGGTGGCCACGGGCGCTGTCTTGCTTGGTACCATTTACCCGCTGATCATTGACGCCATGAATTTAGGCAAGCTCTCAGTGGGTGCGCCGTATTTCAACGCGGTGTTTGTGCCCTTGATGGTGCCTGTCATCTTCCTCATGGTTCCCGGCGGTATCGCGCACTGGCGTGAGTCCAGGGGCAAAGAGCTGGGTCGCCAGATGCGCTGGCCTGCCTTGGCCGCCGTGTTGGCTGCCGCTGCGATTTTGATTTTCAGTGAGCGCGGCACCTGGCTCACTGCCATGGGCATGGCCTTGGCCGCCTGGGTGGTGGTGGGCTTGTTGGTTCAAATTGTGGCGCGCCTTCAAAAACCGGGCCGTATTGCACTTTCATTTTGGGGCATGCATTTGGCCCACCTTGGCATAGCCGTGGTGGTCGTGGGCATCACATTGGTCAAAGGCTATGAAATTGAGCGCGATGTGCGCATGGGGCTGAACGACACCGTCAGCA
>JBIKPY010000103.1:0-6241 GCA_044357185.1 Polaromonas sp.
GGCTTCGACCATCTCGAATGGCAGCACCAAGGTGTTCACGGTCGAGCTCCTGATGTCTGCATGTGCGGGTCTCGGCATTGACAATCTTTTCATCGACATCACTGCCGAGGAAGTGCCCATTCTGGACGGTTCGGCCGCCTCGTTTGTTTTTCTTTTGCAGTCGGCCGGTATCGAGCTGCAGAAAACCCCGAAAAAATTTGTTCGTCTGCTGCAAACCGTCGAGGTTCGCGAGGGCGAAGGCGCCGCCACCAAATGGGCGCGGCTGGCGCCTTACGATGGCTACAAACTCAGTTTTGAAATCGATTTTGACCATCCGGCGGTGGACTCCACCGGCCAGCGGGTCGAGTTCGACATGGGCTCAGGCTCTTATGTGCGAGACATAGCGCGTGCCCGCACCTTTGGCTTTACCAAAGACGTCGAAATGATGCGAGCCAATGGCCTGGCCCTGGGTGGTGGCTTGGACAACGCCATCGTGATGGATGACTACAAGGTGCTCAACAACGAAGGCCTGCGCTACAACGACGAGTTCGTTAAACACAAAATCCTGGACGCCATGGGCGACTTGTTTTTGCTAGGCAATCCTTTGCTGGCCGCCTACAGCGCTTTTCGCTCCGGTCATGCGCTCAACAACAAGCTGCTGCGCGCTTTGCTGGCGCAGCCCGATAGCTATGAAATTGTCAGCTTTGCAGACGAGCTTCAAGCGCCGCGTGGCCTGGCCCGGCTGGCACCGGCCTGGTAAACACCATGCAGATTGTTCGGGGCCTGATTTATTTTTTATTGCTGTTAGCCTGCCTGTGTTTCGCTTTGTACGCCATCACCGGCGACATACGCTACAAGCGCTGGGGCCTGGTCACCCTCAAATGGACGGTACTGGCGGGCTTGGGCTTTTTCGGTGTCTTGATTTTCGAGCGGCTCCTCTAAAGGCAACTCGCGCGCTGACTGCGCCACTTTAAGGCTAACGGCTTCGCCCGTCCCGGTAACTTGTTTGCAGCTCGGCGCCCAATCCGCCGGCCTGGGCCAAGCGCGCCATGGCCGGAGCGACGTGGGCATGCGTGATGGCCAGGCCCAGCGCGTCAGCGGCATCTTTGCCCGGCAGAGCGGGCAACTTGAGCAATCGCATCACCATTTCCTGCACCTCGGCTTTGCCGGCTTTGCCGTAGCCGGCGACGGCTTTTTTCATTTGCAAAGCGGTGTATTCGCTCACAGCCAGATCGCAGGAGACCAGGGCGGTGAGGCAGGCGCCCCGGGCCTGGCCCAGCAGCAAGGTGGCTTGCGGATTGACATTGACAAAAACAATCTCCACCGAGGCAGCGTCTGGCTGGTAGCGCCCCACCACTTCACGTATGCCTTCGTAAAGCAATTTGAGTCTGGCCGGCAGACCGGCTTGCACCATGTGAGCCGTTTTGATGGTGCCGCTGGCTACATAGCGCAGCGTCTGGCCTTCGACATCAATCACGCCAAAGCCGGCGATCTGCAGGCCAGGGTCAATGCCCAGTATGCGCATGCTGCGGCTCATGGCAGGTCCACACTGCCCATGCGCGCCACGATGGCGTTAGCGCGCGTGGCCAGGTAGTCAGAATTCGGACGCGTTTCGAAATAGCGCGGGCGCGGCAACATCACGGCCAGTCGGGCCGCTTCATAGGGACTCAGGCGTGCTGCAGGTTTGCGAAAGTAATGCTGAGCCGCGGCCTCGGCGCCAAAGATGCCTTCGCCCCATTCCACGCTGTTGAGGTAGATCTCCAAAATACGTTGCTTGTCGAGCAAGGTTTCGAGCAGCAAGGTCAGCACCAGTTCCTGGCCTTTGCGCAGCAAAGTTCGTTCACCCGATAAAAAAAGATTTTTGGCCAGTTGCTGCGTGATGGTGGAGCCGCCTACGATTTTGACCGGCTTGGCGGCCGGGCTCTGGGCCACGGCAGCTGCCGGTTTTTTACCCTGACGGGCAGCCTGGGCAGCTTGTTGCTCGGCGATTTTTTGAGCGCGTCGCTCAGCCACAGCATTTTTTTCCCAGGCTTTTTCAAGCGCCTCCAGGTCCAGGCCGTCATGCTCGGTGAAACTGGCGTCTTCAGAGGCGATAACGGCACGCTGCAAATTGACCGAAATTTTGGCGTAAGGCGTCCATTGCTGGCGCCAGGGCAGCACCCCGGTTGTTTGGGTGATGCGGTAGATTTCCGAGCGTTCAAAGGCGGAGGATTCGGGTGCGATGACCGCCATGAGGGCGATACGTGCAACAAAATAAAGCTGCACGCCCACCAGTGCCACCAGCCACAAAACCAGCAGCCGTACCAAGCCTTGGCGCAGAACTTTCAACGCAGGCATAAGTCCGAGAGCAAGGGCAAGAAACTGGGCATCGTTGGTCGGCGTTCAATGATGTTGAGGATCGACAAGGTGCTGATTGTCGCGGCAAACGGCTGTTCAGCGCGTGTTGTTGCCGGCGCCCATGAGGGTTTGCAGCGTGTCATCCCGCGCAAAGGTAAAGCGCGAGACCACCACAATTTGCTCGGCCTGGCGCAGCATGCCGGGGGTGAAGCGTTCAAAAGGTCCGGCCCGCGCGGCGATGCTTTGGGCTTGCCGGTCCAGCTGGGTATTGCCCGAGCTTTTCAGCACTTCGCTGGCCAGCAACTGACCGGCCGAGTTGACAGTCAGCGCAAGGGTCAGCTCGCCATAGAGTTTTTGGCCGGCATGAACCGGAAATGCTGCGGTGCCCAGCCGCTCAATTTTGCGTCGCAAGCGGTCGTAGTAAGTCGCATAGGCTTCTTCGCGCGTGGCCGGACTGATGTAGCGTTTTTGCGGCCGCTCGTTCTCCTGGCTGATGCGTTTGTCAATCTCGCCCAGGATGTTCATCAATTGACGGCGTTTTTCTTCGCGCGCAGCTTCCGCAGGGTCTTTGGATAAACGCGCTAATTCGGGGGGCGGCAGCTCGGCCAGTTGCTGCTTGATCTGGGTCAGCAGTTGCATTTGCTGTGCCAGCAGCTTGTCTATTTCACGCTGGGCATTTTCAGCGGCTTGGCCCAACTCGGTCTGCTCGGCCGGTGGCAGGGGTGAGCTGGCACGACCTTTGTCCAGCGTGCCGCCGCCGGCCAGCGAAAACTGTGCAATCGCCTTGGCCTTCTCGGGTTTGGCCTTGGTCTGGCTGTTGACCAGAATCACTTCCAGCGGCGCGTCTTCAAACAGCCGCTCAAAGCGCACCGGGTCGGCCAGCCGCAAGGCCAGCAGCAGGCCATGCAGCGCCAGTGAAATGCCCAGCGCCAGTTGCAAAGTGCTGGGACGCTTCAAGTTCAGATGCTCCAGCCGGCCGCAGACATCAGGCCACGGGCGCGTCGCCGGGCGTTTCAAGCCCGGGCTCGCTCATGTCCACAGCAATTGAAATAGGCCCGGCAGCCAGCTCTTCGCCGCCGTCGAGTTCGTCTTCCAGTTCCGCGTCTTCGGGCTCGGCGTCCAGCCGCTCGATCACCGTGCTGTGCACGTCCAGCGTGATCTGGTCAATCTCGCCCAGGCGCACACGAACCCGCGCACCACGCGGCAAGCCTTGCGCCCCGGCCGCCGGCAAGACCAGCGGCAGTTCGTCGGCGCGCACCAGGGTGTCCTTGAAGGCTGTTGCCGTGAGCTCGGTGATGCTGTTTTGCTGCAGGTACTTGAGCGTCCAGTAGCGTTCTATGCCGGCCTGAAACGCGTTGTAAGCGCTGTAGGCAGCGTCAAAGCTGGAGATGATGGCAAATAAATCGGTGTCTTTGGGTTTGAAGGGCGCCACCAGCGCGGCGGTGCGGCCGTTGCGCACGCAGGCGATCAGCTGCCACTGGTTGACCAGGTCTACATAGCGGCGCAGCGGTGAAGTGCTCCAGGCGTAGCTTTTCACGCCCAGGCCGGCATGCGGCAGGGCGCGCGTGCCCATGCGCACTTTGACGCCGGGCGCCATGCTGGCTTGGCTGCGGTAGATGCCCGGCACGCCGTGCTCGGCCAGCCACTCGCCCCAGGTGCTGTTGGCCAGAATCATGGCCTCGGCCACGATCAGGTCCAGCGGTGCGCCGCGCTGGCGGGTGCTGATGTTGACTGTCTCTTCACCCTGCGGTTCGCCGCCGCCCGGCTTGTCGAGCTTGAAGTTGTAGTCCGGACGGTTGAAGTTTTCGGGCTTGCCGCGCACCACTTCGCGCTGCGCTTTGAGCGAGCGCGCCAGCCGGTGCAAAAAGCTCAACTCCGGCCCCCAGGCCACATCGGCTGCGGGCGCGCCCGCGGCTACGGCATCTTCAAAAAACGCTTCGGTGAAAACGGTGTCGAGCTTGTCGTGGCGCAGGTTGCTGGCAATGGGCACCATTTCCAGGCGGGTCACGCTCTGGCTGATGGCCAGGCTGCTCTCATCGAGCGTGACATACAGCGACAGCGCCGGGCAGTTGCGCCCTTCTTGCAGGGTGTAGCTTTGCACCACTTCGTCGGGCAGCATGGTCAGCTTGTAGCCGGGCATGTAAACGGTGGACAGGCGGGCGCGGCCCAACAGGTCGATGGCGCTGCCCGGCAGCACGGCTAAGCCGGGCGCAGCGATATGAATGCCGAGCGTGACCGTGCCGCTGCCCAGGCCCTGGACCGACAGCGCGTCGTCAATCTCTGTGGTGCTGGAGTCGTCGATAGAAAAAGCCCGTACATCGGCCAGCGGCAGTTCCTCCTTAGCGACGGGCGCCTGCAAGACCGGGAAGGCCGTGCCCTTGGGAAAGTTCTCAAACAAAAAGCGCTTCCAGTGAAACTGGTAAGCCGATGTGATGGCGCCTGCGCGTTGCAGCAAGTCCAGAGGCTGCAAGTGCGAAGCCCGTGCGGCTTCCACCACCGCTTTGTATTCGGCGCTGTTTTTGTCTGGCTTGAAAAGAATCTTGTACAGCTGCTCGCGCACCGGCGCCGGGCATTGGCCCTGGGCCAATTCTTCGGCCCAGGCGCTGATTTGGGCGACCAGGAGTTTTTTCTTTTCAATGCCGGCCAGCGCCAGTTGCAAAATCTCGGCGGGTGCCTTTTTGAAGCGGCCTTTACCGGCGCGCCGGAAATAATGCGGCGCCTCAAACAGCCTGAACAGAGCAGCCGCCTGCTGCTCCAGGCTGGCGGCCTGGCTGGGGTCGGCGCTGAAGTAGTCGCGCGCCAGGTCGGCAAAACCGAATTCCTCGTCGCTGGCAAATTCCCAGGCCAGGTCCAGGTCAATCTCCAGGCTCAGCAACTGGCCGCGCGCCAGCAGTTCTGCCGGCGCCGGTTTTTCAAATTTCAGCAGGGCGTTGGCCGCTTTGACCTTGACCCGCTTACCCGAGTCGAGTTCGACCTGCAATGAGGCGTCGGTCTCGGACAGGATGCGGCCGGCCAGAAACTTGCCGGCTTCTTCAAACAATGTGTGCATGAAGCGAATTGTCCCATGGGCTTGCCGGCCCGCTGAGCTGTTTCAAGCCAGCGCAAGAAAGCGCAGAACGCCCGCCAGATGCGTGTCAAAGTCGCTCAGGGCGTGGTCACCGCCCTCGAGCAGCTGGCCTTGCGAGCCGGCGTACCGGGCGCTCATTTCGCGCCAGTCCAGCAGCTCATCTCCTTTGGCGATCAGGGTGTAAAAACGTTCCGGGCGGCTCAGCGTGCTGGCATCAAGATCGCGCAACTCCTGCACGAATTCGGGCTGGAAAAAGAAAGTTTCTTGCGGCGAGTGCCAGGCGCTTTGTTCGCCGATGTGGCTTGCCAGGTCGCGCGCCGGATGGACCGCCGGGTTCAGTAACACAGCCGGGCAGCCCGTTCGGGCGGCGATCCAGGTGGCATAAAAGCCGCCCAGCGAAGAACCCACGACCGCCATGCTGCCTTGGGGCCAGCCGGCGATGCCGGCCATCAGCATCGCCATGGCCTGGCGCGGCGAGGGGGGTAACTGCGGACACCACCAGTGCACGGCAGGGTGAAGGGCTTGTACAGCGGCGGCCATTTTCACGGCCTTGGCAGAAAGCGGCGAAGAACGAAAGCCGTGCAAATACAGCAAATGGGTCACGGTCATGCCCGGATGTTAGCGCTTGCCTGACGGATAATTCAGGCATGGCAGCCGTATTTGACAAACCTTCACTCTTGCGCCGCGTCGCCCCTTGGGTAGAGGGTTTCGACGGACCCTTGGCGTTTGCGGTGTTTCTGCTCGCCTCTGCAGGGCTGCTGATCATGTACTCCTCGGGCTACGACCACGGCACCCGCTTTGTGGACCACGGCCGCAATATGTTGATTGCCGGCGCCATCATGTTCGTGGTGGCGCAAA
>JBIKPY010000104.1:0-6169 GCA_044357185.1 Polaromonas sp.
CGCACCACACTTACAAGCAGATTTCAGGAGAAGATTGATGGCCGTGACCGTAGAAACGCTGGAAAAGCTCGAACGCAAAATGACCTTGTCGCTGCCCGTCGGCACGATCCAATCGGAGGTGGATACCCGCCTTAAGCGCATGGCCCGCACAGTCAAAATGGACGGCTTCCGGCCCGGCAAGGTGCCAATGAACGTTGTGGCCCAGCGCTACGGTTATTCGGTTCACTACGAAGTGATGAACGACAAAGTAGGCGAGGCTTTTTCAGTTGCTGCCAACGAAGCCAAACTGCGTGTGGCCGGCCAGCCGCGCATCAGCGAAAAAGAAGGCGCACCCGAAGGCGAAATGCATTTTGATGCTGTTTTCGAGGTGTTTCCTGAAGTCAAGCTCGGTGAGCTTGCTGGTGCCGAAGTCGTCAAGCTCAGCGCGGATGTCAGCGAAGCTGCGATTGACAAGACCATCGACATCCTGCGCAAGCAGCGCCGCACCTTTGCCCAGCGCGCCATGGACAGCGCCGCACAAGAAGGTGACCGCGTGACCATTGATTTTGAAGGCAAGATCGACGGCGAAACATTCCCCGGCGGCAAGGCCGAAGCCTTCCAGTTCCTGGTCGGCGAAGGTCAGATGCTCAAAGAATTTGAAGACGCTGTGCGCGGCATGAAGTCGGGCGAAAGCAAGACATTTCCACTGAGTTTTCCGGCCGACTACCACGGTAAAGACGTGGCCGGCAAGCAGGCGGACTTCATGGTCACGCTCAACAAAATTGAAGCTGCCAACCTGCCGGAAGTCAACGAAGCCCTGGCCAAGTCTTTGGGCATTGCCAACGAAACAGTTGAAGGTCTGCGCGCCGACATCCGCAAAAACCTGGAGCGCGAAGTCAAGTTCCGTCTGCTGGCACGCAATAAATCTGCGGTGATGGACGCTCTGTTGGCGACTGCCGAGCTCGACCTGCCCAAGTCCAGCGTGCAAGCCGAGTTGGACCGCATGATTGAAGCGGCCCGCGCCGACCTCAAGCAACGCGGCATCAAAGACGCTGACAAGGCGCCTATTCCTGACGACATCTTCCGCCCGCAAGCTGAAAAGCGCGTGCGTTTGGGCCTGGTGGTGGCCGAGCTGGTGCGCAAGAATGAATTGCAAGCCAAGCCCGACCAGCTCAAAGCCCACATTGAAGAGCTGGCTGCCAGCTACGAAAAACCCCAGGAAGTGGTGCGCTGGTACCTGGGTGACAACCGCCGCATGGCTGAAGTCGAATCTGTGGTGATAGAAAACAATGTCACTGACTTTGTGCTGTCCAAGGCCAAGGTCAGTGAGAAAGAGATTTCTTTCGACGACTTGATGGCCCAAAACTAAGCTACTTGGAGAAATACACAATGGTTGCAAACTACAGCTACGGCGCCGCTCCCCGACAGGAAACCCAGGGCCTGGGCATGGTGCCCATGGTCATTGAGCAGTCGGGCCGTGGCGAGCGCTCGTACGACATTTACTCGCGTCTGCTCAAAGAGCGCGTGATCTTTCTGGTCGGGCCGGTCAATGACCAGACAGCCAACCTGGTGGTGGCGCAGCTTTTGTTTCTGGAAAGCGAAAACCCGGACAAGGACATTTCTTTTTACATCAACTCGCCCGGCGGCTCTGTCACTGCCGGCATGGCCATTTACGACACCATGCAGTTCATCAAGCCCGATGTTTCAACTTTGTGCGTCGGCATGGCCGCCAGCATGGGCGCCTTTCTGCTGTCAGCCGGCACCAAGGGCAAGCGCTTTTCGCTGCCCAATTCCCGCGTCATGATTCACCAGCCCTCGGGCGGTGCGCAGGGGCAGGCGACGGACATTGAAATCCATGCCCGTGACATCCTTAAAACCCGCGATCAGCTCAACCGCATCTTGGCCGCCAACACCGGCCAATCGATCGAGCGCATTGAGCGTGACACCGAGCGCGATTACTTCATGTTTGCCGACGACGCCAAGGAATACGGCCTGATTGATCAGGTGATTGCCAAGCGTCCTTGACCGGCTTGGCTGCAGGGGCTTTGGCTACGGCGTTTTCTGGTCCGGAAAACGCCGTTTTTCTTTGGTTATCATTGGCTGACTGTTATTGCCAGACCGCCCCCTGAAGGGGCATGCGAAAAGGTATTACCCATGGCCGAGAAAAAAGGCTCTTCAGGCGAAAAAACGCTTTACTGCTCTTTCTGCGGAAAGAGCCAGCACGAGGTTAAAAAACTCATTGCGGGCCCCTCTGTGTTTGTCTGTGACGAATGCATTGACTTGTGCAATGAAATCATTCGTGATGAGCTGCCTCCCGGCGAAGTTGCCAAAGATATCCGCAGCGATTTGCCGACACCGGACGAGATCAAAGCCACCTTGGACGGATACGTCATTGGCCAAGAACCGGCCAAGCGAACCCTGGCCGTGGCGGTCTATAACCACTACAAGCGCCTGCGCCACAAAGACACTGCCAAAAAAGACGATGTCGAGCTGACAAAAAGCAATATCCTGCTGGTCGGACCCACGGGTTCAGGTAAGACCTTGCTGGCCCAAACTCTGGCACGCACGCTCAATGTGCCTTTTGTCATGGCGGACGCAACCACTTTGACAGAAGCCGGCTACGTGGGCGAAGACGTTGAGAACATCATTCAAAAGCTGCTGCAAAGCTGCAACTACGAAGTTGAGCGCGCCCAGCAGGGTATTGTTTACATCGACGAGATCGATAAGATCACGCGCAAGTCAGACAACCCCTCCATCACACGCGATGTCTCGGGCGAGGGTGTGCAGCAGGCGCTGCTCAAGCTGATTGAGGGCACCATGGCCTCCGTGCCACCGCAGGGTGGCCGCAAGCATCCCAACCAGGACTTTTTGCAGGTGGACACCACCAACATCCTGTTCATTTGCGGAGGCGCTTTTTCGGGTCTTGAAAAAGTCATTGAGAACCGTACCGAAGCCTCAGGCATTGGTTTTGCCGCTTCGGTCAAAAGCAAAAAATCCCGCAGCCTGTCTGACGCCTTCAAGGACGTGCAGCCTGAAGACCTGATCAAGTTCGGCCTGATTCCCGAGCTGGTCGGCCGCATGCCGGTGGTTGCTACCCTGGCTGAGCTCACGGAAGAAGCCTTGGTGCAGATCCTGACCGAGCCTAAAAACGCGGTGGTCAAACAGTTCAGTAAATTGCTGGCCATGGAGGGTGTGGACCTCGAAATCCGGCCCTCGGCCCTCAAGGCGATTGCGCGTAAGGCGCTGGCCCGCAAGACCGGCGCTCGCGGTTTGCGCTCTATTCTTGAGCAGTCTTTGATTGACACCATGTACGAGCTGCCCAGTGTGAGCAATGTCGCCAAAGTGGTCGTCGATGAATCCACCATTGAAGAAAACCAGCCGCCTTTGCTGGTTTATCACGAGGCAGCTAAAAAAGCCTGAGACAAATTGACCGGGGCGTCAAGGCCTTGTAAGTCTGGCTACACCCCCCAAGTCTGGTAAATGTGACTGAGCCTGATCCTTTTCAGGTCAGCGTTAATGTTGAAGGTTTTATATGTCCGGACAAATTTCTTTGCCAGCAACCCCCCTGGATCTGCCCATGCTGCCACTTCGCGATGTGGTGGTTTTTCCGCACATGGTCATTCCGCTTTTTGTGGGCAGACCCAAAAGCATCAAGGCGCTGGAGTCGGCCATGGAGGCCGAGCGTCGCATCATGCTGGTGGCGCAAAAAGCCGCAGCCAAAGACGAGCCTTCGGTGGAAGACATGTTCGGCGTGGGTTGCATTGCCACCATTTTGCAAATGCTCAAACTACCGGACGGCACCGTCAAGGTGCTGGTGGAAGGCCAGCAGCGCGCCAAGGTCAACAAGATTGAAGACGGTGAACTGCATTTCACTTGCAATGTGACACCGGTCGAGCCCGAAGTGGCGCTGCCCGGCGACAAGAGCAGTGAAGTTGAAGCCCTGCGCCGTGCGGTGATGCAGCAGTTTGACATGTACGTCAAACTCAACAAGAAAATTCCGCCCGAGATCCTGACCTCGATCTCCAGCATTGACGATGCCGGCCGACTGGCCGATACCATAGCCGCGCACCTGCCGCTCAAGCTCGACGCCAAGCAGGTGGTGCTGGACATGGACAACGTCAAGGCGCGCTTAGAGAACCTCTATGAGCAGCTTGAGCGCGAAGTCGATATCTTGAATGTCGACAAAAAAATCCGTGGTCGCGTCAAGCGCCAGATGGAAAAAAACCAGCGTGATTTTTACCTGAACGAGCAGGTCAAGGCGATTCAAAAAGAGCTTGGCGAAGGTGAAGAGGGCGCGGACATCGAAGAGATCGAGAAAAAGATCAAGTCTGCCAAGATGCCGGCCGAGGCCCGTAAAAAGGCTGAAAGCGAACTTAAAAAGCTCAAGCTCATGTCGCCCATGTCGGCCGAAGCCACGGTGGTTCGCAGCTACATTGATGTGCTCACCAGCCTGCCCTGGGCTAAGAAAACCAAAATCAAACACGATCTGGGCAATGCCGAAGACGTGCTCAACCAAGACCACTTTGGCCTGGAAAAAGTCAAAGACCGCATCGTGGAGTACCTCGCGGTGCAGCAGCGCGTTGACAAACTCAAGGCGCCCATACTGTGCCTGGTCGGCCCGCCCGGCGTCGGTAAAACCTCGCTGGGTCAGTCGATTGCCAAAGCCACCGGCCGCAAGTACGTGCGCATGGCCCTGGGCGGTATGCGTGACGAAGCCGAGATCCGCGGGCACCGCCGCACTTACATCGGCGCCTTGCCAGGCAAGGTGCTGCAAAGCCTGACCAAGGCCGGCACGCGCAACCCGCTGTTTTTGCTCGATGAGATCGACAAGCTGGGCACCGACTTCCGCGGAGACCCTTCCAGCGCTCTGCTCGAGGTGCTGGACCCTGAGCAAAACCACACCTTCGGCGACCACTATGTCGAGGTGGACTTTGACTTGAGCGATGTGATGTTTGTCGCCACCTCCAACTCGATGAACATTCCGCCGGCCCTGCTGGACCGCATGGAAGTAATCCGCTTGTCGGGTTACACCGAAGACGAAAAAACCAGCATCGCCATGCGTTACCTGCTGCCCAAGCAGCTCAAGAACAACGGCGTGAAAGAAGGCGAGCTCGACATCTCCGAGCAGGCCGTGCGCGACATCGTGCGTTACTACACGCGTGAAGCCGGTGTGCGTTCGCTCGAGCGCGAGCTCTCCAAGATCTGCCGCAAGACCGTCAAGGGCATTCAGCTGAAAAAGATGCAGGCGCCCGTGGTTGTCAGCCCAGACAACCTCAATGACTATTTGGGTGTTCGCAAGTTCAACTACGGACGCGCTGAAGACCAAAATCAAATCGGCCAGGTGGTGGGTCTGGCCTGGACAGAAGTCGGCGGCGATTTGCTGACCATTGAAGCGGCCATCATGCCGGGCAAGGGTGTCATCACGCGCACCGGTTCGCTGGGTGACGTGATGAAAGAATCTGTTGAAGCGGCCCGCACCGTGGTGCGTAGCCGTTCACGCATGCTGGGCATTCGCGACGATATGTTTGAAAACCGTGACATCCATATTCACGTGCCCGACGGCGCCACCCCCAAAGACGGCCCGAGCGCCGGTGCTGCCATGACCACTGCCTTCGTGTCTGCTCTGACCGGCATACCGGTGCGCGGCGACGTTGCCATGACCGGCGAGATCACGCTGCGCGGCGAAGTCACTGCCATTGGCGGGCTGAAAGAAAAGCTGCTGGCCGCCTTGCGCGGAGGAATCAAGACCGTGCTGATCCCGGAAGAAAACGCCAAGGACTTGCAAGAGATTCCCGACAACGTCAAAAGCGGCCTGGAGATCATTCCCGTCAAATGGATTGATCAGGTGCTGGCCGTGGCCCTGGAGCGCATGCCTGTGCCGCTGTCTGACGAAGAAGTGGCCTTGGCCGCAGCGGCCACTGCAGCCACCGCGGCTGCGGCGGCAGCCCTCGCGGCAGCCGCAACCGCTGCAGTGCCGGCGCAACCGGGCGCTGTGAAGCACTGAGATTTCAGAGGTGTAGCTTCTAGAAAGTATTTTTGTTGCTGTTCCAAGGCAGCAGAAAAACCACGCTATAATTTGTCTTGTCATTGCGGGAGTAGCTCAGTTGGTAGAGCGCAACCTTGCCAAGGTTGAGGTCGAGAGTTCGAGACTCTTCTCCCGCTCCAAATTTAAAAGGGCAGCACTTCAAAA
>JBIKPY010000055.1:0-19583 GCA_044357185.1 Polaromonas sp.
CGACGCCGTGCTGCGTGAGATCGGGCTGACCACAGCGCAGATTGAGGCTTTGCAAGCGCGCGGCATTGTGGCCGGCAGCGGCCAGGGGCAGGGCGCCGAATGATCCGCACGCAAGGGCTGGCTTATGCGTATGCCGGCGGGCCTACGCTGCGCTTTGCCGACGTGAACATACCGCAGGGCGGCGTGTTGCTGCTCAAGGGGCCGTCGGGCGCGGGCAAGTCCACCTGGCTGGCGCTGGCCGCCGGGCTGGTGTCCCCTTCGCAAGGGCAAATCGAGGTGGCCGGCCAAGTGCTGGAGGGCGGGGCGACTGACCGCTGGCGGGCCCGCCACATCGGGTTTTTGCCGCAAAAACTGCACCTGAGCCCAGCGCTCAGCGTGCATGACAACCTGGCGCTGGCGCAGTGGGCTGCTGGCCAGGCTGAAGACGCCGGCCGAATTGCCAGTGCGCTGGTAGCGCTGGGCGTGGGCGAGCTGGCGCAGCGCAAACCGGCGCAGCTCTCGGGCGGCCAGGCACAGCGCGTGGCGCTGGCGCGGGCGGTGTTGTTGCAGCCGCAGGTGATGTTGGCCGACGAGCCCACGGCCAGCCTGGATGACGCGGCCGCCGCACAGGCTGCGCAGTTGCTGGCGCAGGTGGCCGCGCAACAGAGCGCTACGCTGGTGGTGGCCAGCCATGACGCGCGGCTGTTGCAGTTTTTTGCGCAGGCCGGCCCGGTCAGTGTGCTGAACCTGGCGCTGCCCCAGACCCAGAGCGCCGGGGTGGCCGCATGAAAACACTGCGCTGGGCCTGGCAGTTTTTGTGGTCCAGACCGCTGGCGGCGGCGCTGAACTTGCTGCTGCTGTCGCTGGGGCTGGCGTCCATCACGCTGGTGCTGCTGGTGAACCACCAGATTCAGCAAGCCTTTGCGCGGGACCTGGCCGGTATTGACGTGGTGGTGGGTGCCAAGGGAAGCCCACTGCAACTCATATTGTCCGGCGTGTTTCAGATCGACACGCCCACCGGCAATGTGCCGCTGGCCGAGGTGCAGGCGCTGCAAGCCAACCCGCAGGTGGCCAAGCTGATACCGATCAGCATGGGCGACAGTTTCAAGGGTTACCGCATCATTGGCACCACGCCCGATTACCTGAGCCACTACGCCGGTGTGATGGCCAGTGGGGCAATGTGGCAGGCGCCCATGCAGGCGGTGCTGGGCGCCAAGGTGGCGCGCGACACGGGCTTGCGCGTGGGTGACAGTTTTGCGGGCAGTCACGGCCTGGGCGGCGGCGGTCATGCCCACGGCCAGACCCCTTACACCGTGACGGGCGTGCTGGCCCCAAACGGCTCGGTGATGGACCGTTTGATCTTGACGCCAACGGAGTCGGTCTGGCGCGTGCACGAAAAAGACACTGCGCTGGACGCCGCAGACCAGAAGATTCTGGAAGAAGAGCGCGAGGTCACACTGGCGCTGATTCAGTACCGCAGCCCGCTGGCGGCGGTGACTTTCCCGCGCTTTATCAACACCACCACCAACATGCAGGCGGCGTCGCCGGCGCTGGAGGTCTCGCGCTTGCTTGGGCTGATCGGCATTGGCGCGGATGTGCTGCGGGCTTTTGCCGGCGTGTTGTTGCTGACGGCCGGGCTGGGTGTTTTCATTGCTTTGTGGAGCGCTGTACGCGAACGCCGCGCCGACCTGGCTTTGCTGCGCATGCTGGGCGCGGCACCACGCCAGCTGGCGGCTCTGCTATGGTGTGAAGCCTTGTGGCTGGCGCTGCTGGCCACGCTGCTGGGCCTGGCCCTGGGGCAGGGCGTGGCGGCCTTGCTGGCCGTGGCGCTGGATGTAGATAAATCGATCTCGCTGGCCGCGCTGAACTGGCCGGTGGAGTTGCTGACGGTGCCGGCGCTGGCGCTGGGTGTGGCCGTGGCTTCGGCCCTGCTGCCCACTTGGGAGGCGTACCGGGTGAGTGTTTTGGAACTTCTTCAATCGAGGTGAATGGATGCGCTTTTTTTCTATCTCCAAATTATTTGCCCTTGCTTCGGTCTTGGCTCTCAGTGCCGTGCTGTCCGTGGCGCATGCCCAGCACAGCGACAAGGAAATTAAAGAAGATGTGCAGCGCCACCGCGCCATGGCTGCGGCCCACGAGGCGGCGGCCAAGTGCCTGGAGTCGGGTCAAAAACCCGATGCTTGCACCAAGCAGTTGCAGGCCGCTTGCAAAGGCTTGGCCGTTGGCAAATACTGCGGCATGAAGCACGCGCATTGAAGCGCGCATGAATCAAGCCAAACAAGGACGCCAACGCATGAACCCGACCCACTCCCGTTTCGCTTTTCAAACCATGGCCGCACGGCCGCTGGTGCGCGCCTTGGCTGTACTTGGGCTGGCGGCCTGCCTGTCGGCACCCGCTGCAGCCCAGCCGGCGCCCATGCTGCCGGGCAGCATTGATTTGCCGGCCGGCAAGGGCGCTGGCGTGCACGGTGCCAACAGCCCGATTGCGCCGCTGGTGCCGCGTGCTGACGTGTTGCCCTGGTCGGTGCTGGCCGATGTGAAGACCCAAGTGGTGAAAAAGCGCAGCCTCCCGCTGTTCAATGCCAGCCAGCTCGGGCTGAACGACAAGACGCAACGGCTTCAGGGCTTCATGATGCCGGTTGAGCCGGGCGAAAAGCACACCCGCATGTTGCTTTCTGCGGTGCCTTTGAGCTGCAATTTCTGCCTGCCGGGCGGGCCTGAAAGCATGATGGAAGTGCGCTTAAAAACACCCGTCAAGTACAGCCAGGACGCGGTGGTTGTGGAGGGCCGCTTGATGGTCCTCAAGGACGACCCCTATGGCCTGTATTACCGCCTGGTGGACGCCGTCACGGTGAAGTGAGGCTCACTCGCCGCACGGAGCCTTAGTCGGCCCCGTCGATCGAGGCGCTCCAGCGGCTGTCCCAGCCTTTGTCGATGTTGCGGCGCTCCCGTTTGGTGGGGCGGCCGTGTTCAATGCTTTGCGCGGGTTCGCGGTGCAGGCGGCGCTGTTCGGCGTCCTGCAGCCGCTTTTGTATGCTGTCGGCGCTTTCTTCATACAGCGCTTGCGCCACCGGGGCAGGGCCGCGCTGCATGCTCAAGCCTTTGACAAGCACCTCGCGCAGCACCGGGCCTTGGCGCAGGGCCAGGGTGTCACCGGGTTTGATCTCGTGTGCGGGCTTGACCGCATGGCCGTTGAGCTGCACCCGGCCTTTGTCGAGTTCTTCAGCGGCCAGCGAGCGGGTTTTGTAAAAGCGGGCCGCCCACAGCCATTTGTCGATCCGCATGCTGCGTGTGGCGCCTAGGCCTTGGCCACTCGTTTTTGTTGCCAGCGGCGCACCAGGGGCGGGGCAATCAACAAAATCACCGAGATGGCCATCAGGCTGGCCGACAAGGGCCGGGTGACAAAGGTGGACCATTCGCCCATGCTGATGGTCAGGGCCTGACGCATGGATTGTTCTGCCATGGGCGCCAGAATCAGGCCGACGATCAGCGGCGCAGCAGGAAAGTCAAAGCGCCGCATGGCAAAGCCGATCAAGCCGAAGACGTACAGCAAGCCCACGTTGAACACCGAGTTGCCCGCGCCGTAGACGCCGGCCGTTGAGATGATGATGATGCCGGCGTACAGCCAGGGTGGCGGAATTTTCAGCAGCTTGACCCACAGGCCGACCAGCGGCAAGTTAAGCACCAGCAAAATAACGTTGCCGATGTACAGGCTGGCGATCAGCGTCCAGACCAAAGAGCCCTGTTGGCTGAACAGAGTGGGCCCGGTTTGGATGCCGTAGCCCTGAAAGGCCGACAGCATGATGGCGGCCGTGGCAGAAGTGGGTATGCCCAGCGTGAGCAGCGGCATCAGCACACCGGCGGCGGCGGCGTTGTTGGCGGCTTCGGGGCCGGCCACGCCCTCGATGGCGCCTTGGCCGAATTCCTCGGGGTGTTTGCTGAGTTTTTTCTCGGTGTAGTAAGACAGCAGGGTAGGCAGTTCAGCGCCGCCTGCGGGCATGGCGCCTATGGGAAAGCCAAACAAAGCGCCGCGCAGCCAGGCTTTCCAGGAGCGGCTCCAGTCCTGGGCGCTGAGCCACAGGCTGCCGGTGACTTTCATGACTTCGCCGGCTTTGGTTTCTTTGCCCTGCCAGGCCAGGTACAGGGCTTCGCCCACGGCAAACAAGCCGACAGCGGCAATGGTGACTTCGATGCCGTCGAGCAGCTCGGTCTGGCCGAAGGTAAAGCGGGGCTGGCCGGTTTGCAAATCCAGGCCGACCAGGCCAAACAGCAGGCCGGCCGTCAGGCTGGCAATGCCGCGCAGCACCGAGTTACCGAGCACGGCGGACACGGCGACCAATGACAAGATCATCAGGCTGAAGTACTCGGCCGGGCCAAAGGCGAGCGCGGCTTCAACCACCAAGGGCGCGACAAAGGTCAGGGCCACAGTGCCGATGGTGCCGGCCACAAAACTGCCGATGGCCGCTGTGGCCAAGGCCGGTCCGGCGCGCCCCCGGCGGGCCATTTTGTTTCCCTCCAGCGCTGTCACCACAGAGGCTGACTCGCCCGGTGTGTTGAGCAAAATGGAAGTGGTAGAGCCGCCATAGGCCGCGCCGTAATAGATGCCGGCAAACATGACAAACATGCCGGTGGCCGGCACGTGGTAGGTGAGCGGTAGCAGCAGGGCAATGGTCAGGGCCGGGCCAATCCCGGGCAGCACGCCGACCAGGGTGCCGACAAAGCAACCGATGAAGCCGTACATCAGCGTCATGGGCTGCAAGGCGTTGGCAAAGCCGCCCATCAAGGAGTCAAAGGCATTCATGGGGAAACTTTCAGACAGCCTGTCACAACGGCCAAGCCACCGCGGGTCCGAGCCCGACGCCCAACACCTGGGCAAATAAAATCCAGAAGAGCAGGGCAATCGTGCCGCACACCAAAGCTGAGCGCCAGCCCAGGGGTTCGTCAAAAGCGCGCGCTACACCCATGCCGCACAAGGTGGCCGGGATGACAAAGCCCAAAGGCACGGCCAGCAGCACGAAGGCAGCGCCGCCGCCCAGCAGCATGAGCATGCGCCGGTTGGCGCCGGGCAGGGGTTGCCCGTCGTCGCCCAGCACGGCATCGAGCTGACGGCCGCGCCAGGCGCTCAGGCCGTACAGCAGCGCAATCACCAGCAACAGGCCCACCACCACCGCAGGGGTGAGGATGGGCCCCACGGGCATCTGAATAGGCGACTCGGGGATCAGTGTCACCTGCCAGGCCCCGACCAGCCCCAGCGCTAAAAGGCAAAGGGCGAGTCGAAAAGGCGTCATGCCAGACCCAGGTCTTTCAGCACGGCTTCGGTTTCGGCGATGTCTTTGTTGATCTCACGCTCAAAAGGCAGTTCAGCCAGGAACACGCCGGTCCATTTGCGGGTGACCAGCTCTTGCTGCCAGGCGGGGGATTGGTTCAACTTGCTCATCAGCTCGAACAGCTTGTCGCGCTGGGCCGTAGTCACGCCGGGGGCGGCAAACACGCCGCGCCAGTTGGCCACCGCCACGTTCAGGCCGAGCTCACGCATGGTGGGCACATTCACACCGGGGATGCGAATGTTGCCGGAGACTGCCAGCGGGATCATGCGGCCGGCCTTGATCTGGTCTTCAAACTCGGAGTAGCCCGAAATGCCGGCGGTGACCTGGTTGCCCAAAATAGCCGCGTTGGCCGGACCGCCGCCTGCAAAGGCAACGTAGGCGGCTTCACGCGGGTTGCGGCCCAGTTCTTTGATCATCAGGCCCAGCACGATGTGGTCAGTGCCGCCAGCGCTGCCGCCGGCCACGGACACGGCCTTGGGGTTGGCCTTGAGAGCGGCCACCAGTTCGTTCCAGGTTTTGATTTTGCCGCCGGCGGGCACCACGATCACGCTGGACTCTTCGGTCAGGCGGGCCACGGGCACCACATTGCGCATGGTGACCGGGCTTTTGTTGGTGATGCCTGCGCCCACCATGACCGAGCCGCCGACCATCAGGCTGTTGCCCTGGCCTTTGCGCTGGTTCACAAAGCGTGGCAGGCCGATCATGCCGCCGGCGCCGCCTACGTTTTCAAACTGGAAGTTACCAACCAGGCCGCTGGCCTTGGCTGCGCGCTCGATGGCGCGGGCCGTGCCGTCCCAGCCGCCGCCGGGGGCCGCAGGTACAAACATGTTGATGGTGTCAAACAATGGCTTGGCTTGAGCCCAAGCCGGCAGTGCCAGGCCGGCGCCCAATGCGCCGCCCATGGACAAGAAATCGCGTTTGGAAATAGTCATGTTTGTCTCCTGAGTGAAAATGATCGTTGGTGGGCTTGGGGCGTGGTGCGCCAAGACCTCAGCAGTTTGCTTTAAATATGGCGGCCAAGCTGTCAAACGCCTTTCAATTTGATTCAGTGATAACCCCTAGTGCCCCCGTTTTATTGGTAGAAGACACGCCCGAGCTCTCGCTCTGGCTGGGCACCGCTTTGCGCCAGCTGGGTTTGCAGGTGGCGTTTGCGCCAGACGGCGAGTCGGCCGATGCCCAGTTGCAGGCGGGCCACCGGTTTAAGTTGGTGTTGTTGGACTTGAACCTACCGGGGCGCGATGGTCTGTCGGTGCTGCAGGCGCTGCGCCAGCGGGCCGATGCGGTGCCGGTGATGATTTTGACCGCGCGTGCCAGCGTGGCCGACCGGGTGCTGGGCTTGAACGTGGGCGCCGACGACTACCTGCCCAAACCCTTCGAGCTCAGTGAGTTTGAGGCGCGTGTGCAGGCTTTGCTGCGCCGGCCCCGGCAAATGCAGTGGACGCAGTGGGGCGTGGGCCCGCTGCTGTGGGACGGTGATGACCAGCACTTTTTGTTGCATGAGCAGCCGCTGGCATTGACCCCGCGTGAGACCGCGGCGCTGAAAACCCTGCTGGATTCTGCCCACCGCGTGGTGAGCAAAGAACAGTTGCATGCGCGCGTGTTTTCAGACGCACCGGCCGAGTTGGACGCGGTGGAGGTGTTGATCTACCGCTTGCGCAAAAAAATAGAAACCCCTATGCCGCCCACCGGCGCTGCGCCGGCCCGGCGACTGCGCATCAACACCTTGCGCGGCCTGGGTTACATGCTCAGCGACAAAGACACGGCATGAGCGTCATCACCAGGCCGGGCCCGCCATGAACTCTTTGCGCCAGCGCTTGCTGCTGCTGATTTTGCTGCCCTTGTTTATGCTCATCGGGGTGGGTGCTTATGTGTCCTACGGGCGCGCTGTGGAGTCGGCCAACCAGGCCTATGACCGGTCTTTGTACTTGGCAGCGCGAACGCTGGCCGAAGAGATACGGCTGGAAAACCAGACCTTGCGCTTGGACGTGCTGCGGGCGGCGGGTTACTTGTTTGAAAATCACATCGGCTCGCGCCTGTTTTACAAAATTGAAGACAAAGCTGGCCTCACCTTGGCCGGTGACGCGGAACTGCCTTCGCCGGCGGCGCTGTCGCAAGAGGTGCAGTTTTTTTCCCTGGTGAGTTTTGAAGACGCTTTGTTGCGCGGCCAACCTGTTCGCCTGACCAGCTTGCGCCACGTGCTGGTGGACAGCCCCGGCACAGCCGGGCAGGCGCCGGCCACCAAGCTGATCACGGTGCGCGTGGCCGAGACCCTCGAGGCCCGCCAGTTACTGACGCAGCACATCTTGCGTGACACGTTGGCCATCCAGGGTTTGCTGCTGCTGGTGACCATGGGCCTGGTGGGTTGGGGTATTCATGTGGCGATGCGGCCGCTGGAGGCTTTTCGGCTGCAACTGGCCGCGCGTGATGAGTCGGACGATTCGGCGATCACGCCAGCTTACAAGACGCGTGAGCTGCAACCCTTGATTGACACGCTCAACAGCTACGTGCAGCGGCTGGGCCGTTTAATTGACATCCGCAAA
The DNA here is from genome assembly GCA_044357185.1 of Polaromonas sp. Classification (GTDB taxonomy): domain Bacteria; phylum Pseudomonadota; class Gammaproteobacteria; order Burkholderiales; family Burkholderiaceae_C; genus Polaromonas. The sequence goes on from JBIKPY010000055.1 coordinate 7,847, forward strand.
CGCTTTTTAGATAACGCTGCACACCAGTTGCGCACGCCGCTGACTGTGCTCAAAACGCAGCTGGCTTTGGCCGAGCGCCAGATTCCGGAGCCTGAAGCTAAGGCGGCGGTGCGTGCGGCTGTGCACACCACCGACAAGGCAGTGCACCTGACCGAGCAACTGCTGGCGCTCACCCGGGCCGAACACGCCCCCGACATGGAGGTGCCGCAGACGTTGGCGCTGGTGGCGCTTGCGCGCGAGGTGACGCAGTCCATGTGGCACCAGGCGCAGACCCATCAGCATGACCTGGGTTTTGAAACCACTGTTGCTGAGAGCCAGGTGCTGGGCATGCCCTTGCTGGTGCAGGAGGCCTTGCGCAACCTGGTGGACAACGCGCTGGTGCATGCCGGTGGCGGCGTGGCTGTGACGGTGCGGGTGGGCGCGGGCTGGTTGGAAGTTGAGGACGCAGGTGTCGGCATTGCGGCGCGCCACCAGCCTCATGTGTTTGAGCGCTTTTACCGGGCCGACGCGGCCGCATCGCGCGGCAGCGGCCTGGGTTTGGCCATAGTGCAGGAAATCGCCCGCCAGCACGGTGCAGCGCTGTCCTTGACCAGCCCGTGTGCTGATGGGCGCGGCACCCGCATCCGATTGCAGTGGCCGCCGGCCGGTATGGTTTAGTTGGCTGCGCCTTGGGCCAGCGCGTTGGCCCGGCTTTGTTCCAGCGCTGGGGCATCCGGCGCCGCCTGGCTGGGCCAGCCGCTGAGATGCTGCTCGCAAATACTGGCCAGGCCTAGCGCCCACTGGGGGCTGTCGTTCAGGCAGCCGATGTAGTGAAAACTCTCGCCGCCGGCGTGCATAAAGGCTTCGCGGGCTTCGTCGTTGATTTCTTCCAGCGTTTCCAGACAGTCGCCGGTAAATCCCGGGCAAATGACGTCGACCTTTTTGACACCGGCTTCTGCCATGCTCACCAGCGTGGGTTCGGTGTAGGGCTGCAGCCATTTGGCTTTGCCGAAGCGGGACTGAAATGTCACGGTGTAGCGGTCTTTGGTCAGCCCCAGTGATTCGGCCAACAGGCGGGCGGTTTTGTAGCACTCGCAGTGGTAGGGGTCACCCAGCTCCAGGGTGCGCTGGGGCACGCCATGAAAGCTCATCATCAGTTGCTCGGCCTGGCCGTGCAAGTCCCAGTGGGCGCGCACCCGGGTGGCCAGCGCGGCGATGTAGCCGTCGTCGTCGTGGTAATGGTTGATGAAGCGAAATTCGGGCAGGCGCCGGACTTTGGCAGCCCAGGTGTAGACCGCATCAAACAAGCTGGCGGTGGTGGTGGCGCTGTACTGGGGGTAGGCCGGCACGATGAGCACGCGCGTGATGCCCAGGTCTTTGAAGACCTCGAGCTGGGAAGCGATGGACGGGTTGCCGTAGCGCATGGCGTAGCGTGTGGCAACGTGGTGACCGCGAGATTGCAGGGCTTGGCCGAGTAACTGGGACTGCTTGTCTGTCCAGACTTTCAGGGGCGAGCCTTCGGCCGTCCAGATGCTGGCGTACTTGGCGGCTGACTTTTTGGGGCGCAGGCGCAAGATGATGCCGTGCAGAATCAGCCACCAGATGGGGCGGGGTATCTCGACCACGCGCTGGTCGCTTAAAAATTCGGCCAGATAACGGCGCAGGGCCGGGGCGGTGGGTGCGTCGGGGGTGCCCAGGTTGCAGTACAGCACGCCGGTGCTGGCGCCATTGGCAGCTGCCTTGCCGTGGCTGAATTCGGGTTCTTTGGAAAAGCTCATGTGGGATATTCTCCCACTACCTATGTTGAACCTTCAAAAAATCAGGGCCATTACCTTGGACCTGGATGACACCCTGTGGCCTATCTGGCCGACCATTGAGCGCGCCGAACATGCCTTGCAGAGCTACCTGTTGGGGCATGCCCCCCGTGCCAGTGCCCTGTTTGCCGACCCGGCGGCCCGCCTGGCGCTGCGCCACGAGGTGATGGCCGCGCAGCCCGAGCTGCTGCACCAGCTGAGCAACTTGCGGCTGGCACAAATACGCCTGGCATTGCTGCGTTGCGGCGAAGACAGCGCGCTGGCCGAGCCTGCTTTTGAGGTGTTTTTTGACGAACGCAACCGCGTCACGCTGTTTGACGATGCGCTGCCCGCATTGGCTTTTTTGTCGGCACGCTTTCCGCTGGTGGCGCTGTCCAATGGCAATGCCGACTTGGCGCGTGTCGGGCTGGCGGGCTACTTCAAGGCCGGTTTTAGCGCGCAGGTGTTCGGCGTGGGCAAGCCGGACCGGCGTATTTTTGAGGCGGCCGCGCAGGCTGCCGGCGTACCTCCCGAAGAGGTGCTGCACATTGGCGACGACGCCGAGCTGGACGTGCTGGCCGCCCTGGCTTGCGGCATGCAGACGGCCTGGGTCAACCGCGAAGACAAGCTGTGGCCGCATGCGGCCGAGCCGCATGAAACTGTGCGCAGCCTGGCTGAGTTGACGGCCTTGTTTTAAGCTTGGCTTTTTTCCTTAACTTGCAAGAAAGAGACCTTATGAGTTTGAAGATTCACGGTATTGCCGCCTCCCGCGCTTCGCGCCCGCTGTGGGTGGCGCTTGAGCTGGGCCTGGCCTTTGAGCATGTGCCCTTGCACTACAAGGACGGTGCGACCCACACGCCCGAGTTTTTGGCGCTGAACCCGAACGGCCATATCCCGGTTTTGCAAGACGAGGGCGTGGTGGTGTGGGAGTCCATGGCCTGCGCCCTGTACCTGGCCGAGAACTACAAAGGCCCTGACGGTCTGAACCTGGCTGCCCAAACCAAGGCTGAAAGCGCCGAGATTTTGCGCTGGACTTTCTGGGTTGTCACTGAGTGCGAAAAAGACGCGCTGACCATTTTGATGCACACCCTGGTGATGCCCGCAGACAGGCGCAAGCCCGAGCTGGCGGCAGAGGCGGCGCGCCGTTTGACCGGGCCGCTGAGCGTGATCGAGCAACACCTGGCACGTAGCAGCGCAGGCGCGTCTTACCTGGCGGGCGAGCGCTTCACCGTGGCTGACATTGCCGTGGCCTCGGTGCTGGCCTGGGTCAAGCCGGCGCCTGAATTGCTGGCGGCTTGTCCGGCCACCGCCGCGTGGCTGGCGCGTTGTATGGACAGACCGGCGCAATTGCAAGTGCGGGCCTTGTCCCGCAAGGGCTAGGCGGTCAACAGCCGGGCAGCGTGCAGGCCCGAGCGCACTGCGCCTTCGAGCGTGGCGGGGTAGGGCCCGGCCACATAGTCGCCGCAGGCTAGCAGGCCGGGCGCAATCAAGGCCGCTGGACGCTGCAAGCCGGGCGTGCAGGCAAAGGTGGCGCGCTTTTCCACAATGGTTTGCACCAGCTCGAGCTCGAGCCCAAGTTGCGCCTGGCCTTGCGCCAGCACCTGCGCGCTGAGCTGGGCCTTGTCGCCCACGCTGGCGCTGACAACAAAGGCCAGCAGGCCGGCCGGCCCGCCTAACTGGCCGCGGTCAAACACAAACTGGGCGGGGGCTTGGTCACCGCTGTGCAGCGCGAGCATGGGCTGCGGTAGGCTCTTGGCATGGGCCGGGGGTGAAGCCAGGCGTGCATAAACCGTAGCAATCGCTTCGTGTTGCAGGCTGGTGGCTTGGGCGGCCCAGTCGGCGTTGCTGCCGGTGCCTTCTGCCAGCCGTGCCGCCTCTTGCGGCGGGCAGGCCAGCAGCACGGTGTCAAATATTTCTTCTGCGTCGTCAGGGTCTGCGCTACCCGATGCACTCAGCTGCCAGCCTGTGGCGCTGCGCGTCAGCGCTTGAACCCGCTCGCCCAGACGCGGCGCGGGGCCGCGTGCTGTCAGCCAAGCCAGTGCAGCGTCTGGCAGCAGGGCGCTGAGGTCTGTGCGGGGCAGCAGCAGATCGGCGCCGCCAGGCTGGTTGAACAGCGCGTCTTTGAGCACACGCAAAAAAACCTGCGCGCAGGCCCGCTCGGCCGGGGTGTTGAGCGCGGACACGCACAGCGGCTCGACCAACCCGTGCAGGGCGCGTGGCGACAGACCGGCGCAGATTGTGGCCACCGACAGGCCAGGCGCGCACGCAAAGCCGGCGGCCCGCCAGCGCAGCGCCAGCCGCAGCAGCGATGCTTTGTCGCCCCAGCTCCAGCCGCGTGCCATGGCAATGCCCCAGGCCGCTTGCCAAGCCGCCGGCCAGCGCGGCCCGCCGGGCCAGGAGGCGAACACCGCAGAGCGCGGAAAAGCCAAGCCTTCGCCGTTGGGAAACTGCAACCGCAACGGCATGCGCAGCAAGCTGCTGCCCGGGTCAACGCCCAAGGTTTGCATGAGGCGCAGGGTCTCGGTGTAAGCGCCTATCAGGATGTGTTGGCCGTTGTCCAGCGCCAGCGCTTGACCCTTGAGGCTGCTGTCCACGCGCCTGGCCCGACCGCCCGCCACGCGGGCGCTTTCAAACAGGGTGACGCTGTGGCCCAGCCGCGTGGCTTCGACGGCGGCGGCGCAACCGGCCCAGCCGGCACCGATGACGGCGACTTTCATCTCTAGGGCCTTAGGCGACGCGGCCGAAGGCCTGGGTTTTCCAGGCCAGCCAGAACTTGCGCAACGGCGTCAGGCTCACGCGCTGGTGCAGCACCTGGTAGCCGTCGGCCTGGATCTCGCGAAGCAAGCTGCGGTAAATGCTGGCCATCATGAGGCCGGGCTTTTGGGCGCGCCAGTCCGAAGCTGGCAAGCCGGCCAGGGCTTCGTCGTACAGCGCCAGCGCGCGCCGGGTTTGAAATTCCATCAGCGCGCTGAAGCGGGGGGAGTATTGGCGTTGCAGGATGTCGTGCACCTTGACATCGAACTGCTGCAACTCACTGATGGGCAGGTAGATGCGGCCGCGCAGCGCGTCTTCGCCGACGTCGCGAATGATGTTGGTCAGCTGAAAGGCTTGGCCCAGTTGGTGGGCGTAGGCCGTGGTGGCCGGGTCGGTCTGGCCGAAAATGCGCGCCGCCACTTCGCCCACGATGCCGGCCACCAAGTGGCAGTAGCGGGTCAGGGCGGGGTAGTCGAGGTAGCGGTTTTGCGCCAGGTCCATTTGGCAGCCTTCGATGACGGCCAGCAGATGTTGGGCGCTGATGCCGTATACCGCGGTCCAGGGCATCAGCGCTTGCATCACCGGGTGCGTGGGTTGGCCGGCAAAGGCCTTGCCGACTTCGGTTTGCCACCAGGCGAGTTTGGTGCCGGCTACGCTGGGGTCGATGACTTCATCGACCACGTCATCGACCTCGCGGCAAAACGCATAAAAGGCGGTGATGGCGGCGCGCCTGTCCTTGGGCAAAAACAGAAAGGCGTAATAAAAGCTGCTGCCCGAGGCGGCGGCTTTTTGCTGGACGTACTGTTCGGGGCTCATGGGCTGGATTGTCGCCGCAAGTGCGGCCGCATTGGAGCGCGGCGGGGCGGGCTGGCTACATCCAGAGCGTGCGCCAGGCCATGAGCAGCGCATCACTGCGGCCGATGACGGGGCGTTGGCGCAGCGTGGCAAAGTCCAGCAGTGCAATGCGCTCGGCAATGCGCAGGCCGCCTTGCACCACCAGGCGCAGTTCCCAGCCGGCGCGCCCGGGCACCGCGTGCACCAAAGGCGCGCCTTCGAGCATGAGCCGGCGCGCCCGCTCCACGCAGTCGGCCACCAGCGCTCGGGTGGCCGGCGAGGTCGCCTGCGCCAGCAGTTCGGCCTCGCTCACACCGTGCAGCGCTTGCAGTTCGGCCGGCAGGTAAATGCGCCCGCGCGGTATGTCTACGCTCAGGTCTTGCCAGAAATTGATCAATTGCAGCGCCGTGCAGATGCAGTCGCTTTGCCGCAGCGCCGCTTCGCTTGAGACGCCATAGAGGTGCAGCAGCAAGCGCCCGACCGGGTTGGCCGAGCGGCTGCAGTAGTCCAGCAGTTCGGCCTGGTTGGTGTATCGGGTCTTGTGCACGTCTTGCTCAAAAGCGCTGAGCAGGTCGCCCAGCAAAGGCAGGGGCAATTGCCATTGCCTGATTTGCGGGGCCAGCGCGTCAAACATATTGGCCCAGCGGCCGGAAGTGGCCAGGCCTTGGGCGCAAGCCGCTAAATCGGCCTTGTAGAGCGCCAGGTCCAGCGATCGCTGGGCGGGGCTGGCCTCGCCCTCGTCGGCCAGGTCGTCGGCCGTTCTGGCGAAGTTGTAAATGGCCATCACGGCCGGCCGCAGATGCGCCGGACACAGCAGGGAAGCCACAGGAAAGTTTTCGTAATGCCTTACAGTATGGCCGTTTGTTGAACCTTGGTGTTCTTTTTGGCTTAACTGGTTGGCAGGCGGTGCTTCCTTCATGGTCGGATTGTCGCTTGAGACGGTGTTCATCTGTTTCTGGTTTAATAACCGTTCAGTCATTAATTTAATGATCTTACGCACGGGCTTTTCAGCCTTGGATTTTGTAGGGGAGCAATTGTCATGAAAAGAATCATCAGTGTTGCCGCCATCGGGTCGGTTTTTTTGCTGGGTTGCTCCAAGCCGGCTGTGGTGGAAGAGCCTATCCGGGCTGTGAAAACCATCACCGTGGGCGCGGACTCTTATGCTGCCAACAGTGAGTACACCGGCGAGGTGCGGGCACGGGTCGAATCACGGCTGGCTTTTCGGGTGGGCGGCAAAATGATTCAGCGACAAGCCGAGCTGGGCCAGTCGGTCAAGGCCGGGCAGGTGCTGGCCCGGCTGGATCCGCAAGACTACAAACTGGCCGCAGACGCGGCCCGTGCGCAAACCGTTGCCGCGCAGACTAACCGCGACCTGGCAGCGGCTGACTTGGCACGCTACAAGGACTTGCTGGCACAAAACTTCATCAGCCGCGCCGAGCTGGACCGGCGCGATGCCACGCTCAAGTCGGCGCAGGCGCAACTTGAGCAGGCCCAGGCGCAACTGGCTTCGCAGTCCAACCAGTCGGGCTATGCGGTGCTGGCGTCTGATGTGGCCGGGGTGGTCACCGCCGTGGAGGCCGAGGCCGGCCAGGTGGTCAGCGCCGGAATGACGGTGTTCAAAATTGCAGCCGATGGCGCACGCGATGTGGTATTTGCGGTGCCCGATTCCCGCCTGGCTGCCATGCGCGTGGGCATGCCGGTGAAGGTGCTGGTGTGGCCGCTGAACACTCCCTTAGAAGGCAAGGTGCGCGAGGTGGCGGCCAGTGCCGACCCGGCCACCCGCACTTACCAGGTCAAGGCCAGCTTGAACGCCGGCCAGAAGCCGCCCGCCCTGGGCTCTACCGTGACCGTCAGTCTGTCGGGCCAGCCGGCTGAATTGGCGCAGGGTCAACCCATCATCAAGCTGCCGATTGCCGCGCTGCGCAAGGAGGGTCCGAGCATTTCTGTCTGGGTGCTGGAGCCGGCCAGCATGACGGTGAGGGCGCAAGACGTTCAGGTGGCCAATGCCGACGGCAACATGGCTGTGATCGCTTCCGGGCTGATGCCGGGCATGCAGGTGGTGAGTGCGGGGGTGCATGTGCTCACGCCTGGCCAGAAGGTCAGGCTGTACCAGCCGCCGGCAGCGGCCACGCCGACGGCTGGCATGCCAGCGGCTGCAGCACCTGCAGCCGTTGTTACAACACCTGCTGCCAAGTGAGGCCGCAATGAAAGACGACACAACGCGCGACGCCGCGCCCGCTGCCAAGCCAGAGGCTTCCAGCGGTTTCAATCTGTCCCGCTGGGCGCTGGATCACCGCCCGCTGACCCGCTACCTTTTGGTGGTGCTGATGTTGATGGGGGGCTTCACATATTTCCAATTGGGTCAGGACGAAGACCCGCCGTTCACCTTCCGGGCCATGGTGGTGCGCACGATGTGGCCGGGCGCCACCACGCAGCAAATGGCCGAACTGGTCACAGCCAAGCTGGAGCGCAGCTTGCAGGAGGTGCCCTACGCCGACAAGATACGCAGCTATTCCAAGCCGGGCGAGTCGCAGATCATCATGGAGCTCAAGGACTATTCCAAGCCCAGCGAGGTGGCCAATGTCTGGTACACCGTGCGCAAAAAAATCGGCGACATCCGCCCCACTTTGCCCGCCGGTATTCAGGGCCCGTTTTTTAACGACGAGTTCGGCGATGTCTACGGCATCATTTACGCGCTGGAGTCTGACGGCTTCAATTACGCCGAAGTCAAAGTCATTGCCGACCAGGTGCGCCAGCAGCTGCTGCGGGTGAAAGACGTGGCCAAGGTCGAGATTTTTGGCGCGCAGGACGAAAAAATATTCATCGACATTTCCAAGGCCCAGGTTCAGCTCGGGCTGGACATGAGCCAGGTTTTAAACCAGCTCGGCCAACAAAACGCGGTCGAGTTTGCAGGCGCTCTGCAAACGCCTCAAGACGTGCTGCAGATTCGCGTGGGCGGGCAGTTTCAGGCGGTCGAGCAGATCAAGGCCATGCCGGTGCGCGGCGCCTCGGGCAGCCAGACGCGCTTGGGCGAGATTGCCAATGTTTACCGCGGTTATGCCGACCCGCCGTCGATCAAGGTGCATCACCAGGGCCGTGAAGTCGTGGCGCTGGGTGTCTCTATGGCCAAGGGCGGTGACATCGTCCGCCTGGGCAAAGCACTGACCCAGATGCGCGCCGGCCTGGAAGCCGGTCTGCCGGCCGGCATCAAACTGGTGCAGTTGCAAGACCAGCCCAAGGCAGTGACGAGTTCGGTCAATGAGTTCATCAGCGTGCTGATCGAGGCAGTGCTGATTGTGCTGGCAGTGAGCTTCATCAGCCTGGGCCTGCACAAGCGCGACAACGCCGCAGCGCTGCCGCTGTGGAGGCGCTACTACGTTGACATGCGGCCGGGCCTGGTGGTGGGCATCACCATTCCGCTGGTGCTGGCGGTGACTTTTCTGGCCATGGATTACTGGGACATCGGCCTGCACAAAATTTCGCTGGGCTCGCTCATCATCGCGCTGGGTTTGCTGGTGGACGACGCCATCATTGCGGTGGAAATGATGGTGCGCAAAATGGAGGAGGGCTACGACAAGGTTCGCGCCGCCACCTTTGCCTACGAGGTCACGGCCATGCCCATGCTCACGGGCACGCTGATCACGGCAGCCGGCTTTTTGCCCATTGGGCTGGCCAAGTCGGTCACCGGCGAGTACACCTTCGCCATCTTTGCGGTGACCGTGATTGCGCTGGTGCTCAGTTGGTTTGCTTCCGTCTTTTTTGTGCCCTACCTGGGCACCTTGCTGCTCAAGGCCAAGCCGGTGGGCCCAGGGGCGGCGGTGCATGAAGAGCATTTCGACACACCTTTTTACAAGCTCTTTCGCCGCTGCGTGAACTGGTGCGTTGAATACCGCTGGACCACCATTGGTGTGACCGTGCTGATTTTTGCGCTGGGCATTGTCGGCATGGGCCGGGTGCAGCAGCAGTTTTTCCCGGATTCGAGCCGGCCCGAGATTCTGGTCGACATCTGGCTGCCTGAAGGCGCCTCTTTCGCTGGCAACGAGCAAGTCGCCAAGCGCTTTGAGCAGCGCCTGATGCAGGAACCCGGCGTGAGCTCGGTGAGCACTTGGGTGGGCTCGGGCGTGCCGCGTTTTTACCTACCGCTGGACCAGGTTTTTCCGCAAAGCAATGTGTCGCAGCTCTTGATCCTGCCCAAAGACCTCAAAGTGCGCGAGTCGCTGCGCGTCAAGCTACCGGCCATTCTGGCCAGTGAGTTTCCCGAGGTGCGCGGGCGCGTCAAGTTGCTGCCCAACGGGCCGCCGGTGGCTTACCCGGTGCAGTTCCGGGTGGTGGGCGCAGACCCGGTGGTCTTGCGTGAGCGCGCTGACGAAGTCAAAAAATTGATGCAGGCCAGCAGCAACACCCGGGGTGTGAACGACAACTGGAACGAGTATGTCAAGACCATCCGTCTGGAGGTGGACCAGGCTAAAGCGCGTGCGCTGGGTGTCAGCAGCCAGTCGATCGCGCAAGCCCTGAGCATTGCCCTGACGGGCAGCACTGTGGGCCAGTTCCGCGAAGCTGACAAGCTGATTGAGGTGGTGCTGCGCCAGCCCAGGGCCGAGCGCGACGCCATCACCGATTTGTTCAGTGCCTATGTGCCGACAAGCTCGGGCCGGTCGATCCCGCTGACGCAAATCGCCAGACCGGTGTTTGCCTGGGAGCCGGGTGTGATGTGGCGTGAGAATCGTGACTTTGCCATCACGGTGCAAAGTGACATCGTCGAGGGCTTGCAAGGGGCGACTGTCACCGCCGAACTTTTGCCGGCGCTCAAAAACCTGGAAAAAGAGTGGCAGGGCAAGGGCATGGCCGGTTACCGCATCGACGTTGCCGGTGCGGTGGAGCAAAGCAGCAAGGGCTCCAGCTCCATCGCGGCGGGTGTGCCGGTGATGCTGTTCTTGACCTTCACCTTGCTGATGCTGCAGCTGCGCAGCTTCAGCCGGTCTTTGCTGGTGTTCATCACCGGCCCGCTGGGCATTGCGGGCGCGGCAGCCGGGTTGCTGATCTTCGGCAAACCGTTTGGCTTTGTGGCCTTGCTCGGGGTGATTGCCCTGATGGGCATGATTCAGCGCAACTCGGTGATCCTGATCGACCAGATTGAGCAAGAACGCGCCAGCGGCGTGCCTGCCTGGGATGCGATTGTGGAGTCGGCTGTGCGGCGTTTGCGCCCCATTGTGCTGACAGCCGCGGCCGCCGTGCTGGCCATGATTCCGCTGTCGCGCAGCGTTTTCTGGGGGCCAATGGCCGTCTGCATCATGGGCGGGCTGATCGTCGCCACCGTACTCACCCTGCTGGCCTTGCCGGCCATGTACGCGGCCGCCTTCAAGGTACGGCGTGAGCCGTCCACAGCGCCTGTTACAGGCTAAAATGCCAAGTTGACCGATTGAAGACGGGAGTTCGAAGGCCCCAATGGCTTTTGATTCCCGTTTTTGTTTACGGCGCGCGGGTGGCGAAATTGGTAGACGCACCAGGTTTAGGTCCTGACGTCCGCAAGGATGTGCGGGTTCGAGTCCCGCCCCGCGCACCACACTTACAAGCAGATTTCAGGAGAAGATTGATGGCCGTGACCGTAGAAACGCTGGAAAAGCTCGAACGCAAAATGACCTTGTCGCTGCCCGTCGGCACGATCCAATCGGAGGTGGATACGCGCCTCAAGCGCATGGCCCGCACAGTCAAAATGGACGGCTTTCGCCCTGGTAAAGTGCCCATGAACGTTGTGGCCCAGCGCTATGGTTATTCGGTTCACTATGAAGTGATGAACGACAAGGTCGGCGAGGCTTTTTCTGTCGCTGCCAACGAAGCCAAACTGCGTGTGGCCGGTCAGCCGCGCATCAGCGAAAAAGAAGGTGCACCCGAGGGCGAAATGCATTTCGATGCGGTGTTCGAGGTGTACCCTGAAGTCAAGCTCGGTGAGCTTTCCGGTGCCGAAGTCGTCAAGCTCAGCGCTGAAGTGAGTGACGCCGCTATCGACAAGACGATTGACATCCTGCGCAAGCAGCGCCGCACTTTTGCCCAGCGCGCCATGGACAGCGCCGCTCAGGAAGGTGACCGAGTGACCATCGACTTTGAAGGCAAGATCGACGGCGAAACATTCCCCGGCGGCAAAGCTGAAGCCTTCCAGTTCCTTGTCGGCGAAGGTCAGATGCTCAAAGAATTTGAAGACGCTGTGCGCGGCATGAAGTCGGGCGAAAGCAAGACATTTCCTTTGAGCTTTCCCGCCGATTACCACGGTAAAGACGTGGCTGGCAAGCAGGCTGACTTCATGGTCACGCTTAACAAAATTGAAGCTGCCAACCTGCCGGAAGTCAACGAAGCCCTGGCCAAGTCCTTGGGCATTGCCA
>JBIKPY010000056.1:0-19139 GCA_044357185.1 Polaromonas sp.
TTGAGGCCGGCAAGCTCGCCGATGTGCTCTTGATCGAGGGCAATCCGCTAGCCGATATCACCGTGCTGCAACAACCTAGTAAATTGAAAATGGTTATGCAAGCTGGACGGATCGTTGACATCGAAACTCCAATTCCTGAGCGGCGCGTTTGGGCCTACGAACGACACCAGACTTTCCTCTCCGGCTCATTCCGCTACGATGAATCCGCCGGACGCGGCTACGTGGTCAACTGAGACATCCATGATTTCATATCCAATCGAATTCGAGGGCATCACGACGCGCGTACTTGAAGCGGGCGTTGGCAACCGCAATTTGCTCTTCATTCACGGGCTGGGTGCGCGTGCTGATCGCTGGCGCCAGACACTCGAACACTACGCTACCCGGGGCTTCCACTGCCATGCCTTCGATCTGCCCGGCCACGGCTTCGCCACTAAAGGCATAGGCCCCGACTATTCGATCGCCGGTTTCGCAAGGCTGACCACGGGATTGATGAATCTTCTCGGTCTGGACTGCGCGGCCCTTGTCGGAACTTCACTTGGCGGCCATATCGGCGCCCAGGTCTGTATCAATCAGCCGACCAGCATACGCGGTCTGGCGCTGGTTGGCGCAGTCGGCATTGCTCCGGTCAGCGACGAGAGCCGTCAAGCGATTCGTGACAGCATCACGAGAACCACACGGGAGGCGATCGGGGCCAAACTGCGCTTTGTATTGGCTAAACCCGAACTCGTAACCGAGTCATGGATTCAAGAAGAGTGGCGAATAAATACATCTGCCGGCGCCGCTGCTTCTTTTGAGGCACTAGGAAAGTATTTTTACGAGCATATCAATCGCGATGCCATCGTTGACCAACTCGCACCATTGTCGCGAATCATACCGATGCAGTTGTTCTGGGGCGAACTAGACAGGGCCGTTCCTATCGCAGTCGGCCTGCATGCAGCGCAGTTGTTAGGCGGCATTCCCATACACTCCATCGCCGGGGCGGGGCATGCACCCTATTTCGAGACCCCGGCCGCATTTGATGCCAAGGTTCTGCCTTTTCTCGAAAGCCTCGACTGGCGCAGTCCACCCACGAGCCTAGCCTGACGCCCTTTCTATGCCCGACACCAAACCGTCCGAGTGCGCAGAGCAATCTATGCCGCGGTCAAGTTAATTGCCGCCCTAGCCCAGCCAGAAGCGTTTAAATACCGCCATTTCCAAGCTAAGTTTGAACGGTGGCCTCACTGCATGTAGCACCGCGTGAAGCGCTCACTGCTCCCAAAATGTCAGTCGGCCCCTCAGAAAAAATGAAGTTTGCCACAGCGCTGGAATTTGCTTTAACGGCCAGAGTAAAAAACAGCCTTGTACCTTAGTCTGTATTCAGTCTGTAATGAGTCCCCATGAAAAAACCCCACTACCAAAAAGATAGCAGGGTTTCCATATAAATACTGGGGTGGCTGATGGGGCTCGAACCCACGACAACAGGAATCACAATCCTGGACTCTACCAACTGAGCTACAGCCACCGAAGTCGCAAATTATAAGGGCAAGGCGCTCTGTGAGCTTACTTGGCGCCGGCCTGGTTGCTACCCGCTTCGGCCGAGGCCAGGGAAGCGTTGGGTTTGCTGACCTTGATCTCAACCTTGAAGCGCTCTTGCATGAACTTGTAATAGGCCAGGCTTTCGGCAGCTGTCCACCACTGGGCGTACTGGGCCCGCTCTTGGCGGGTGGCGTTTTCATCGCGCGGATCGCGCGGCAGCACTTGGGTGACTTTGACCACTGCATAACCCTGTGCGGCAAGGTCGACGCCAGAGAGCGCCGGCAAGGCGGCCGGATCGGCGCGCAAGATCGCGTCCAGCAACAGCGGCGGCAGGTTTTGGGTGGCCGTGCGAGAGACCACCAGGGTTTGCGGCAAAGCGGCGCCGGCCGGGTTGGCTTGCCATGCAGCGAGTTTGGCAGTGCCGTCTTTGCGGGCTTCTTCGGCACTGCGACTAGCCAGCCAGAGGGCGCGCACGCGATTTTTCACATCGGTAAGGGGCAGGGCCTGGGCAGGTGTGTACTGGCTGATACGGCCGGAAGCCAGTTGGTTGGGGCCAACTTCAATGGCTTCGGTGTTGCGTTTTTTTTCTATCGTATCGGCAGAAAACAGGGCGCTTAAAAACTTAGGGTTGGCCAGCAGGCCTTTGGCGTCGGCCGCAGGGTTGCGGCTGACACTGGAGGCGCTGCGGATCTCCAGTTTTAGGCGCTCGGCCACGGGCTTGAGGCTGTCGGCTTGCTCGTAAACCCCGTTGGTAAACAACTCAGCAGACTCGGCAAATTTTTTCTGCATTTGCTGCTTTTTCAGTTCGGCCTCGATCTCAGGACGAATTTCTTCAAAGCTGCGTTGCTTGGGGGTTTTGATGTCGGTCAGCCGGATGATGTGAAAGCCGAAGTCGCTTTCAACCACGTCGCTGATTTCGCCTTTTTTCAGCGCAAAGGCTGTGTCTTCAAAGACCTTGACCATGGCGCCACGACCGAAGAAGTCGAGGTCGCCGCCTTTGGCGGCAGAGCCTGTGTCTTGCGAGTTTTTGCGGGCCAGCTCGGCAAAGCTGTCTGGCGTTTTACGCACGGCAGCGAGCAACTGGGCGGCCTTGGCTTTGGCGGCTTCACGCTCGGCCGCCGGGGCTGATTTAGGTGCGTTGAGCAGAATATGGCTGGCCCTGCGCTCTTCAGCGCCGCTCAAGCGTTGGACGTTTTGCTCGTAATAGGTTTTGACATCTGACTCATTGAGCGTGATGGTTTTAGCAACCGCTTCGGCATCCAGAACCACGTACTCAATGCTGGCTTGCTCGGGGGCGCGGAACAAGGCGAGATTGGCCTGGTAGTACTGGTCCAGATCGGCGTCGGTGGGGCTGAGTTTGGCGGCGTAGTCTGCCGGGTTGAAGCGGGCCAGTTGCAGCTCGCGCTTTTCAAAGTAAGCATTGAGCGCCGTGTCGGCCACGGCGGCCGATGCAAAGCCGGTGGCGGCCACACCGGTCATGACCTGGCGGGTGGACAGATCAGCACGAACTTTGGCTTCAAACATCTCAGGGCTCATGCCCTGGCTGCCAAGCAAGAGACGATAGCGCTCCATGTCCAGCGAGCCGTCGGGCTTGCGCAGCGCCGCAATTTGCGGGTTGTTTTGCAACTCACGGGCTAAGCGCTGGTCGCTGGCGCCCAGGTAAAACTTGTCTGCAGCAGCCGCCATCACGCGCTCGCTGACCAGCCGCTCCAGCGTGGCGTAACGCGCTTCGGGTGAGTCCAGCAGCTTGATGTCCAGCGAGGGCATCGAGGCGCGCAGGCGGTCGATTTCGCTGCGGTGGGCGGCATCCCATTCAGCCTGGGTGATATCACGCCCGTCTACCTGGGCCACAGCGGCTGTTCCGGTAGTGCGGTTGTGGTCGTTCATGCCCAGCAAAACAAAGGAGGGAACGATCAGCAAAAACAGCAGCCACATCGTTATTTTGGTGTGCTTGCGAATGAAATCAAACATCTGAGAATTCCTGTTTATGGACGAGGCTGTTGACCGCTGAACATGAAGCAATGCGCGAAAAAAAGGCGAACTGCTATGTTCGCCATTTTCAGAGTTATTGGTGGGTGCTGACGGGCTCGAACCGCCGACCTACGCCGTGTAAGGGCGCTGCTCTACCAACTGAGCTAAGCACCCCACTTCTAACTTCTTATCTCGTCTGCATCAGTTCAATGCGTCCTTCAGGGCTTTGCCCGGACGGAACTTCGGAACTTTGGCTTTAGCGATTTTAATCGCAACGCCGGTGCGGGGGTTGCGGCCAGTGCGGGCCTCGCGTTCCGTGGCAACAAAAGTGCCGAAACCGACCAGCGAAACGCTGTCACCCTTTTTCAAGGTGTCCGTGATGGCATCGATGGCGGCCTCAAGGGCGCGGGAGGCGGCAGCTTTTGAAATGTCGGCTTGCTGAGCAATATGGTCAATTAATTCAGATTTATTCACGGGGTATGCCTTGTAGCTGATAAGTTAATTTGTACGCAAAAAGGACTTAAGAAAAACCAAGTGCAATCAGTACAGAAGTCTGTACCGGCACCTTTTAAAGGTGGGGGAGGTGGCGCATTCTATGCCTCTTTGCATCCGCAAGACCTCGCCCAAACCCTATTGCGCCGCGATGCCGAGCGTGCTAACAGACGGCTGGACGCGCAGGCCTTACAGTGCCGCCGCAATGGCTTTGCCGACGTCTGCAGTGCCGGCCGTTCCGCCCAGGTCCGGTGTGCGGGGTGCGCCACTTCCGGGAGCGAGCACTTTTTCGATGGCGGCCAGCACAGCGTCATGCGCTTCTTTGTGACCCAGAAACTCCAGCATCATGGCGCCGCACCAGATCTGCCCGATGGGATTGGCAATGTTGCGGCCGGCAATGTCGGGTGCCGAGCCGTGCACCGGCTCAAACAGCGATGGGAACTTGCGCTCGGGGTTGAGGTTGGCACTGGGCGCAATGCCGATGGTGCCGGTGCAAGCCGGGCCCAGGTCGCTCAGGATGTCGCCAAACAAATTGCTGGCCACCACCACATCAAAGAAATCCGGGCGCTGCACAAAGTGCGCGGTCAGGATGTCAATGTGGAATTTGTCCAGCCGCAAATCAGGGTAGCCCTTGGCCATTTCTTCAACCCGCTCGTCCCAGTAGGGCATGGAAATCGAGATGCCGTTGGACTTGGTGGCGCTGGTCAGGTGTTTTTTAGGCCGGGTCATGGCCAGTTCGAAAGCAAATTTGAGCACGCGGTCCACGCCGATGCGTGAAAACACCGACTGCTGCACAACAAATTCGCGCTCGGTGCCGGGAAAGGCGCGCCCGCCTATGCTGGAGTATTCACCTTCGGTGTTTTCGCGCACGATGTAAAAGTCAATCTCGCCGGGCTGGCGCGGGCTGCCGTCACGCCGCACCACGGGCGCGATGATGCCGGGCATCAAACGGGCCGGGCGCAGGTTGATGTACTGGTCAAACTCCCGGCGAAACAGCAGGAGCGAGCCCCACAGGGAAACGTGATCAGCAATTTTCGCGGGCCAGCCGACCGCACCGAAATAAATGGCGTCATGAGCGCCGACCAGGTCTTTCCAGTTGTCGGGCATCATCTGGCCGTGTTTTTCGCAGTAGTCCCAGCTCGAAAAATCAAAGTGGTCAAACTGCAGGTCAATGCCGAACTTGGTGGCAGCCGCTTCCATGACGCGCACGCCTTCGGGCATGACTTCTTTGCCGATACCGTCGCCGGGGATGACCGCAATTCTTTTTTGACCGGGGTTGGGTTTCATGGTGACTCCTTCAAGTTGAAATTAGTTTTATTGCAAGGCGCTGGGTTGGGGCGCCCGGGCCGGCCGTACCACCAGGCTCACGCCAACGGCGGTAATCACCGTGCCCAGCAGCGTAGCGAAGGTGATTTCTTCGTTAAACAAAGCCCAGGCCATGAGGGCCGTTGTGGGTGGCACCAAGTAGAGCAAGCTGGTCACCGCCGTGGCCGCGCCGCGCTGGATCAGCAGGTAAAGCAAGGAGCTGCCGCCCAGGGTGAGCGCCAGAACCGCCCAAGCCATTGCGCCTATGAATGCGCTGTTCCAGGCGATGGCTTCGGTCTCTAAAAGCGTCAGCGGCAGCGTCACCAGCAAGGCTGCGGCCAGCTGAATCACGTTGGCAGTGCGCACGTCGGTGGGCTGCATAAAGTGTTTTTGGTAAAGCGTGCCGGCCGTGATGCTCAAGAGGGCAAAGACCGCAGCGCCCAGGGTCAGCCCACTGACCTCACTGCCCGCACCCAGCTTGCGCCAAACCACCAAGAGCAAACCACCCAGGCCCAGTGCCAGGCCCAGCCACTGGCGGCGACTGACCTGCTGGGGCGCAGCGCCCTGCCCTGCCCACTGTGACACCCAGACCGCCGTGAGCACCGGCTGCAAACTCACAATCAAGGCGGCCAGGCCCGAGCCCATGCCGGCTTTGACCGCCACCCACACGCCGCCCAGGTAGCCTGCGTGCATCAAGGATCCGGTCACAGCCAGGTGCAGCCATTGGCTGCCACGCTGCGGCCAGACCGCGCCGCAGAGTTGAATCCAAACCAAAAAGCAGACGATAGAAAATCCGTAACGCCATGCCAGAAAGGTCAAAGGCGGCGCATAAGGCAAGCCGAACTTAGCAACAATAAAGCCGGTGCTCCAGATCAGCACAAACACCATGGGCATGATTTGCAGCCAAAGGCTGGCAGCGCTTTGCCCGCTGGCGCTGGGGGAAGCGCTCATTTGGTGCGAGCGCGAATTTCGGGGATGGCTTTTTGCAGGTAATAAACCATGGACCACACTGTCAGGACCGCTGAAATCCAGATCAGCCAGGTGCCCCAGAGATGTGTGTCAATGACTCCGAACAGCGTGCCGTGGTATAGCAAAAAGGGAATGGCGAGCATCTGCAAGGTGGTCTTGAGCTTGCCAAGCATGTGCACAGCCACACTTTTGGTAGCGCCGATCTGGGCCATCCATTCGCGCAGGGCTGAAATGGCAATTTCACGCCCGATGATGATGAGCGCCACAAACACATCGGCCCGCTGCAAGTGCACCAGGACCAGTAAGGCGGCACAAACTAAAAATTTGTCGGCCACCGGGTCCAGAAAAGCGCCGAAAGAAGAAGTTTGGTTGAGTTTGCGGGCCAAAAAGCCGTCCAGCCAGTCGGTAGCGGCAAACAAAACAAACAAGACCGTGGCGATCAGGTTGCGGCTGGGCTCAGGCAAGTCGATGTAAAAAACCCCCACGATCAATGGAATCGCAACGATGCGGGTCCAGGTCATGATAGTGGGAATGGTCAGAAACATGGCTTGATTTTGGCATGAGTCTGAGCCCGGGCTGCAGGATGAGCGGGGCCGGACGCTAAATGGGCGCTTTGGCTCAGTGCAAAGCGCGGTAAATTTCGTCTGCGAGCTCGCGGGAAATGCCCTCGACAGTGGCCAAGTCTTGGGCACTGGCCGAGGCCACACCGCGAATGCCACCAAAGCGCTGCAGCAAGCTGGCGCGTTTTTTGGGGCCGATGCCGGCAATGTCTTCGAGCTTACTGCCGCCTACCCGCACCTTGTCGCGGCGTGCCCGCATGCCGGTGATGGCAAAACGGTGCGCTTCGTCGCGAATTTGCGCAATCAGCATCAAGGCGGCCGACTCACTGCCGAGCTGAACTTTCTCACGTCCGTCGGCAAACACCAGCTCTTCCAGCCCGACTTTGCGGCCCTCGCCTTTTTCGACGCCGGCGATCAAGCCGAGATCCAGACCCAGCTCTTCAAAAACCTGACGCGCCATCGACACCTGGCCCTTGCCGCCGTCAACCAGCACCAGGTCGGGCAGCCGGGCTTCGTTGTGACGGGCCGCTTCGGCCAGCTTGGTGTAGCGGCGCAGCAGCACCTGGCGCATGGCGGCGTAGTCGTCGCCGGGGGTGATGTCGTCAATGTTGTAGCGCCGGTATTGGGCGTTTTGCATTTTGTGCGCCTCAAACACCACGCAAGAGGCCTGAGTGGATTCGCCTGCAGTGTGAGAAATGTCAAAGCACTCAATGCGCAGGGTGTCGAGTTTGTCCAGCGGCATGTCAAGTGCTTCAGCCAGGGCGCGGGTACGCGCTTGTTGCGAGCCTTCTTCTGCCAGCAGGCGGGCCAGTTGCAGGTCGGCATTTTTTTGCGCCATGTCCAGCCAGATGCGGCGCTGCTCACGCGGCTGGTGAATGGCGGCGAGCTTGACGCCGCTTTGCGCAGACAGCGCACGGATCAGCAGTTTGTCGACAGGCGCACTGCAGATCAGCGTGGCCGGCACGGGCACGTCGAGGTAGTGCTGGGCAATAAAGGCTTCGAGTACCATAGACTCCACCGACTTGGCAGCTTCGCTTGCTGCATCGTCTGCCTGCAGCGCGGCCAGTTCGCTGGCGTCTTGCACGTGGCTGGGAAAGTAAGGCCGGTCACCCAGATGCCGGCCGCCGCGCACCATGGCCAGGTTGACGCAGGCTTTGCCGCCATGCAACTTGACGGCCAGGATGTCGGCGTCAACGTCAGCGTTTTTGCCGCCCAACTCCATAGACTGCTGGTGCATGATTTTGGACAGCGCCGAAATCTGGTTACGCAGCTCGGCCGCCAGCTCAAACTCAAGCAGGCCGGCGTGGTGCTGCATTTTTCGCTCGAGCTCGGTGACGATCTCTTGCGTTTGGCCGCGCAAAAAACGCTCGGCGTTGGCAACGTCTTGCGCATAGCTTTCAGCGCTGATATGGCCCACGCAGGGCGCAGAGCAGCGTTTGATCTGGTAGAGCAGGCAGGGCCGGGTGCGGTTGTTAAAGACCGTGTCTTCGCAGTTACGCAGGCGAAAAACTTTTTGCAGAAGCAGCATGGTTTCTTTAACCGCCCAAGCGCTGGGATAGGGGCCGAAGTAGTGGTGCTTTTTCTCGGTGGCGCCGCGGTAGTAGGCCATGCGGGTGAAAGCTGTTGCGGGGGGTGAAGCTGGCGCCGGGCCGGCCTGAGCCTTGCCGGCTGACGCTTGCACGGCAGTGAGCTTGAGGTAAGGGTAGCTTTTATCGTCCCTGAACAAAATGTTAAAGCGCGGATTGAGCGACTTGATCAGGTTGTTTTCAAGCAGCAAGGCCTCTGCTTCTGAGCGCACCACCGTGGTTTCCATCCGGGCAATGCGCGTGACCATCAGGCCGATGCGGGTGCCGCCATGGCTTTTTTGAAAGTAGGTGCTCACGCGTTTTTTCAGGTTGCGCGCTTTGCCCACGTACAGCACAGCGCCCTGGGCGTCGAAGTAGCGGTAAACCCCCGGCATGGCCGGCAGCGCAGCGACTTCGCTGAGCAGTTGGGGGTCAAATTCGTGGGGCTGGGTCATGGTGTTGTTGCACCGGCACCGTTCAGGTGCTTGGGTGGGCGATGTCTGTATTGTGGACAATCCTGTGATGAATCGCCGCCAGCAATGGGACATTTTTTGTAAAGTCATCGACAACTTCGGTGACATTGGCGTGAGCTGGCGCCTGAGCGCCGACCTGGCCGCACGCGGGCAAGCAGTGCGTCTGTGGGTGGACGATGCATCTGCCCTGAGCTGGATGGCACCGCTGGGCGCGCCCGGCGTGACAGTGCTGCCTTGGCGCCAAGCCACTGACGCCGCCGCGCTGGCTGCCCTGCTGCCGGCCAATCCGGGCGAGGTGCTGGTAGAAGCCTTCGGCTGCGAAATACCCCCTGAATTTCTCAACGCATGGCTGGCTGCACCCCTGCCTGGCCACAGCAGTCCGCTTGCCGAGCGCTGCTGGCTCAACCTTGAATACCTGTCGGCCGAAACCTATGTGGCGCGCTGCCACGCCCTGCCCTCGCCGGTGCAACACGGGCCGGCCGCCGGTTGCAGCAAATGGTTTTTTTATCCCGGCTTCACCCCCCTCACCGGCGGCTTGCTGCGCGAGCCGGGCCTGATTGAGCGCATGACAGCCTTTGAAACCAAGGAATCCGAAAGCTGGTTGCACAGCCTGGGACTGCCAAGCGCTACGCCGGGCAGCGCTTCGCCGCTGCGGGTGTCCATACTTTGCTATGAGCCACCGGCCTTGGCCGCGCTGCTGCGGCAGTGGTCGGCCCATGGTTTGGCCGGCCGGCCTGTCGAGCTTCTGGTCACGCCCGGGCGCAGCGCACTGGCGGTGAAAGCGGCGATGGCTGAAACCAACTGCCCGCCAAGCAGCGCTGGTCTGCGCATCACCTGCTTGCCCTGGCTGAGCCAGCAGGACTACGACAAGCTGCTGTGGGCTTGCGACATGAATTTTGTGCGCGGCGAAGACTCGGTGCTGCGCGCACTGTGGACGGGCAAGCCTTTTGTGTGGCAGATTTACCCGCAGCAAGACGCCGCGCACCTGCCCAAACTGGCGGCTTTTTTGCAGCAAAACCAGCTCACAGGCGCTGCGCAAAGCTTTCACGCCGCCTGGAACGAGAGCAAGCAGCCGCTGCCCGCGCTGGACGCCGGCGCTCTGGCCGATTGGCTGGCCCAAACCCGCGCCGCCCGGGCCAGGCTGCTGGCGCAAGACACGCTGAGCGACAGCTTGCTCAAGTTCGTGGCCAAAAACCGCTAAAATCAAGGGCTTTCGGGGAATTGGCGCTCTGTTCATACAGACGCATGGCACCCCTAACTTGCCGCATCACGCAAGCAGCATCCGCTGCGGCCCTAACTTCACATTTTTATGAAAATCGCTCAAGAAATCCGCGCTGGAAACGTCATCATGCACGGCAAAGACCCGATGGTCGTGCTGAAAACCGAATACAGCCGCGGCGGCCGTAACTCTGCCACCGTGCGCATGAAGCTCAAAAGCCTGATTGGCAGCTTCGGCACAGAAAACGTCTTCAAGGCCGACGACAAGATTGACCAGGTCATTCTGGACAAAAAAGATTGCACCTACTCTTACTTTGCAGACCCGATGTACATCTGCATGGACGCGGACTACAACCAGTACGAAGTCGAAGCCGAAAACATGGGCGACTCGCTGAACTACCTGCAAGACGGCATGGAACTCGAAGTCGTGTTCTATGACGGCAAGGCGATTTCTGTCGAGCTGCCGACCAGCGTGCAGCGCGAAATCACCTGGACCGAGCCCGCTGTGAAGGGCGACACCTCCGGCAAAGTCCTGAAGCCTGCCAAGATTGCCACCGGCTTTGAAATCGGCGTGCCGATTTTTGTGGCCCAGGGTGATGTGGTCGAGATCGACACCCGCACCGGCGAGTACCGCAAGCGCGTCTGATCCCTCCAACGCTCAGCGCTCAAGCCCTTGGCTTGAGTCAGCTTGACCCAAGGCCCTTTTGAGAATTCAGCGGGCCTTTTTTCATGGTGCACCGGCCCAGGCTCGTTCACAATGGCGCCATGCAATCCACACAAGACCTTTCTGAAAGTCGCCTGGCCGACGCCTGGGCGGAACTCGAGTCCCACTCCAACCAGGGCTACACCCTGCACCCGGACGCCTACCGGCTGGCCTTTGCCGACCCCGAGTTTTTGCTGCGTCGCGAAACCCGTGGCCTGCGCATGCAGCTTGAAATGCTCAAGCCCGAGGTCGATCAACATGCCCAGGGTATTGAGAACACTATCGTGGTCTTTGGCAGCGCCCGCTTTGCGCCGCCCGAGCAGGCCGAAAAAGCCCTGGCTGCAGCCCAAGCCGGCAACGATGCCGCCGCACTGGCTGCGGCGCAGCGTCAGGTGCGCAATGCCGGCTACTACAACCAGGCCAGGCTGTTCAGCCGGCTGGTGGCAAGCTACAGCCAGGCCCGGCCGGCCAAAGAGCAGTTGCACATTTGCACCGGCGGCGGCCCCGGCATCATGGAGGCGGCCAACCGCGGTGCGCATGAGATGGGCATGCTCAATGTCGGCTTGAACATCGCCTTGCCGCACGAGCAAAGCTCTAACCCCTATGTATCGCCTTCGCTGAACTTCAAGTTCCATTACTTTGCATTGCGCAAAATGCATTTCATGATGCGCGCCAAGGCGCTGGTGGCTTTTCCGGGCGGCTTCGGCACGCTAGATGAATTGTTTGAAGTCATCACGCTGGTGCAAACGCGCAAAGCCAAGCCGGTGCCGATAGTGCTGTTTGGCAGCAGCTACTGGAAGCGCTTGTTCAACTTCGATGTGCTGGTTGAAGAGGGTGCAATCTCACCGGAAGACCTGGACTTGCTCACTTATGTGGACGAACCTCAAGAGGCCTGGGACGCGATCTGCAAGTTTTACGCGCTCTCGCCCTGAGGCCCGGCAGCGCCTTAACTGGAATGGCGGACCAGGGGCAAGCTCTCTCGCAGACGCCAGGCGGCGCGCGCACCACTGCCGACCGCCGCACCGGCAAACCAGAAAACGCCGGCAATGCCGATGACGGCGCCCGCCGTGCCAAAGAGCACGGGCATGACCACACTGGATGCGTTGATGGCCATCATGCGCAAACCCAAAGCCTCGCCGTGGCGCGCATCAGGCGTCAACTGGTGCAGCAAACTCATGACCATGGGTTGCACGAGACCCAGTGCCAGGCCAAGCAAAACTGAGCAAATACCCATGGCCCAGGCACTTGGCATAAGGGGGTACAGACCAAACAGGAGGGCTGTGGCCAGCATGGCTGCGCAGAGCAAAGCCCATTCACGGATACGGTTGGCAATCAGGGGCAAGAGCACGCGCACGGCCGCTGCCGCGATCGCGAAGGCACCCAAAATTGTGCCGATCACAGACGCAGGAATGCCCCGCTCAAAACCCAGCACGGGCACCACAAAGGTGTGCACATCCCAGCAGGACGACAAAAGCCAGTTGACCAGCATGAGCCGCCGGAAATCCGGGCTAGACATCAAGTCCCAGGCCTTGGGCACCGGACTGCCGGGCGCAACAATGATGGGGGGCAATTCCTGCACGCGCCTGAGCAGCCACCAACTCAGCAGGGGCAAGAGCGCCAGCACCAAAAAGGCTGCGCGGTAACCCGGCAGACTGCCCGGGGTGGGGCCGAAGTGGTCGATCAAGAGACCGGCCGAAAAAGGGCCGATGAAATTGGACAAGGCCGGGCCTATCGATAACCAGCCAAACACCTTACGCAACTCCAGTGCTCCGTTGGCAGCACGGCCGACATGGCGCTGCAAGGCAATCACCGAGCTGCCGGTGGCGCCCCCGGTCAGCAAAGCAGCCAGACACAGCACCGGAAACACCGGGAAAGCGACCGCCGCACCGGCGCCAATCACCGCCGCGATGACGCTAAAGCCCACCGGTCGCTTGAGCCCGTGGCGGTCGGCGTAACGGCCCGAAGGCAAAGACAAAAAAACCTGGGTGAGCGCAAACAGCGCCAGCAAAACGCCCACGGCCGCCGGACTGTAACCCTCACGCAAGGCCAGCAAAGGCGCGGCCATGCGGGTGCCGGCCATGCAGGCATGCAGACAAATTTGAGCCAGGATGATGCGCGCGAGTTCAGGGCTCATGAATGCGTCGCGCTGCGAAGCTCCTGATGTGGGGGCTCAATCAATGTCAGAGTCCAGGGGTGTGAGAGGGATCAGTCGGGCTGACTCTATATCAGGCAGGGCCTCGACCTGGCGCAAGGCCTTGCCCATGACACGGCTGCGCTGCTCGGCGCTGTTCAGGGTGTTCAGCACGGTTTCAGTTTGCGACTTGACCTTGGCCAGCACGTCACCGAACTTGCCGAACTCGGTTTTGACGGCGCCCAGCACCTGCCAGACTTCGCTGCTGCGCTTTTCCAGCGCCAGCGTTCTGAAACCCATTTGCAGGGAATTGAGCATGGCCAATAAAGTGGTGGGGCCGGCCAACACAACGCGGTGCTCGCGCTGCAAAGACTCCATCAAACCAGGGCGGCGCAACACCTCGGCGTAGAGACCTTCGGTTGGCAAAAACAAAATAGCAAAGTCGGTGGTGTACGGCGGCTCAATGTATTTTTCGCCAATAGATTTGGCTTCCAGCCGTATGCGCAGCTCCAGTGCCTTACCGGCCGCTTCAGCGGCGGGTGCATCGGCACGCTGCTGGGCGTCGAGCAGGCGCTCGTAGTCTTCGTTCGGAAACTTGGCGTCAATCGGCAGCCACAGCGGCTCGCCGGAGTCACTGCGCCCGGGCAGCTTGATGGCGAAATCAACCACGCTCTTGCCGCCCGGTCGTGTCGCGATTTGCGCGGCATACTGGTCCACCGTGAAGACCTGCTCGAGCAAAGCAGCGAGTTGCGCCTCACCAAAAATACCGCGCGTCTTGACGTTGGTCAGCAAGTGCTTGAGATCACCCACGCCCTGCGCCAGCGTCTGCATTTCGCCCAGGCCTTTGTGCACCTGTTCAAGCCGGTCTGCCACTTGCTTGAAGCTTTCACCCAGCCGTGTTTCCAACGTGGCCTGGAGTTTTTCGTCAACGGTGGCGCGCATTTCGTCGAGCTTGGCGGCGTTGCTGGCTTGCAGTTGCGCCAGCTGTGCTTCGAGTGTTTGCCGCACTTCGGCCATACGGCGGGCGTTCGATTCACTCAGGCCCGACAGTTGCAAGCTCAAGGTATCGGACAGGTTTTTTTGCAGCAAGGCCAGTTGCTGGCCGAAGGCGTCAATTTGCGTGTTCTGGGTGCGCGCCACATCGCCAGACTGCGCCAGCAAGGCTTGCTGGAAAATTGACAAGCCTTGTGTGAGCTCGGTGCGGGTGTCGCGGGCACTGGTTTGCACTTCGTTGCGCAGTTCGCGCTCAAGCCGTTCGTTGGCTGCAGCCAGCCGCGCTAATTCGGCTTGCAGCTGGGGGTCGCTGCTGGTGCGCGAACGGGTCGACATCAGCAATGTCAAAAGTAATGCCACGCTGGCCAGCGCCAAACCCAACAAAGACCAAAGAAAAAAGTCTGACATCAAATTTATGGACGTTAAGACCGGACCAGCACAACGGGGTTGAGCGGCGTAGGCGGGGGCTTGCCACTGACAAAGGCAATCAAGTTGTCGGCCGCCAGATGGGCCATGGCCAGCCGGGTCGGGATGCTGGCGCTGGCGATGTGCGGCGTCAGCACCACGTTGGGTACCTCCAGCAGGCCGGGGTGAAGGAGCGGCTCGCCTTCAAACACATCCAAGCCGGCAGCGGCGATGGTCCGGTTTTTCAACGCCAAGGCCAGCGCAGCGTCGTCCACGATGCCGCCGCGCGCAATATTGACCAGCGTGGCGGTGGGCTTCATCAGCGCCAGCTCGGCAGCGCCAATGGTGTGGTGTGAAGCCGCCGAATAAGGCAGTACCAGCACCAGATGGTCTGCCGCCTTGAGGAGCTCTTCTTTGCCGACGTAGCGCGCCTTGCATTCGGCCTCCAAGGCGGCGTCCAGGCGCGAGCGGTTGTGGTAAATGACCTTCATGCCAAAACCGTGGGCGCCACGTTTGGCAATGCCCTGACCAATGCGGCCCATGCCCAAAATGCCCAGCGTGGCGTCATGAATGTCGGCGCCGGCAAACATATCAAAGCTCCATTTGGTCCACTGGCCGGCACGCAGAAAGTGTTCGCTCTCAGTAATGCGGCGGGCGGTGGCCATCATCAGCGCAAAGCCGAAGTCGGCGGTGGTTTCAGTCAACACGTCGGGCGCATTGGTGGCCAGCACGCCGGCAGCAGTCATGGCGCTAATGTCAAAGTTGTTGTAACCCACCGCCATGTTGGCGCAAATTTTCAACTCGGGGCAAGCGGCCAGCACTTCGGCGTCAATGCGGTCGCCGCCGGTGGTAAAGGCCGCCTGCTTGCCCTGCAGGCGCTCAATCAACTCGGCCTTGGACCAGACCGTGTCGGCCTGGTTGGCTTGAACTTCAAAGTACGTCGACAAACGATCGAGAACTTCAGGGAAAACGGCGCGTGCCATCAAAAGCTTGGGAAGACGCATGAGGTATCCAAATCAAAAACCGCGTGTAGAAAAACAAAGTCAGCCAACTTTAGCTTAGCGAAACCAGATCAAGCTCATGATCACGAAGAGTGGAATCAAAATCGCACCGGACCAGGCCATGTAGCCAAAGAAACTCGGCATTTTGATACCGCGGTCTTCGGCAATGGCCTTGACCATCAGGTTGGGCGCATTGCCGATGTAACTGTTGGCGCCCATGAACACGGCACCCGCAGAAATGGCCGCCAGCGTCGGTGCCAGCGTGGTCATCAGGACAGCAGGATCACCGCCGGCGGTGTTGAAGAACACCAGGTAAGTGGGTGCGTTGTCAAGGAAAGAACTCAGCAGACCTGAGGCCCAGAAATACATCATGGGGTCGGGCTGGCCGTCTGCCCGGGTCACGGCAGAGACCACTGCAGCAAAGGGCCCGTTCAAGCCCGCCTTGAGCATGGCAATGACCGGAATGATGGTGAGAAAAATACCCGCAAAAAGCTTGGCTACCTCGATCATCGGCCCCCAAGAGAACTGATTGTCAGAATGCACCTGGGCCGACGTGATCTTGAGGGAGCACAAGGTCACGGCAATCAGCCCGATGTCCCTCAACAGTCCGGGAAGTCCGACTTCTGTGCCCATCACATTGAAAGAAACATCGGACTTCCATAAACCACTCATCAGCACCAAAGCCACCACGGCGCCAAGCAAAGCGAAATTCGCTGCACCGTCAAAACCAAAGCGTTTGGTATCGGGCGTTGGATCGAACTTCATGACGCCCTCGCGGCGGAAAAACCAGGTGTCAATCACCAGAAAAATGGCCAGCAAGCTTCCGATTAGAAAAAGAGTTTCCGGAAAGATGTGCTTGACTGTCCAGAAAAAATCAACCCCCTTCAAAAAACCTAAAAACAAGGGTGGATCACCCAAAGGCGTGAGCGAGCCGCCCGCATTGGAGACGATAAATATGAAAAACACGATCACATGCGCTTTGTGCACGCGGTTGTCGTTGGCACGGATCAGCGGACGCAGCATCAACATGGAAGCGCCAGTCGTTCCCATGAAACTTGCCAGCACGGCGCCTATGGCCAATATTCCTGCATTGAGTGCCGGTGTGCCATGCAGGTTGCCGCGAATATGAATGCCACCGGCGACGGTGAACAAAGCCGTCAGCAAAACGATGAAGGGAATGTATTCGGCAAAGAGCGCATGCACCAGACTGACGCCGGCCGCAGAGCTGCCGAAAACCACTGCAAAAGGAATGAAAAAAGACAGCGCCCAGGCCGCCGAAATTTTTCCATAATGGTGATGCCAGAGTCCGGGTGTGACCAGGGGCAAAATGGCAATCGACAGCAATATGCCCGCAAAAGGCACACCCCACCATGCAGACAACTGGCTGCCGTCAAAGTCTGCGGCCAAGGCCAGGCCCGGCACAAAGCATAAAAAACCCGTGAGGGCTAAGTGCAGCAGGGCTTTCACAAACATCTCCTTTTATTGAATTCATCCGGCAACAAGGTAAACGCCCGACTCCACCTGCGCACCCGGTAACTGGTGATGATCAAGGCCAGAGCCGCGCTGCCCGCATGGGCAGCGGTAAGCGTGAGGACAAAGACTCCGTGATGGCGGGCCTGTCAGCCGAGGAAGTCGACTTCAAACAGCAAAGTGGCGTTGGGCGGAATCACGCCGCCAGCGCCGCGTGCGCCATAGCCCAGCTCAGGTGGAATCACCAGGCGACGCGTACCGCCCACCGACATGCCCTGAACGCCTTCGTCCCAGCCCTTGATCACTTGACCGGCGCCCAGCGAAAACTCGAATGGGTCACCACGGTCTTTGCTGGAATCAAACTTAGCGCCCTGCACGCCGTCCGTGTAAAGCCAGCCCGTGTAGTGAACGCTGACGTACTGGCCGGCTTTGGCAATGGCACCGGTGCCCAGCACGGTGTCTTCATACTGCAGGCCGGAGGAGGTGGTGGTCATGGTCATGACAAAACGCTTTCTGAGAAAAAAGAAAAATGGACTGGCAAGCCCCGAAACCGCACGCTGCAGTGCCGCACGCGAGCCAAACCCTGACTTTACCCGCAACCGGGACGTGCAGCCTCAGACCACAAACTGGGTGAATTGCGAAGCAGGCTCTCTGGGCGTGTGAAAGCTGTTGACCAGTGCAGACGGATCGGCATAGCCCAGCGCCATGCCGCAAACCAGCATCTCCTCTTCACCTGCCCCGATGTGCGGCAGAATAATTTTGGCGAAACCGTTCCACGCGGCCTGCGGGCAGGTGTGCAGTCCATGACCGCGCGCCGCCACCATGATGCTTTGTAAAAACATGCCGTAGTCCAGCAGACTGCCCCGCCCCAGCACGCGGTCAATCGTGAACATGAGGCCGACCGGCGCGTCAAAAAAACGGTAGTTGCGCTGGTGCTGCGCGTGCATTTTGTCTTTATCGCCCTTGCCGATACCCAGCAGGCCGTACAAGCCCCAACCGTTCTCACGGCGGCGCTCAATGTACGGGGAGACCCATTTTTCAGGGTAATAAGCGTAGGCTTCCTGGTACAGGGCGGCCTGGCTCGGGTCGGCACGCACAGCGTCATGGGCAGCGCAGACTTTGCTCACCAGTGCATCGCGTGTCTCACCTTGGAGCACATAGACTTTCCAGGGCTGGGTGTTTACGCCGGATGGTGCGCGACTGGCGACATCGAGCACTTGCATCAGCGTCTCACGCGGGACGGCCTCAGGCAAAAAAGCACGCACCGACATGCGGCTGGTAATGGCTTGGTCTA
The DNA here is from genome assembly GCA_044357185.1 of Polaromonas sp. Classification (GTDB taxonomy): domain Bacteria; phylum Pseudomonadota; class Gammaproteobacteria; order Burkholderiales; family Burkholderiaceae_C; genus Polaromonas. The sequence continues at coordinate 18,066 of JBIKPY010000056.1, forward strand.
CAGGGTTCATGGGGGAACTTTCTTAAAGATAAAGCGGGCTTTCGGAAGTAGGGCGCTGTTAACGCAGACGCACTTCCATGATTTCGAAATCCAGCGCTTCGCGGTAGGTTTTTTCTTCACGCAAAGCCAGGTGCAAAAGGATTTTGGCAGCCTGTGCTTTGATCACGCGGGGCACAATCAAACCGGCGGCCACCATGGGCAAACCCAACCAGACATGGCCCGACCAGGCCAGGGCCGTGCCAATGGCGATGACGGGCAAGGCCAGCCCGACCACGAACAAACGGTGCCGCACATATTTTTGAGCCCGCTCGGGGTTGACGATCAAGTGAAAGCGACCCGCCGGCAGGCCGGCGCAAAACTCTGCATGCGGCAACTCCACCTGGGTGCCGGCAGGCGCCAAGGTCTGGTCTTGAGATGTATTCAAAGGACTTGGGTTCATGGCTGGTGAGGGCCCATCTTAGGTTGCCAAAAAGGACTGTGCGCATCAACTTCACAACTCAGCAGCGCAGCTTATCCAGCGCCGACAGCAAGGGTGCGGGCAAGGCCACAGGACGGCGCGTGAGGCGGTCTACATACACGTGCACCAGGTGGCCGCTGGCCGCGCACAGGGCGTTGGCCCCGGCACTCGGGTCTGGACCTTGCCCAGCGAACAGTGCCACTTCATAGCGCACGCTGCTATGACCGACATGGGCCACGCGCAGGCCGGCTTGCACTTCCTGCGGATAAGCCAAGGGGGCAAAGTAGTTGCATTGCGACTCGACCACCAGACCCATGAAGGCGCCGACATGAATGTCGAGAGCGCCTTGTTCAATCAAAAACCGGTTCACGGCCGTGTCAAACCAGCCGTAATAAACCACATTGTTGACATGCCCGTAGACGTCGTTGTCCAGCCAGCGGGTGCTGATCGGGAAAAACACTTTGTAGGCGCTGCGGGCCTGGGCAATGGGGCGGGTCATGTCAGGTGCTGGGGCTTGGGGTTCAAGGACATTCCTTGATTTTGCCAGTGCTGCGACTGCTGCCAACATTGCCAATAAGCCAGGGCCACCTCATATGTGTTCATCTGCACCTGAACGG
>JBIKPY010000105.1:0-6005 GCA_044357185.1 Polaromonas sp.
TCATTCGCAAGATCAACCAGGGCAAGGACGCCGGGGAGCCCCCTGTTCCGCAGTCCGCCTATTACGCGCCCGCGCTGATCCAGCGCGGCTCCACCCAGGCGTTCGCGCCATCTACACCCACACCATCCGCATGACTTCAATCCAGTGGTTTTTCAGATCGGCCAACAAGGCCCTGGGCTTTCTGTGCACCGCAATGCTCGCGGCTACCGTGCTGCTCACCGTGCTGCAAGTGGTTTTCCGTTATGTGCTCGACGACCCGCTGTCCTGGTCGGAAGAGCTCGCACGCTGGCTCTTCGTGTGGTGTGTCTACCTGGGTTGCGCCGTCTTGATCGGGATGAAGAGGCACATGCGCATGGAGTTTGTGGTGAGCCGCGTGTCCGCGGTCAACCAGCAGCGGCTGGACTTTTTCGCCGTCATCATCATGTCCGCCTCCTGCTTCGCCATGATGATTCATGGCTGGGACTTTTGCTCACGCGTCACGGGCACCAGCGGGTCGCTGGAATGGCCGTCCAGGAACCTCTACCTGGCCGTACCTGCGGGCGCTGCGCTGTCCCTTGTTTTCCTGGCCGCCTCCAATCCGCTGGCCTCCCGGCTTCCTTGGTCGGGGCTGGGTGCGGTGACGCTGGGCTTCCTGGTCTTCCAATGCCTGTTGAGTGCTACACCTTGGTTTGCCATCGGCCTGAGCGTGGGCTGGACTCTGCATCTGGTGGCGCTGGGGCTGATGTTCTTGGATGTGCCTATCGCCTATTGTCTGGTGTTCGCGGCCTACGCGTCGTTCGCCAAACAGGGCGACCTGATGATGTTGCCCATCTCCCAGACGCTGGCCACCTCGGTCAACTCGTTCCTGCTGATGTCCATACCATTCTTCATCCTGGCCGCACACGTGATGAACGCCAGCGGCATCACGCACCACCTGGTCCGTTTCGCTTCGTCGCTGGTGGGGCATATGCGCGGGGGCTTGGCGCAGGTGAATGTAGTCTCCAACACGGTCATGGGCGGCCTCTCGGGATCGTCGCTGGCGGTGGCGGTAGGTACGGCGAAAGTGCTGATACCAGAGATGGAGAAGCGGGGTTACCCCAGACCATTTGCCGCCGCCGTCACAAGTTGCGCATCCACCATCGACAACCTGATACCGCCCAGCATCGGCATGATCATCTTCTCCGCGGCCGGCGCAGTGTCCGTCGGCGCGCTGTTCACGGCGGGTATCGTTCCCGGCCTGATGATGGCGGTGGCCTTGATGATCACCGTGCACATACAGGCACGGCGGCGGGGGCTGGAGCCATCCACCAAACCCATGGGTTGGCGGGACCGCATGGCGGCCTTCCGCGACGCCATTCCGGCGCTGTTGGTACCGCTGTTCGTGGTCGGCGGCATGCGCAGCGGCGCTTTCACGGCCTCGGAGGCCGGTGCCATCGCCGTGATTTACGCGTGTTTGGTGGGCGTGCTGGCGTACCGCCAACTGCAGTGGAAACACCTGCCCGAAATCACGAAGGAAGGCCTGACCGACACCATAGCCATCATCGCCATCGTGGCGGCGTCGGCGCCGTTTGGCTGGGCGCTGGGCATAGAGCGCATACCGCAGAAGATTGCGGAGTCGATGGGTTTCCTGGCCGACAACAAATGGCTGTTCCTGCTGGTGCTCAATATCTTTTTGTTGATCGTCGGGCTGGCAATGGAGTTCATCGCATCGATCGTCATCCTGGTCCCGATCCTGATGCCGATTGCCATGATGGCCGGCGTGGACCCGGTTCACCTGGGCATCATCATGGTGATGAACCTGGTGCTGGGTGCCTTGACCCCGCCGCTGGGCGTATTGGTCTTTGCCACGGCCAATATCGCCAAAGTCAAGATCAACGAGGTCTACAAAGAAGTCATGCCATTCTTCTGGGCCCTGATGTGCGTGATGGTGCTGACGACGTACATTCCCTGGCTGTCCAGTGGTATCGCGAAGCTCGTGGGTTATTGACCCGTGAACATCTCCCAATCCAGAAAGCCCATCCGGTTTGCGGTGGTCGGCATCGACCACCGGCACATATACGAACTAGTTGCGGAACTACAGAGTGCCGGCGCGTTGTGCGTGGGTTATTGCACCCAAACCTCGGACCCCAAGGTGGCGCAGGGCCTGAAGGAGCGGTTTCCCGCCTTGCCCAGCAGTGACGACCCGGATCAATATCTGGAAGACCCAGGCGTCGATCTGATCGTCACTGCCGCCGTGCCATCGCAAAGGGCGGCCATCGCCGTCAAAGCCATGCGCAACGGTAAGGACGTGCTGGCGGACAAGCCTGGCGTCACCAGCTTCGCGCAGCTGGAGCAAGTGCGGGCAGCCGTCGCCGAAACAGGACGTATCTTTTCCATCTGCTTCTCCGAGCGCCATCTGGTGCCGGCGGTGGAGCATGCACTGGATCTGGTCCGAACAGGAGCCATTGGCGAGCCGGTACAGACATTGGGCATGGGGCCGCACCGCCTGAACGCGGCAATCCGGCCCGCATGGTTTTTCGAGACCGGACAATTTGGCGGCATCCTGGTGGACATCGCGTCGCACCAGATTGACCAGTTCCTGCTGTTCACGGGGGCGACCGACGTGTGCATTGCGCACAGCCATGTTGGGCATTACGGCTCTGCAACACGTGATGATTTCCAGGATTTCGGCGAGATCATCTTGCAAGCTGCCCGGCATCGAGGCTATGTGCGCGTGGACTGGTTCACGCCCGATGGCATGCCGACTTGGGGCGATGGCCGCTTGTTCGTGACGGGCACACAGGGCAGTATCGAGATACGCAAATACTTGGACATCGAAGGCCGGCCCGGAACGGGCCACTTATTTCTGGCCGACCGCAAAGGCACGCGCCATATTGACTGCGACCAAATGCCCATACGCTATTTCCAATCCTTGCTGGAAGACATCTCCAATCGCACTGCGCATTGCATGGCTCAGGAACACGTATTCAAGGTGTGCGAACTGTCACTGCAAGCCCAGGCACAGGCCCACACCGCCCAAGGCATATCCATATGAGCAATCGCACGGGCATGCCGAGTCCCGCACGGGCCCAAACCCCCTCCCCACCCAGCGCCGGCGCTGCCCGCGCACGCGACAACGAGCGCCCGCTGGTCGAAGACATTCGCCTGCTGGGCCGCATTTTGGGTGACGTGATCCGCGAACAAGAAGGCCAGGCGGCTTATGAGCTGATCGAGCAGGTGCGCAAACTCTCGGTGGGTTTCCGGCGTGACGCCGACGCCGAAGCCGACAAGACCCTGAAAAAACTGCTCAAAAGCCTGTCGGGTGACCAGACCGTCAGCGTCATCCGCGCCTTCACGTATTTCAGCCACCTGGCCAACCTGGCCGAAGACCGCCATCACATCCGCCGCCGCGTCGTGCACGAGCGCGCCGGTGACACGCAAGAAGGCAGCATCGAGGTGGCGCTGGCCCGCCTGCGCTGGGCCGGCATTTCGCCCAAGGTCATTTCGCAAACGCTGGCGCACAGCTTTGTCTCGCCGGTGCTCACCGCCCACCCGACCGAGGTGCAGCGCAAAAGCATTCTGGACGCCGAGCGCGTAATTGCCCAGTTGCTGACAGCGCGCGACGACATTAAAGCGCTGGCCGCCGCCTCCAACGCCGCCAAAGACGCACTCAGCCCGCGCGAGCTGGCCGCCAACGAAATGCAATTGCGGGCACGCGTCATGCAACTGTGGCAAACGCGCCTGCTGCGCTTTTCCAAGCTCACGGTGGCCGACGAGATTGAGAACGCGCTGAGCTACTACGAAGCCACTTTTTTGCGCGAGATTCCCAAGCTTTATGCCAACCTCGAGCGCGAGCTCGGCCAGCAACCCGTGCACAGCTTTTTGCGCATGGGCCAGTGGATAGGCGGCGACCGCGACGGCAACCCCAACGTCAGCGCCCAGACGCTGGAATACGCCCTCTCCCGCCAGGCCGACATGGCGCTGCGCCACTACCTGACCGAAGTGCATTACCTGGGCGGAGAACTGTCGGTGTCAGCCATGCTGGTTCAGGTCAGCCCGGCCATGCAGGCGCTGGCCGAAAGCTCGCCCGACACCAACGAGCACCGCCAGGACGAGCCCTACCGCCGCGCCCTCACCGGCATCTACGCGCGGCTGGCCGCCACACTCAAGGCGCTCAGCGGCGGCGAGGCCGCACGGCACGCCGTGGCCCCGCAAAACCCCTACGCCCTGGCCGAAGATTTTCTGGCCGACCTGCGCATCATCGAGAGCTCTTTGCAGGGCCACCACGGCGGCGCGCTGGCCACCCAGCGCCTGCACCCGCTGATACGCGCGGTGCAGGTTTTTGGCTTTCATCTGGCCACGGTGGACTTGCGCCAAAGCTCAGACAAGCATGAAGAAGTGATTGCCGAACTGCTGGCCACGGCGCAACTCGAGCCCCGCTACGCCAGCTTGAGTGAAGCTGACAAGCGCACGCTGCTGCTGCGCCTGCTGGCCGACGCGCGGCCGCTGCGCGTCATCGGTGCCGGCTATTCAGCGCACACCCGCGGCGAACTGGCCATTTTTGAAGCCGCCCTCACCGCCCGCCAGCGCTACGGCCACCAGGCCATTCGCCACTACATCATCAGCCACACCGAAACCGTCAGCGACCTGCTCGAAGTGTTGCTGCTGCAAAAAGAAGTCGGCCTGATGCGCGGCACCCTTGAAGGCGTGTCAACGAACAACGCACCGGTCAACGACCTGATCGTCGTGCCGCTGTTTGAAACCATCGAAGACCTGCGCAACGCCGCGCCCATCATGCGCGAGTTCTACCAGCTGCCCGGCGTGGCCGCGCTGGTGCAACGCAGTGGCGCCGAGCAAGACATCATGCTGGGCTACTCCGACAGCAACAAGGACGGCGGCATCTTCACCAGCAACTGGGAGCTGTACCGCGCAGAGATGGCGCTGGTCGAGCTGTTTGACCAGCTGGCCGACTCGCACAACATCCAGCTGCGCATGTTCCACGGCCGCGGCGGCACGGTGGGGCGTGGCGGCGGCCCCAGCTACCAGGCCATCCTGGCGCAGCCACCGGGCACCGTGCGCGGGCAGATTCGGCTGACCGAGCAAGGCGAAGTGATCGGCTCCAAATACGCCAACCCCGAGATCGGCCGGCGCAACCTCGAAACCCTGGTCGCCGCCACGCTCGAAGCCACGCTCTTGCAGCCTACCAAGCCAGCTTCCAAAGCCTTTCTGGAAGCCGCCAGCCAACTGTCTGCCGCCAGCATGGCCGCCTACCGCGCGCTGGTGTACGAGACCCCGGGCTTCACCGACTACTTTTTCAGCGCCACGCCGATCCGCGAAATTGCCGAACTCAACATCGGCTCGCGCCCGGCCTCCCGCAAAGCGACCCAAAAGATAGAAGACTTGCGCGCCATTCCCTGGGGCTTCAGCTGGGGCCAGTGCCGCCTGGCCCTGCCCGGCTGGTACGGCTTTGGCTCGGCGGTCAACCGCTGGCTGGACGCCGGCCCGCACACACGCAAGGAAGGCCTGGCGATGCTGCAAAAAATGTACAAGCAGTGGCCGTTTTTCAGCACCCTGCTCAGCAACATGGACATGGTGCTGGCCAAGAGCGACCTGGCACTGGCTTCACGCTACGCCGAACTGGTGAGCGACACCCGACTGCGCAAAAAAACCTTTGCCACCATCGAAGCCGAATGGCAGCGCACCGCCGAAGCCCTGAGTCAGATCACCGGCCACAAACAGCGCCTGGCCGGCAACGCCGCCCTGCAACGCTCCATCCGCCACCGCTTCGCCTACATCGACCCGCTGCACCACCTGCAAGTCGAGCTGATCCGCCGCTACCGCGAAGGCAAAGCAGACGAACGCGTGCAGCGCGGTATTCACATCTCGATCAACGGCATTGCGGCGGGCTTGCGGAACACGGGAGTATTTTCCAAATCAGGTATGAGCCTGAGCCTTGTGTGATTCGGTAGTCTGAATCAGGCGGCTGTTTTGGATCGTCGGTTGAACAAGTCAAAGAGTTTAAGCCTGGCGACGTTCATGGCCGTTGC
>JBIKPY010000057.1:0-19087 GCA_044357185.1 Polaromonas sp.
GATGCCGCTCAGGCTGGCCGGAATCGCCACCATGCCGGGGCGCTGTCGACTCAGCTGCGTCAGCCGTGCCAGCCAGGGCTTGCGCGCAGGCCGGTAAATAGCAGTGACAGGGCCGTAGAGTTCGGCCAGCACCTGTGGCGCCAACTCAAAACTGCCGGCATGCGGCCCGAAAAAAATCACCCCGCGCCCAGCGGCAAATGCCGCCTCCACATGGGCCTGACCTGTGACCTTGACATTGCCCAGACAGGACTGGCCGTGGGGGCGCATCCAGAGTTTGGGCAGCTCAGCGACAAAACGACCGGCCTCGGCAATGGCAGGGCGGGCCTGCTCGAAAGTGACCCCGGCCTGAGCCACGTTAGATCGGAAAGTGGCACGGTAACGCGGGCTGAGCGCCCAGACCGTCCAGCCCAAGGCTGCGCCCAGCGCATGCAGTGCGCGCAAGGGCCAGATTGAGAAAAATCGAAACAGCAAAAGCATCAGGCAATGGTGGTCGGCAAGCGGGTTACAGGCATCTGCCCGAGGCACACGTCGGCCTTCTTTGGGAAGTGGCTTAGTTTAAGTGGCCGAAACTGCCGCGCCCGGCATATAATTAACACGTCGCCGAGTTACAGAACAACTTGCAGGGCGACGTTAAACACCTCTGCTAAAGCGTTCGCCGAGGCATCCCCAAGCCGGCAACGCGCCGACTAACCTGATGGAGTGCAACAGCATGGCGAACGATTTTCTTTTCACATCCGAGTCCGTATCCGAAGGCCACCCCGACAAGGTCGCCGACCAGATTTCTGACGCGATCCTCGACTCGATTTTCAAGCAGGACCCCAAGTCCCGCGTGGCCGCTGAGACCCTGTGCAACACCGGTCTGGTGGTGCTGGCCGGCGAGATCACCACCAACGCGCATGTGGACTACATCCAGGTGGCGCGCGACACCATCAAGCGCATCGGCTACGACAACACCGAGTACGGCATTGACTACAAGGGCTGCGCGGTGCTGGTGGCTTATGACAAGCAAAGCAATGACATCGCCCAGGGCGTGGACCATGCGTCTGACGACCACCTGAACACCGGCGCCGGTGACCAGGGCCTGATGTTCGGCTACGCCTGCAGCGAGACCACCGAGCTCATGCCTGCGCCCATTTACTACGCACACCGCCTGGTTGAGCGTCAGGCGCAGTTGCGCAAAGACGGCCGCCTGCCTTTCCTGCGCCCGGACGCCAAGAGCCAGGTGACCATGCGCTATGTGGACGGCAAGCCGCACAGCATCGACACCGTGGTGCTGTCCAGCCAGCACAGCCCCGAAATGAGTGACGGCACCAAAATGAAGCCAGCCTTTATCGAGGCCGTGATCGAAGAAATCATCAAGCCCGTGCTGCCCAAGGAGTGGCTCAAAGACACCAAATACCTGGTCAACCCGACCGGTCGTTTTGTCACAGGCGGCCCGCAAGGTGATTGCGGCCTGACCGGCCGCAAGATCATTGTGGACACCTACGGGGGCGCCTGCCCGCACGGCGGCGGCGCGTTTTCCGGCAAGGACCCCACTAAGGTGGACCGCTCAGCCGCCTACGCTGCGCGTTATGTCGCCAAGAACATCGTTGCCGCTGGCCTGGCCAAGCAGTGCCAGATCCAGGTGGCTTACGCGATTGGCGTGGCCAAGCCCATGAACGTGACCATCTACACCGAAGGCACGGGCGTGATTCCTGACGAGCAGATCGCCGCGCTGGTCAACGAGCACTTTGACCTGCGCCCCAAAGGCATCATCCAGATGCTGGACCTGCTGCGCCCGATCTACGAAAAAACCGCCGCCTACGGCCACTTCGGCCGTGATGAACCGGAGTTCAGCTGGGAGCGCACCGACAAGGCTGCGATGCTGCGTCAAGCAGCGGGCATCAAGGGCTGAGACGCTGGCCAGGCTGTCCCGGGCGCAGTCGCATCGCTGCTGCTCCCGGGAAAGAGCTCTGCTGGCCATAGCGGTCCATGTCGATGGCAGTTTCTGACACCACCTCGTGGGAGCTGCGTGAGCTGGTCTGGGCGCTGGCAGACTGGGCTTGCGACTGCATGTAAGCGCCCAGCCAGCGCGCTCTGGCGACAGCGGCTTCGCATTCGGGCACGCGGCGCTCTTCGTAGGCTTGCAAGGCCTGGGGCGTCGCCCCGTGCTGCGCAATAGCGTCTGCCAGCGCCACAGCATCCTGCGCCGCTTTGGTCACGCCCATGCCGATGTGCGGGCGGGCAACAAAAGAAGCGTCTCCCATCAAGGCCACCCGGCCGAAGGCCACGCGCTCAGAGGACAGGTCGTAAATGGGCTGCAAAAAAGGCTGCGCGGTTTTCTCGATCATCTCGGCAAACTGCGGCGCCAGCAAAGCGCGCGCCGCCTGGCGCATGTCGGCGACCTGACGCCAGTCCACCTTGTTCGGAGAAATACCCCCCTGATGACTCACGCCGTCTGCATCGGTGAGCAAGCGCGCCAACACCGGCGCAGGCGCCGGCCGGTACCAGACAAAGTTGTAGGCACGGTGCCCGGGGCGAACGTCATTGCCGGGGCCGGCAACGGGGTAGCCGATGAGTTGCTCACCCAAAGGCAAACCAAAGCCGAAGGTCTCAAAAACTGTTTGCAGCGTGCGATCGGACAACACCGCTTCGTCGCATACGCCGCGCCAGGCGACATAACCGGCGTAGCACGGCTGCACCAGCGGCGCATATTGCTGACGCACCACCGAACGGATGCCGTCACTGGCCACCACCAGCTTCGCCGACCAGGTTTGCGGCCCTTGCGGGCCCAGGCCGTGCACCACCGCAGCATTGCTTTGCTGCTCGATTTTTTGTACCGTGACGCCCTGCACATACAGCGAAGACGGCAAGAGCTGGTGTAGCAAGTCATAAAGACGGCTCCAGGAGGTCAGCACCTGCGGCATGTCAATGCACACCTCGGTGCGGCCCTGCGCGTCCACCGCCACGCGCTGGCGCACCTGAACGCCCAACGCTTCGTCGACCTGAAGACCGGCCTGCCCCAAAGCCGCAAACAGCGCGTCGTGCGTGACGATGCCGGCACCCCGCCCGTCCATGGAGCCGCGGACTTTTTCAAGCACACAGACTTCGTGGCCCTGCCGGTGCAGAACATTGGCAGCCAGCAAGCCGCCCAGCGAACCGCCGATGACAACGATGCGCGCCATTCAGGCTGCTGCGTCGAGTGCCTGCTTTTCGGCAGCCGGGTAATTGAGCTCGACCACCACGCCGTTCGGGTCATCGAGAAACAGCTGATGCAAGCCGATAGATGGCACCGTACGCTGGCGCGGGGTAACACCCCGGGCCTGCAGGTTGGCCAGCATGCCGGCCAGATCGTCGGCCAGAAATGCAATATGGTCCACGGCACCACTGCCCGTGAGCGCAGAAACGTCGCGATCACCCAGGTATTTTTTCAGGCCATCCGGGTCGTTCGGGTCCATGCCGATCACATGCACCACGGCGTTGGCGACGTCGGCATGGTCGCCACGGTAAAGCCAGAGGCCGGGAAAAGGAAAAGCCGGACGCGGCCCGACGCTCAGGCCGAGCAGGTCCACATAAAAGCGGCGCGTGCTCTCCATGTCGAGTGTGCGGATGGACAGGTGGTTGATCGTCAGGGCCATGGTGTCTGAACCCCGGTGAGGGTCTGAAAAGGGGTGAGAGTTACTTTTATGTTTAAACCTGGGTCAAGCCGGCTCAGCCGCAAGCATCCAGTTTTTTGCGAATGACAGCTTCAATTTTGTCTTTGAAGTTGCCCAGCATGAAACCCAGTTTGACCTTGAGGTCAAAGCTTGTGGCGTTCACTTCAAGCGTGCCCTTGGCGCCTGTGCCTTCAAATGTCACTAAGTCTTGCTGCGGCCCTTCCTGGTAAGTGCAGCGCATGCGGAAATCAGTCTCCATTTCCTGCGCCCACTCCAAGGCCAATTGACGCGCCGCAGCCATGCCCAGGGTGTGTTCACTGACGATATGAAGATCTGCCACTTGGTGCTCTTTGGTCGTTGTGTGAAACAAGCATGTTATGTCAGGGCTGCTTCAATGTCTTTTGCCAGACTCTGAGGCGTGTCGGTGGGCGCATAGCGCTTGAGCACCGTGCCGTCTTTGGCCACCAAAAATTTGGTGAAGTTCCACTTGATGCTTTGGGTGCCGAGCAGGCCGGGCGCTTCTTTGCACAACCATTGGTAGAGCGGGTGTGCGCCGGCGCCATTGACCTCGACCTTGGCCATCATCGCAAAACTCACACCGTAGTTCTTTTGGCAGAACTCGGCAATCTCGCTGTTGCTGCCCTTGTCCTGCGCACCAAACTGGTTGCACGGAAAACCCAAAACCACCAGGCCCTGCCCGGCGTACTGCTTGTGCAAGGCCTCCAGGCCGGCAAACTGCGGCGTGAAGCCGCAAGCGCTGGCAGTGTTGACGATCAACATCGGCCGGCCCCTGAACTGCTCCAAGCGCACTGGCTCGCCATGGATCTGCAAAGCTTCAAAATCGTAAACGGACATATTTTTTTGTCTGCCAAGTGAATGTGCCCTCATCCTCGTGGCCAAGGACTGGGCTGTCAAGCAAGCTGGCCCGCCAGCAACCGCCAATTGGGGGATTGAAGGCTAAAAACCCCTTTTTAGTTTCCAAGTACCCGGTCCGGGGCTTGAAAGCTGTCAAAACGCCCTTATGATTAGCACTCGATGGCGTTGAGTGCTAGCAAGCCTGGGTTGACTGGTTCAGTCCGGCAAAGCCCCAACCCTCAAAAATGTTAGCGAGCACCAACTACTCGCGTGAGTCAGCCGGTGCTTTTTAATGTCCATAACTGTGTTTCAAAACAAGGAGCTCCCATGAAACTTCGTCCCCTGCACGACCGCGTGATTGTCAAACGCGTCGAAAACGAAACCAAAACCGCTTCGGGCATCGTCATCCCTGACAGCGCTGCTGAAAAGCCAGATCAAGGTGAAGTCCTGGCCGTCGGCCCCGGCAAGAAAAACGACAAGGGCGAACTCAGCCCCGTCGGCGTCAAAGTGGGCGATCGCGTCCTGTTTGGCAAATACAGCGGCCAGACCGTCAAGGTCGATGGCGACGAGCTGCTCGTCATGAAAGAGGAAGATTTATTTGCTGTCGTTGAGAAATAATTTTCTCAGCAAATAAACCCGAAAACTTTGTGGGACTGACCGAACAACGCACCCCATTTTCACAATTTAGGCCTGTTCGCTCTGTTCCCAAACTGATCAATCCCCGTATTTGAATTTTTAACCCTATTTAGGAGCCACACATGGCAGCAAAAGATGTAGTTTTCGGCGGCGAAGCCCGCGCACGCATGGTCGAGGGTGTCAACATCCTGGCCAACGCCGTCAAAGTCACCCTGGGCCCTAAAGGCCGTAACGTGGTGCTCGAGCGCTCTTTCGGCGCCCCCACCGTGACCAAAGACGGCGTGTCCGTCGCTAAAGAAATCGAACTCAAAGACAAGCTGCAGAACATGGGCGCGCAGATGGTCAAGGAAGTCGCTTCCAAGACCTCCGACATCGCTGGCGACGGCACCACCACAGCGACTGTGCTGGCGCAAGCCATCGTGCACGAAGGCATGAAGTACGTGGCGGCCGGCATGAACCCGATGGACCTCAAGCGCGGCATCGACAAGGCTGTTTCGGCTCTGGTCGCAGAACTGAAAAAAGCTTCTAAAGCCACCACCACGTCGAAAGAAATCGCACAGGTCGGCTCGATCTCTGCCAACTCTGACGAAACCATCGGCAAAATCATTGCTGATGCCATGGACAAAGTCGGCAAAGAAGGCGTCATCACCGTGGAAGACGGCAAGTCACTCGAGTCCGAGCTGGAAGTCGTTGAAGGCATGCAGTTTGACCGCGGCTACCTCAGCCCTTACTTCATCAACAACCCTGAAAAGCAAGCCGCTTTGCTGGACAACCCGTTTGTGCTGCTCTACGACAAGAAGATCAGCAACATCCGTGACCTGCTGCCCACCCTGGAGCAAGTCGCCAAGGCTGGCCGTCCACTGTTGATCGTGGCCGAAGAAGTCGAGGGCGAAGCCCTGGCTACTTTGGTGGTGAACACACTGCGCGGCATCCTGAAGGTTGTCGCTGTCAAGGCACCTGGTTTCGGCGATCGCCGCAAAGCCATGCTCGAAGACATCGCCATCCTGACCGGCGGCAAAGTGATCGCTGAAGAAGTCGGCATGTCGCTCGAAAAAGTGACCCTGGCTGACCTCGGCTCTGCCAAGCGCATCGAAGTGGGCAAAGAAAACACCATCATCATCGACGGTGCCGGCGCAGCTGCAGACATCGAAGCGCGCGTCAAGCAAGTGCGCGTTCAGATCGAAGAAGCCACCTCCGACTACGACCGCGAGAAGCTGCAAGAGCGCGTGGCCAAGCTGGCCGGCGGTGTGGCCGTGATCAAGGTAGGCGCTGCCACCGAAGTCGAAATGAAAGAGAAAAAAGCCCGCGTTGAAGACGCCCTGCACGCTACCCGCGCTGCTGTGGAAGAAGGCATCGTGGCTGGCGGCGGTGTTGCATTGCTGCGTGCCAAGCAAACGGCTGGCGCCATCAAAGGCGATAACGCTGACCAGGACGCCGGTATCAAGCTGGTGCTCAAAGCCATCGAAGCGCCTCTGCGCGAGATCGTTTACAACGCAGGCGGCGAAGCCTCTGTGGTGGTCAATGCCGTGTTGGCCGGTAAAGGCAACTACGGCTTTAACGCTGCCAACGACACCTACGGCGACATGATCGAAATGGGTATTCTGGACCCCACGAAAGTGACCCGCACTGCGCTGCAAAACGCAGCATCGGTGTCTTCGCTGATGCTGACCACCGAGTGCATGGTCGCTGAGTCTCCTAAGGATGACGCACCTGCCGGCGGCGGCATGGGCGGCGGTGACATGGGCGGCATGGGTGGCATGGGCGGCATGGGCATGTAAGAAGCCAGCTTCTCGAAGCAAAACCCCCGCAAGGCTTCTGCCCTGCGGGGGTTTTTTCATGGCGCTGGTTCAGCGCACGCAGTAAAAATAAATCTCGTTAGAGTTGACATCTTCCGGGTGCCGCACCGGGGAGGGGTTTCTGAGGTCAGGTGCCAGCACATGGCCGTCGGCCAGGGCCCAGTAACTGTGGTCAAGCGCTACGCCGCCGCTCCATTCCCCCAGTGCCGACAAGAACTCGTATTCATCCCACAGGGGCAAACGGCCACGGCTGGCAGCACAGGCCGCCTCAGCCACTGAGGGCGTGGGTGCCATGCCAATTGGCGAGCCTGGGGCGCCCAGCAAGGTCAGGGATTTTTTGCCCATGTTCACCACCGACGGAAACACCGTGCGCTGCACTTGCTTGAACATTTGGGCCGCCACCGCCGTCATGACAGACTCCGGCCGGCCCTGGGCCTGAAAGCTGTGCGAAGCGCCACTGCCCAGCTCGATGTGCAGCGTGACAAGCAGATCACCACGGCAGCCAGGCCCGTAGGCGTAGGTGCCCCATGCAAAACCTGAAATTTTGGCCAGTTGCTGTTGGTTGAGGGTACTTTGGCGCTGCGCGCTGCGCAACTCGCGCAGCATATCGAGCAAGGGGGTCGGATTGAGGAAAGTGAGCTTTCTGTCTTTGGGCTTGATCTCTCGGTACAAGCCGTCCAGTGCAGCGCGCAGGCTGGCCTCTAGCGTCAGGTCCATGGCTTGGCCCGTGGTTGCCAGGCGGCGGTTTTTAGTGATCAGGGCCTCTATGGCTAACAAGCTGTTCAAGGCTTCATCAGCTTCAGCCCCATAGCTCAGCAAATCTTTGAGCAGGCCGGTCATCTCCTGGGCCAATTCGCTGCGGCTTTTTCCGTAAGCGTCCTGAAACTGGCACAGGTCCTGACCACGGATGAAGGGAATGGTGGGCCACAGAGAAAGCGGGGCCGCCGCGTAGCTTGTTGTGCTTGCAGCCAAAGCCAGCCAAAGGCTAAAAGCAGCTTTACGAGCAGCGGAGCAAGGGTTCAGCAAAGGCAAGAAGTTCATGCAATACCAAGGTTTGTAGGCGGGAAAAATGAAAATCGCCCTTGGTACGTCTTAGCCCAAGTCTGTCAATTTCATTTTAGGACGCGCACTTGGGGCGCAGCAGTTTTCAAACGCAGAAGGCCTGCATATCAGAACGAAGCTTGCGCTGCATCAAAGCCGCGCGCCCGCCGCTTAAGTCATGAAGAGCTGAAGACCTTAAGACCGCAACCGCGCCAGCAAACCGGCGGTGGATGCGTCCAGGCCGCTGACATCGCCGCTTTGCCAACGCGACTCGATATCTTTGGCCAGCACCTTGCCGAGCTCGACGCCCCACTGGTCAAAACTGTTGATGCCCCAGACGGCACCGCTGACAAATACGCGGTGCTCCTGCAATGCCAGCAGCGCGCCCAGGCTGGCGGGCGTCAGTTCATCCAGCAGCAAAAAGGTGCTGGGCCGGTTGCCCGCAAAGTGCCGGTGGCCGCCTGCGTCCGCTTGGCCCAGCATGAAAGCCTGGGCCTGCGCCAGCGCGTTGGCTAGCAGCTTGTCGTGATGGCCGGGCAAATGGTGGGCTGCTTTTTTAACCGCGACAAATTCCACAGGCACCACGTCAGTTCCCTGGTGCAGCATCTGAAAAAAAGCATGCTGACCGTTGGTGCCCGGCTCGCCCCAGAGCACTGGCGCCGTGCCATAGGGCAGCGCCTGACCTTCACGGTCCACATGCTTGCCGTTACTCTCCATCTCCAGTTGCTGCAAGTAAGCAGGCCAGCGCCGCAAGGCGCTGTGATAAGGCGCGATGCTGCGGCTGGTGAAGCCATGAAAATTGCGATACCAGACGTCCAGCAGGCCCAGGCGCATGGGTAAATTGCGCTCTGCCGGCGCGCTGCAAAAATGCTGGTCCATGGCATGCGCGCCGGCCAGCATGTCCCGAAAGCCGACGGCCCCGATGCTGATGGCCAGCGCCAAACCGATCGCCGACATCAGCGAATAACGCCCGCCCACCCAGTCCCAAAAACCAAAAGTGGTGCTGATGCCAAACTCACGTGCCGCCGCCACGTTGGTAGTGAGCGCGGCAAAGTGGCGCGACACCAGGGCCGGCGCGGCTGCGCCCAACTGCGCTTCAAACCAGCGCTTGGCTGACAGCGCGTTGGTCATGGTCTCGGTGGTGGTGAAGGTCTTGGAGGCCACCAGAAAAAGTGTTTTGCCGGCATTCAGGCGCACCAGCAGACCGGCCAGCTCGTGGCCGTCCACGTTGGACACAAAATGCAGGCGCTTGCCCGGCATGGCAAATTCAGCCAACGCCTGCACCGCCATCTGCGGGCCCAAGTCCGAACCGCCAATACCGATATTGACCACGTCGGTGATGCCCTCGTCGGCGCGCACTTGTTCGGCATAGGCCAGCATGGCGTTGAGCGTTTCGTGCACCTGCGTAAGCTCAGCATCCCAGGGTCGAGCCGCTTCGCCGGCCGCACGCGGCGGCTGGCGAAGCAAAAAGTGCATCACCTGGCGCTGCTCGGTGTTGTTGATCGGCAGGCCTTCAAACATGGCGTCGCGCAGCGCCGTCACACCGCACTGGCGGGCCAGGCTTTGCAGCAAGGATTCGGTGGGTGCGTCGATCAGGTTTTTTGACAGGTCGGCAAAGACATGCGGCGCCTGCTGACTGAAAGCTTCAAAACGCGCCGGGTCGGCCGCAAAAGCCTGGCGCAGGTCAAAGGCCCTGGCGGGCTGCGCCCCGCTGCCAAAGTGGGCTTGCAGCTGCGCCCAGGCCGGCGTGCGGTCGCAGCGTGTGAGCCCGTTCATACGGCAAGCATCAGCTGATCGAGCTTGATGGCGTCAGCCGCAAAAGCGCGAATGCCTTCGGCCAGCTTCTCGGTGGCCATGGCGTCTTCATTGAGCGCAAAGCGAAAACCTGCTTCGTCAAACTGCACAGGCTGCAGGTCCATTTTTTGGTCGTCTTGCGCGCTCAGTGCGCGCTCCAGCGGCGCTTGGCTGGCGGCCAGTTGCGCCAACAGCTCGGGGCTGATGGTCAGCAAGTCGCAACCGGCCAGCGCAGTGATCTGGCCGGTGTTGCGAAAACTCGCGCCCATGACTTCGGTGGCAATGCCGAATTTTTTGTAATGGTTGTAAATCTCGCGCACCGACTGCACGCCGGGGTCCTTGGCGCCGGCCTTGTCGGCCTCGACCCAGACCGCGCCCGCAGTTTTTTTGTACCAATCGTAAATACGCCCGACAAAGGGCGATATCAGCTGCACTTGGGCCTGGCCGCAAGCGACCGCCTGACAAAAAGAGAACAGCAGCGTGAGGTTGGTGCGAATACCGCGGCGCTCGAGTTCTTTGGCAGCGACGATGCCCTCCCAGGTGGCCGCCACCTTGATGAGCACCCGCTCAGCGGCAATGCCTTCAGCCTTGTAAAGCGCAATCAGGCGCTCGCCCCGGGCCAGGGTTGCGGCGCTGTCAAAGCTCAGGCGGGCGTCTACCTCGGTCGACACCCTGCCGGGTATCAGCGACAAAATTTCGCAGCCAAAACGCACCAGCAGGCGGTCCATCACTTCGTCCAAAGGCTTGCCGCGAAAGCGCGAGACCAACTCTTGCATCAGCGGTTGGTAGTCGGGTTTTTGCACCGCCTTGAGGATCAGCGAAGGGTTGGTGGTGGCGTCTTGCGGCTGGAACTGCGCCAGCTGTTTGAAGTCGCCGGTGTCGGCCACCACCGTGGTCAGTTGTTTGAGCGCGTCGAGTTGATTCATGGTTTGATTATGCGGGTCGGCTATGACGGCGCCACCCATGCATGCGCAAAGAGATTATTGTTTTGAAATTTTAAGGTAATTTGATTACTTAGCTTGGCGACAGGTCTCACCACTGGACGGTGATGAATTTGTATGAGACCGACAAGCACTGCAAGCTAAATTTTGCGCCTAAGCCAGCACGCCATGATGGAACTCAGTTACCATCTCTGCACCATCTTTTTTGACCTCCATTGGCACGGTGAGCAACCCCATGAGTTTTGATCTCGTTTTGTTTGGCGGCACTGGCGATCTGGCTTGGCGCAAATTGATGCCGGCTCTGTTTCAGGCTTTTCGCCACGGCTCCTTGCCCGCCGGCGGACGCATCATCGGCGTAGCGCGTGACGACCTGTCTGACGACGCCTACCGGGCCTTCATCAAAGCCCGCTTTGACGAAGTCGAACTCGACAAGCGCCCGAGTCAGGAAGAATTTGCACGCTTTGCGGCCATGCTCAACTTCCTGCGCCTGGACGTCACAAAGCCCGCCGACTTCGCCAGGCTCGCAGAGATGATCAAAGCCCGCCAGGCAGACACCGTGGTCATGTACGTGGCCACAGCGCCCGGCTTGTTCACGTCGGTGGTCGAGCAGATCGCCGCTGCCGGGCTGAACGGCCCGACCACCCGCGTGGTGCTTGAAAAGCCGCTGGGCCATGACCTGGCCTCCAACCGCGCCATCAACGAAGCTGTACGCCGCGTGCTCAGTGAAAAGCAGGTGTTCCGTATCGACCATTACCTCGGCAAACCCTCAGTGCAAAACCTGTTTGCGCTGCGCTTTGGCAATGCCTTGTTTGAGCCCCTGTGGCGGCGCGAGAACATTGCCTACATCCAGATCACCATGTCTGAAGACCTGGGCGTTGAAAAGCGCGGCGCCTTTTACGATCACACCGGCGCGCTGCGCGACATGGTGCAAAACCACGCCTTGCAACTGCTCTGCGCCATCGGCATGGAGCCGCCCATCAACGCCCATGCCGACGCCATACGCGACGAAAAGCTCAAAGTCTTGCGCGCCCTCAAGCCCTGGACCCCAGAGACCTTGCAGCAACACGTGGTGCGCGGCCAATACGCCGCCGGAAGCAGCAACGGCGCTGCGGTGCCGGCGTACACGGGTGAGCCCGGCGTAGCGCCCAACAGCCAGACCGAAACCTTTGTTGCGCTGCGCGCCGAAATCGCCAACTGGCGCTGGGCCGGCGTGCCTTTTTACATACGCACCGGCAAACGCCTGGCGACGCGGGATGCGCGCATCGTGGTCAACTTCAGGCCGACACCGCACGCGATCTTCAGTACACCTGCGGGCGCGGCCAACCGGCTGGTCATCAATCTGCAGCCCAAGGACGGGCTGGAGCTGCACCTGCTGGCACAAGGCGCCGACAAACGCCTGGCCAGCGGCCAGCGCAGCAGCACCCAACTGGCGCCCGTGCAGCTTGACTTGGACTTTGACAAACGCTTTGGCTCTGAACGCGTTGGCGCCTATGAACGCCTGTTGCTAGACGTCATCGAAGGCCGTTTGAACCTGTTTGTGCGAAGCGACGAGCAAGAAGAAGCCTGGCGCTGGGTCGAACCCATTTTGAACGCCTGGCGCCAAGACAGCCAAGGCCCGCGCCCTTATGCCGCCGGCACCTGGGGCCCGAGCGCGGCCAGCGCGATGATCGCTCGCGACGGTTTTTGTTGGAGTGAAGAATGTTAGCCCCCACGCTTGTCGCTTCGCGTACTGCGCTGCCCCCCGAGGGGGCTGGCCTTGCTTGGGGCGGCCCGGCGCTGCGGCCTCTGTTAGCCCCCACGCTTGTCGCTTCGCGTACTGCGCTGCCCCCCGAGGGGGCGCTGCGCCTGCGGGCCGGCAAAGCCGGACCCGCGGCCCTGGCTGGTGGTGGGCAGTCGCGATGGTTATGGGGCTGTGATGCTTGACCGCATCAAGGCTTGCCTGCCATCGTTGGCGCCTGCTGAGCAGCGGGTGGCCAAGCTGGTGCTGAGTGACCCTCGGGCGTTTGCCAACTTGCCCATCAGCGCGTTGGCTGAGCGCTCGGATGTGAGCAAACCTACCGTGGTGCGCTTTTGCCGCAGCCTGGGTTATGACGGGCTGAGTGACTTCAAGCTCAAGCTGGCCGGCAGCGTGAGTGAAGGTGTGCCCTTTATTCACCGCAGCGTGGACTCGGACGACAAGGTCAGCGACGTGGTGGTCAAGGTGATTGATAACACTGTTTCGGCGTTTTTGAAGTATCGCAACGACGCCAGCACTTTTGCCATCAGCAAAGCGGTCGATGCGCTGCTGCTGGCCTGCCAGACCGGCAAGCGCATCGAGTTCATTGGCGTAGGAAACTCCGGCATCGTGGCGCAAGACGCGCAGCACAAGTTTTTCCGGCTGGGCGTCAACACCATCGCCTACAGCGACGGCCATATGCAGGTCATGAGCGCATCTCTTTTGGGTGCGGGCGACTGCCTGGTGGTGATCTCCAACTCCGGCCGCACGCGGGACCTGATGGACGCCACCGACATTGCCCGCAAGAAAGGCGCCACCGTCATCGTTATCACGGCCAGTGGCTCACCACTGGCGGCCGCCGGCCATGTACACCTGTCAGCCGACCACCCTGAGGGCTATGACCGCTACAGCCCCATGGTCTCGCGTCTCTTGCACCTGATGATCATCGATATCTTGGCCACCACAGTGGCTCTGCGCGTGGGCAGCCCCAAATTACAACCGCTGCTGCAAGACATGAAAAACAACCTGCGCAACAAGCGCTACGCTTAATGCCTAGCGGCTTCAGCGCCCGGCTGTGCTGAGCTCCACCGGGCCGTACCAGGCCTGCGTGCTAGCGCGGGTGTTGTCGGTGTCGGTCATGATGCCCACTGCCATCAGCCGCCCCGGCTCTTCGCCAAAGGCTGCCACAAAGTCGGCGCGTATGTCGCGCTCATAGTCCAGCCAGCGGTTCAGGCGGTCCGGCCCTGACTCGAGCACCAACTTGCGAATACGCTCAGTGCGCGAGCTTTTCAACACCGTGCCGGGTACATGGTGGTTACTCCAGACGTACATCAAGGTGGCGTAGGGCATCTCTTCGCCGGTCAGCGTGCGTGCCAGCTCCGAGAGCATGTGGTCACGCGGCGACATGCGCGAACGGTCGCCGTCAAAGGCCAGCACCAGTCGTACCGGAGAGTCACCCTTTCCGCCCTGGCCCAAGTCTGCGCCCGCAATCAAGCTTGGCACTTTCCACGAAAAGCGCAAACCTGCCAGTTGCGCCGGCTCAATGCTCACAGTTTTGCGCAGCATGCTGACCGCACCCTTGGAGCGAACACCCATAGCCCGCCGGCCGTCGACTTGCAGGTAAGCAAACTGGTTAGCCGTTTTACCCGGAAAAGTCAGGTGCTGCCAGCGGCTGGCAGCACTTGGCGCCTGCTCCGCTGGCACAGCATCACCCACCGAGGCCATATCCCAAGGCGTTGGTGCGCGCAGGGCTTGAGCGGTGACATCCGACTCCGGCCCATGGGCACAGGCGCCCAACAAGCCGGTCAGCAACATGCAGCCGAGAACGCGCCAAGCCCGGCCTTGCGGCGTGGTAGGCCTTGGCGCCAGGTCCAGCGCTTGCTGCAGAAATATTTGCTTAGGCATACCGCTTTGAACTATCTACCATGAAAAAACCCCGCTATGTTGCCACAGCGGGGTTTCAGGTCTCAATCATCAGCTGACTTGCGTCAGCGTCAAATTAGAACGAGTGCATCAAGCGAACACGGGTGTGTTTCTGGTTGATGGCGCTGGCTGCTTCGTCAATAACGCGATGCGAAACAGCAACTGCGGTGCGCTTGCTCAGCGAGTAGTTCACGCCAGCCTCGTAGCCTTTGTTCTTGGCGGAGACGCCAGTGGACAAAGTTTTGGTGTCGCGTGAGGCGTAGTTGATACCAGCGCTGAGTTGACCGCTAATGGGCACGTTCACGCCCAGCACCATTTGCGTGACATCGGTGGTGGTGTTGTCGTTGGTTTGGTAACCAAAACCAATTGTGGCAACGCCAAGGTTGTAGCTGGCAGAAGTGCGAACACGGCTGTCAGCAGTCGAAGTGGACGAATTGCGCTTGAAGCTGGTGGAGTCGAGGTTGGCGCTCAAAGGGCCAGCAGAGTAGTTCACGCCAATCACATTAGCAGATGGTGTGAGAGCTGCGTTCTCGAGGCCAAAGTTTCCTGCGTCACCGATGCTGTCAACCACTTGAACGTAACCGCTGAAGCCAGAGAAAGTGGGTGTGGTGTACTGCAGCAGTTCAACGCTGTTGACTTCAGCGTCAAGCAATTCGCCGCCGTCGTCCATACCTTTGAAGCCAACTGCGCCTGCACCGCCGCGGGCCAGGATAGAGGAAGGTGAAGAAACTGCGCCCACCAGCACAGAGCCGAAACCACCAGACACACTCACGGTTGCGTTACGGGCACCGATGCCGTCGACAGCGCCGTCAGTGTTGGCTTCGCGGCCGCGCAGGCGAATGCCCATGAAGACGTCGGCTTTCATGCCGCCGCCCAGATCTTCCGAGACAACGAAGTTTACATCGCCGTCTTGCATGGCAAGGCCATTGGCCTTGACACCAGCGTTGCTCGTGTTTGAAGTGTAAGAGGCGCCGAACTTGCCGTTGATGGTCACGGTGGACTGAGCAGAAGCGGTACCGAAGGCGGCCAAAGCAGCCAGGGCAATCAGGGATTTTTTCATTGAGAGTTACTCCAAGGTTAAACATAGGGCTCCAGGGCTTTGAGGACCCGGGCCAACCTCCCATTTAGGAAGCTGCTGCTATTGCACCAGAGGGCGGGGGCCAAGGCAAAGAAAACTGCTGCCGAAATTTCTTTTCGTTGCAGCCCAGCAACAAACCGGCCGGCTTCTGGCGCGCTGGCAGTGGCTACACTGGCACAAAAGACCGCTAGGCAGCCGCCCTGACATGGCAAACCGGCCTGTTTGGTTTAATCGATCACGAAAGATACGCATGGACACCCCTTTAAACTCTGCTTTGGCTGCCGCTGACAGTGCATTACGCACTTTGTTTTCAAAACCGCGCGCCAGCCAGCCCTGCCCCACGCTGGCTAATGAGCTGACTGTGCTCAATGCGGATGAGAAAGCGCTTTCAGGTGCGCTGATGCGGGTAAACCATGTGGGCGAGGTTTGCGCCCAGGCGCTGTATGCAGCGCAAGCCCTTAGCACGCGCGACCCCCTGCTGCGTCAGAAGTTTTTAGACGCTGGACGCGAGGAAGGTGACCACCTGGCCTGGACGCAGGAGCGTCTTGACGAGCTAGGCGCACGGGCCTCGCTGCTCAACCCGCTTTGGTACGCAGGCGCATTCGGCATGGGCCTGTTGGCGGGGCGTCTGGGAGACCGTGTCAGCTTGGGTTTTGTGCAAGAAACCGAGCGGCAGGTCGAGTCGCACCTGGCCAGCCATTTAGAGCGGCTGCCCGCCGGCGACCACGCTTCGCGGGCGATCGTTGCGCAGATGAAGGCCGATGAAGCGCGCCACGCGGCCGACGCTCAAGCGGCCGGCGCCAGTGAGTTGCCAGCGCCTGTTAAAAACCTGATGCGCGCCGCCGCTAAATTGATGACGACGGTGGCGCACCGGGTTTGAGTGTCAGTCCGGCAGGCTCACCAGCTCAAAGCTGGTGCGGATGTCTGCTGTCTTGCCCAGCATGATGGTGGCAGAGCAGTATTTGTCGTGGCTCATGGCGATGGCGCGCTCTACTGCGCTGCTTGTCAGGCCTTTGCCGGTGACCACAAAGTGCATGTTGATGCGGGTGAACACTTTGGGGTCGACTTCGGCGCGCTCTGCACTGAGCTTGACCGAGCAGCCGCGCACGTCTTGCCGGCCGCGTTTGAGGATCAGCACCACGTCGTAGGCGGTGCAGCCGCCGGCGCCGGCCAGCACGGTTTCCATGGGGCGCGGGGCCAGGTTGGCGCCGCCGTTGTCGGGTTTGGCAGCGTCGGGCGCGCCGTCCATCACCAGGGTGTGGCCGCTGCCGGTTTGCGCCACAAAAGACATGGCCGAACCCTCACCCGGTGTGGCGGGCGGGCCTGCCCAGCTGACTATGCATTCCATGAATAACTCTCTTTCATATTCAAAATAGCTTACCTGACGCCTGTAAAAACCCGTGTTTTTCGCAAATTTGTAAGGAATTTATGTTGCTATGCAGCATTGAATCGTTATACTGAAATCAAGCAACATTAACCTGACATTTCAGTGCGTTCGACTTCGGGCGCTACAAGAAACAGCCAGAGATTGTTGCACCGCTTGTCTCCTCCACTCCGCAAAGAGTGGATTCATGGCCCAGACCTCCCGGTCTGGGCCTTTTTTCTTGGGGCTCTATGATGACGCCAAGAAAGAAAGACCATGTCATCACCCAAACTCAAGCCCGCTGACTACCTGAAAAAAATCCTAACGGCCCGCGTTTATGACGTGGCGGTCGAGTCGGCTTTGGAGCCGGCCAAAAACCTGAGCCTGCGCCTGAAAAACACCGTCTTGCTCAAGCGTGAAGACCAACAGCCGGTGTTCAGCTTCAAGTTGCGCGGCGCTTACAACAAGATGGCACATCTGAGCGCGGCGCAACTCAAAAAAGGCGTGATCTGTGCCTCGGCCGGCAACCATGCGCAGGGCGTTGCACTGAGCGCCAACAAGCTGGGCACGCGCGCAGTGATCGTGATGCCCGCCACCACGCCACAGCTCAAAGTAGACGCAGTGCGGGCCCTGGGCGGTGAGGTGCTGCTGCACGGCGACAGTTACTCGGACGCTTATCTGCACGCCGCCATGCTGGAGAAAAAAAAGGGACTGACCTTTGTGCACCCCTTTGACGACCCGGACGTGATCGCCGGCCAGGGCACGATTGCCATGGAAATCCTGCGGCAAATCCAGGGTGTGAGCCGGGGCCAGCTCGACGCAGTGTTTGTCGCTATCGGCGGCGGCGGGCTGATATCCGGCGTGGCCAACTACATTAAGGCCGTTCGGCCTGATGTCAAGGTGATTGGCGTGCAGATGAATGACTCGAACGCGATGATCCAGTCGGTAGCGGCGCACAAACGTGTGACGCTGCAAGACGTGGGGCTTTTTTCAGACGGCACGGCCGTCAAGCTGGTGGGCGCAGAAACCTTTCGCATCAGCAGCGAGCTGGTCGATGAATTCATGACCGTGGACACCGACTCCGTCTGTGCCGCCATCAAAGACGTATTTGTAGACACGCGCAGCATTGTTGAGCCAGCCGGCGCGCTGGCGGTGGCCGCCATCAAGCAGTACGTGGCCAAACACAAGACCCAGGGGCAGACTTATGCCGCTATTTTGTGCGGCGCCAACATGAACTTTGACCGTCTGCGCTTTGTCGCCGAGCGCGCCGAGGTGGGCGAAGAGCGCGAGGCGCTGTTTGCCGTGACCATTCCCGAAGAGCGCGGCAGCTTCAAGCGCTTTTGCGAGCTGATCGGCGCCCTGCCCGGCGGCCCGCGCAGTGTGACCGAGTTCAACTACCGCATCAACGACGCGGCCCAGGCGCATGTGTTTGTGGGCCTGACCACGCAGGGCAAAGGCGAGAGCCGCAAGATTGCCGGCACCTTCAGCAAAAACGGTTTCAAGGCGCTGGACCTGACGCATGACGAGCTGGCCAAAGAGCACGTGCGCCACATGGTGGGCGGGCACAGCGCGCTGTCTAAAGACGAGCGTTTGCTGCGCTTTGAATTCCCAGAGCGGCCGGGCGCCTTGCTCAAGTTTTTGTCCACCATGCGGCCGGGCTGGAACATCAGCTTGTTCCACTACCGCAACCAGGGCGCTGACTACGGTCGCATCCTGGTCGGCTTGCAAGTGCCCAAAACCGACAACGCTGCTTTCAAGTCTTTTTTAGCCACCCTGGGTTACCCGCACGTGGAAGAAACTGACAACCCGGTTTACAAGCTGTTTTTGAAGAGTTGACACGGCGCTTGCGCGAGCGTCTTCTGGAAAGCAAATAAGCATGGCAAATCTAGACGGTCAGCTGGTGGTGGCCATTTCCTCGCGGGCGCTGTTTGACTTTGAAGAAGAAAACCGCGTCTTTGAAGAAGGCATGGCGCAGCCCCAAAAAGAAGGCGGCCAGCGCGATGCGGCCTATATGCAGCTGCAGTTAGAGCGTCTCGACGTGCCGGCCAAGCCGGGCGTGGCATTTTCTTTGGTTAAAAAACTGCTGGCCTTCAATGACGTGCCGGAGAGCCTAGGTGAAGCGCAGGCCAGCGGCAAGCAACGCGTCGAGGTGGTGATTCTCTCGCGCAATGACCCGGTCTCGGGCATGCGCGTGTTTCGGTCAGCGCAGCATTACGGGCTGAAAATTCAGCGCGGGACGTTTAACCGCGGCGAGCCGCCCTGGCGCTATCTCAAACCATTGCACGCCAATTTGTTTTTATCCACCCACCTG
>JBIKPY010000106.1:0-5917 GCA_044357185.1 Polaromonas sp.
GGTTGAGCTTGAGCGGCTTGGCCAGTTGCATGGCGGCCGTGGAGGCGAAGTCGCCATGGGCGGCGACCTTGGGTGACTCGAAGGCGGCCTTGTCGCCGGCACCGGGGCTGAGTTTTTCCAGCTCGGCGGCCAAAGCTGCGAGCAATTCTTGTTTGACTTGGTGCATGCCTTGATTTTAAGGGCGACAGGAAATCGGGTTTTTACGGGCATACCTTTTTAGCGCTTCAGGCTAACATGGGGTCACCTTTAGCCAAACAGGCCGTTCTGAGAGCATTGACGACTGTTTGATTTGTGCCCCGCAACCCCTCCCCGCTTTTTTTTCAGGAGCCCCCATGAACTTGAAACACACTTTGGCAGCGCTCACGCTGGCCGCTTTGTCACCGCTGGCCCAAGCCCAGGCGGACCCTGTGCAGGTACGCAGCTGGGCGGCGTCTTGCTCGGGTTGCCACGGCACCGAAGGTCGCGCACTGCCCGGCATGGTTTCTATGGCCGGCTACGACAAAGATAGCATGGTCAAAACCATGCTGGACTTCAAGTCCGGCCGCAGGCCCGCCACCTTGATGCACCAATTGGCCAAGGGCTACTCGGACGCCGAAATCACTGCCATCGCCGGCTACTTTGCCGCTCAAAAGAAATAAGGAGCTACAGCCATGCAACGTCGTCATTTTTTGCAGACCGGCACCGTCCTTGGCGCTGCGGGCCTTGTTTCAGCGTGTGCCACCGTGGGCGGTGGCAGCGGTCCCAAAGTGGTGGTCATAGGCGGCGGTTTTTCGGGTGCCACAGCGGCCAAGTACATCCGCATGTGGTCGGACAAGAAAATCCAGGTCACACTGGTCGAGCCCAACGACTACTTCATGTCTTGCCCTATTTCCAATCTGGTGATCGGCGGCAGCAAAACCATGGCCGACATCACCACGCCTTATGACAACCTGACCAAGCGCCATGGCGTGCAGGTGGTCAAGGACCGCGTCAACAGCATCGATGCCGACAAGCGCGTCGTCAAGCTGGCGGGCGGCACTGAGCTCAGCTACGACCGCCTGATCGTCTCGCCCGGCGTTGACTTCATGTGGGAAACGCTGCCGGGCATGAACAAACCTGACGCCAAAGAACAGGTCATGCACGCCTGGAAGGCCGGTGCGCAAACTCTGAGGCTGCGCCAGCAACTCATGGCCATGCCCGACGGCGGCGTATTCGCCATGACCATCCCGCTGGCCCCTTACCGCTGCCCGCCCGGCCCTTACGAGCGGGCCTGCCAGGTGGCCGAGTACTTCAGCAAAGCCAAGCCCAAGAGCAAGGTGTTGATTCTGGACGCCAATGAGGACGTGACCTCCAAAGGTGCGCTGTTCAAGAAGGCCTGGACCGATCGCTACAAAGGCATCATCGAGTACCGCAACAAACACAATGTCACGGACGTGGATGTTGCCACCAAGACCCTGAAGTTCGAGTTCAACGACGACCTCAAGGCCAGCGTGCTCAACGTCATTCCGGCCATGCGGGCTGGTGACATTGCCCTCAACGCCGGGTTGGCCACGGCCAACAAGCGCTGGTGTGAGGTGGACTTCCTGACCTTCGAGTCCAAAGCGGCCAAAAACGTGCACGTGCTGGGTGACTCGATCCAGATCGCCCCGGGCATGCCCAAATCGGGCCACATGGCCAACCAGCATGGCAAAACCTGTGCGGCCGCCGTGGTGGCGCTGTTGACCGGCTCGCAAGTCAACAACATGCCGATCTACAACAACACCTGCTACAGCTTTGTCAGCTCTGATGAGGTGGTCCACGTGGCCAGCGTGCACCGCTATGACGCTGAAAAGAAAACCATGTTGACCGTGCCAGGCTCAGGCGGTTTATCGCAGGCGGCCAATGCACTGGAAGCCGTCTATGCCATGGCTTGGGCGCAAAACATTTGGGCCGATAGCCTGGCTTGATGGATTTGTTTCAGTCGCCCAGCGCGTTTCGCACCGGACTCTGGGGCCGTCGCCAGTGGCTCGTTGCGGCTGGCCTGGCCGGCTGGCAAGTCCCTGGTCGGGCCCAGTCGGCCGCCGGGGCCGTATTGCCTGCGTCCCGGTCTTTGCCGGATGAATTGGCCAATGCACTGCAAAAAGGCCAGCCCCTGATCGTTATGGCTAGCCTGGCCGGCTGTGTGTTTTGCCGCCAGGCCCGCGAAAGCCACCTGTCTCCCATGCACAAAGCCGGCAGCAGCATCGTGCAAATAGACCTGCGCAGCCCGCAGCCCGTGCTGAACTTTGCCGGCCAAAGCACCACGCACGACCAGCTGGCGCGATTGTGGAAAATCTCCATCACGCCCACCCTGCTGTTTTTCGGGCCGGGTGGCAAAGAAGTGGCCGAGCGCATGGAAGGCGCCTACCAGCCTGACTTTTACGGCCCTTACCTTGAAGATCGACTGGCCAAAGGGCGCAAGCTCCTGTGAGCAGGCCGCCAGGGGCTTTGGCACTTTTCGAACTGTCCTTTAATTCACCTCCTGCTATGCAATCACCCGCACTTTCTGCTTTGCTCGTCTGCACGGTGCTGTGGGCTGCCAATGCCCACGCCCAAACCGGTTTCTTCAAGGACGCAGACCTCGGGCTTGGCGAAAAACTCATCGCTCAAAGCAAGTGCGTGGCTTGCCACGTCAGCAAAGTAGGCGGCGATGGCAGCGCTATGTACAAACCGCTCGGACGCATCAACAGCCCACCCGTGTTGCGCGGCATGGTCGAGCAGTGCAACACCGAGCTCAATCTGGGCTTGTTCCCGGAAGAAGTTCACTCGGTGGCGGCGGTGCTCGCCCGGGATCACTACAAGTTCAAGTGACTGCTCAGGGTTTTTCCTGAGTAAATGAGGTGCCCGACAACAACACGGGGTCGGCCTAATCGATTACCGTATGCATAAGTACATACGCATATAACAACTTAAGCCCGCCAAGGAGATTTGTGTGAGCCAAGACAGCATCCGTTCAGGGCGCGTGCAAAAAGCGCCTGAGAGTTTTTTGAGCAGGACCGGTATCAAGGAAGTTTTTGCCGAGGGCAAAAAAGGCCGTCGCGATTTCATCCGCAACGCTTTTGCAGCAGCCGCTGCCGGCGTGGCTGCGCCCGTGGCCATGGCCCAAGGTAACCCGGTGCCCAGTGAAGGCGGTGACACGAACATCCTGAACCTGCCCGAACACGCCACCGGCCTGGGCCAGGGCGTGGCCACCGAAGGCTACGGCAAACCCTCCAAGTTCGAGGCCAACCTGCAGCGCCGTCAAAGCCCGGGCCTGACGCAGACCACGCAAAGCTCAGTGTCTTTTGCCCCCTTGCAATCGCTGTTCGGTATCGTCACGCCCAGCGGCCTGCACTTTGAGCGGCATCACCAGGGCTGGTGGGACATCGATCCGTCCAAGCACCGCTTCATGGTTAACGGCATGGTCAAAAAGAACATGGTGTTCACAGTGGACGAGATCATGCGCCTGCCTTCGGTGTCGCGTTTTCACTTCATCGAGTGCGGCGCCAACACGGCGGTCGAATGGGGCAATGTGGCGGTGCCCACGGTGCAGTACACCCACGGCATGCTGTCGTGCAGCGAGTTCACGGGCGTGCCGCTGATCACCCTGCTGGAGCTGGCCGGTGCCGATTTGAAAAACGGCAAGTTCGTGCTGGCCGAAGGGGGTGAGGGCTCGTCGATGACGCGCACCATTCCCATGAGCCTGATCACCTCAGGTGAAGTGATCGTGGCCTATGGTCAGAACGGCGAAATGCTGCGCCCAGAAAACGGCTACCCCTTGCGCCTGGTGGTGCCCGGCGTGCAGGGCGTGAGCTGGATCAAATACCTGCGCCGCGTTGAGGTGGGTGACAAGCCTTATGCAGCCAAAGACGAAGCCATTCACTACATGGACTTGCAGCCCGGCGGCCAGCACCGCCAGTACAGCAACTTGCAGGAAGTTAAGAGCGTGGTCACCACCCCCTCCGGCGGCCAGGTGCTGCTCGACAAAGGTTTTTACAACATCACCGGCCTGGCCTGGTCGGGCAGGGGCAAGATCAAACGGGTGGACGTGTCTGCCGACGGCGGACGCAACTGGCGCCAGGCGCGACTGGAAACGCCGGTCATGTCCAAGGCCTTGTCGCGCTTTAACCTGGACTGGGTGTGGGACGGCAAACCCGCCATTTTGCAAAGCCGTGCGCAAGACGAGACAGGCCATGTGCAGCCCACTTACCAGCAGTTGCGCGCCGTGCGCGGCACCCGTTCTATCTATCACAACAACGCCATCCAATCCTGGTTGGTTCAAGAAAACGGCGAGGTGAAAAATGTCCAGGTTTCGTAATGCACTGATGACCGTGGCCTTGTTTGCAGTAGCCGGCCTGGGTGCAGCACAAGGCAGCAAATACCCCGGCGTGGGCCGCGACGCCACGCCCAAGGAAGTCGCGAAGTGGGACATTGATGTGCGCCCCGACTTCAAGGGCCTGCCCGCAGGCTCGGGTTCAGTGGCCAAGGGCCAGGATGTCTGGGAGTCCAAATGCGCGCAATGCCACGGCGTGTTCGGCGAGTCCAACGAAGTGTTCAGCCCCTTGGTAGGCGGCACCACCGCAAAAGACATCCAGACCGGCCGCGTTGCCAACCTCTCTCGCAGCGACTACCCCGGCCGCACCACCCTGATGAAGGTGCCCACGGTCTCTACCTTGTGGGACTACATCAACCGGGCCATGCCCTGGACCAACCCCAAGACACTGAGCACCGAAGAGGTCTACGCCGTGACGGCATTCATGCTGAACCTGGCTGATATCGTGCCGGAAAACTTTGTGTTGTCCGACAAAAACATCGCAGAGGTGCAGGCCCGCATGCCCAACCGCAACGGCATGAGCACGCAGCACGCCATGTGGCCGGGCAAGGAGTTTGGCAGCTTGTCCAAGCCGGACACGGCCAACAAAATATGCATGCAGAACTGCAGTCCCGAACCCAAGGTGGCGTCTTTGCTGCCCGACTTTGCCCGCAACGCACACGGTAACCTGGCCGAGCAAACCCGAATCGTCGGCCCGCAACGCGGGGCTGATACCAGCCGGCCCGAAACCAAAGCCGGCACGCTGCCAGCCGTGGCGACTGCAGCGCCTGCTACAGTCGCCAAACCAGACAACAACGAGGCCAAAGCCGTCGTAGCCTCGCTGGGCAAGTACAACTGCACCGCTTGCCACGGAGTGGACAAGAAAATTGTCGGCCCGGGCTTCACGGAGATTGCCAAAAAACACGCCGGCAAGGTGGACTATCTGGCTGGCAAAATAAAGCTTGGCGGGGTGGGCGTCTGGGGCCAGATCCCCATGCCGGCCCAGGGTTTACCGGAGTCAGAGGCCCGCAAAATAGCCGAATGGATTTCCAAGGGAGCCGGTAAGTAGCAGGGGATAGTCCCGATGCCCCGGTTGCCCCGAAACATTACGATCGTTTATTCAATAGGAGAGATTTCATGCAAACACGTCGCGAGACACTCAAACACAGCGTGGTGGTAGCTGGCTTGCTGGCTACGGCCGGCTATCCCGGCTTCGCCATGGCCGCCTTCAACAAAGCCGGCTTTGATGCCAAAACAGTGCAAGACGCCACCAAGGCTTTTGGCGCAGGCAGCCTGGCCGAAAGCAAAGATGTCACCGTCACAGCACCGGACATTGCAGAAAACGGCGCAGTGGTACCCATGGGCGCCAGCACCGCTTTGGCAGGCGTCAAGCAGCTGCTGATACTGGTTGAAAAGAACCCGTCTCCTCTGGTTGCGGCTTTCAACGTCAACGACGCGGTAGACGCCAACTTCTCAACGCGCGCCAAAATGGGCCAGTCGTCCGACGTGTATGCCGTGGCCATCATGGCTGACGGCAAAGCACTGTGGGCCAAAAAAGAGGTGAAAGTCACTTTAGGTGGTTGCGGCGGTTAAGCCGGGCAGTCACATCCGTCTCAACAATCACCAACA
>JBIKPY010000058.1:0-18695 GCA_044357185.1 Polaromonas sp.
CCCCCGTCTTTTATTGCTCGATGAGCCGCTCGAAGGCCTGGCGCCCATCATTGTCGAAGAGCTGCTGCGGGCTTTACGCCGCATCACGCGCGAAGAGGGACTGTCGGCCATCATCGTCGAGCAGCATCCGCAGGCGGTGCTGGCCATTTCAGACCACGCCGTGGTGCTGGACCGTGGCAGTGTGGCACATGCGGGCAGTGCGCAAGCGCTGCAGCAAAACCCTGAATTGTTAGAGCACTTGCTCGGCGTTGCGCGCTAAGCTGCGCCTGCTGTCTCAGGGCTGGGCAGCGCCCAGTTGCCGCGCCAGCAGCACGGCCACATGCACCGCCTCGCGCTGCGCGCCGTCCTTGATCTGGTGCCGGCAACTGGTGCCGTCGGCCACCACCATAGCGTCAGGCTGGGCGCGCACTGCCGGCAGCAGGCTGAGCTCGGCCATTTGCATGGACACCTCGTAGTGGCTGGCCTCGTAACCAAAGCTGCCGGCCATGCCGCAGCAGCTCGATTCGATGAGTTCTGGCTTGGCGCCCGGAATCAGCTTGAGCACGTCCATGACCGGGCTGATGGCGCCAAAGGCTTTTTGGTGGCAGTGGCCGTGCAGCAAGATCGCCTGATCGGTGGCTTGCAGCCGGGCTTTGAGCGATTCGAGCTGGCCGGCCGCAGCTTCGCGGGCCAGAAATTCTTCAAACAGCATGGATTGCTCGCTGATGGCTTGGGCCTGCGGCCCAAGGTTCATCACTAAAAATTCGTCTCTCAAGGTGAGCAGGCAAGACGGCTCCAGTCCGACGATGGGAATGCCTTTTTCAGCAAAGGGCCAGAGCGCTGCCATCAGCTCGCCGGCCTTGGCCTTGGCTTGGGCCAGCATGCCGGTGGCCAGGTAGGTGCGGCCGCAGCACAGGTGCTTGCCGTCGGCTTGCGCCTTGCTTGCTATGTGGACTGTGTAGCCCGCTGCTTGCAGCACTTGCAGGGCAGCACGTGCATTGCCGGCCTCAAAGCTGCCGTTGAAGGTGTCAACGAACAACACCACAGGCTTGGCGGCAGCCAGCACTTGCGCGCGCGTAGCGCCGGTGTTGGCTGTGTTGAAAAAATGCTGTGACTGCCATTGCGGCAAGCGGCGCCGGGCTGAAAAGCCCAAGAGCTTTTCACTCAGTGCGGCCAGGCCCGGCAGTTTGTCGCGCAAATTGAGCAGCGGCGCAAAGCGGCTGGCCCAATGGGCGTAGTCGGGCAGGTGCGCCACCAGTTTGTCTTTGAGCGTGTGGCCGTGCCGGGCTTTGTAGTGGTGCAAAAACTCGACTTTCATTTTGGCCATGTCCACGCCGGTCGGGCAGTCGCGCTTGCATCCTTTGCAGCCTACGCACAAATCAAGCGCCTCATACACCGCTTCGCTGGTGAAGGCGTCTTGGGCCGGCAGGCCATCGAGCTGGCCCGACAGTGCCAGGCGCAGCGTGTTGGCGCGTCCGCGCGTGAGGTGTTTTTCGTCGCGCGTGACGCGGTAGCTCGGGCACATGGTGCCGGCGTCGAACTTGCGGCAGTGGCCGTTGTTGTTGCACATTTCCACCGCTTTGGCCAGTCCTTGCGCCGGGTCACCGCCGGTGCCTGGGGCGCTGGTCTGCTCGGTCACCGGGTCGTTTTGCACATCCCAGGCCCGCCAGTCCAGCGCGGTCAGGATCGGGATCACCTTGTAGCTGGGCGCATAGCGCATGAGGCTGGTGTCGTCCATCTTGGGCGGATTGATCATGCGCTCTGGGCACAGCAAGTCAAGCGGGTCCATGAGCGCCTTGATACTGGCAAAGGCTTGTGTGATTTGCGGGCCGAACTGCCAGGAAATCCATTCGCCGCGGCACAGCCCATCGCCGTGTTCGCCGCTGTAAGCGCCCTTGAACTTGCGCACCAGTGCCGAGGCTTCTTCGGCAATCGCGCGCATTTTGGGCGCGCCGTCCCGGCGCATGTCCAGGATGGGACGCACATGCAGCGTGCCGACCGAAGCGTGGGCATACCAGGTGCCTTTGCTGCCGTGCTTTTGAAACACCTCTGTCAGCGCGTCGGTGTACTCGGCCAGGTGTTCTAGCGGCACGGCGCAGTCTTCAATGAAGCTGACCGGCTTGCCGTCGCCCTTGAGGCTCATCATGATATTGAGGCCCGCCTTGCGCACTTCCCAGAGGTTTTTTTGCGGCGCGTCGTCCACCATTTCGACCACCGAGCCGGGCAGGCCCAACTCGCCCATGAGCTCGACCAGCTCGCGCATCCGGGGCAGCAGGTCGGCTTTGGAGCTGCCTGAAAACTCAACCAGCAAGATCGCGTCGGGTTGGCCCAGCAGGGCGGTGCGTACCGTGGGGGCAAAGGCCGGGTTTTTGAGCGACAGCTCGATCATGGTGCGGTCTACCAGCTCAACCGCTGACAGCCCGCCGCCGAGCTTGACGATGTGCTGCGCGGCGTCCATGGACGCGTAAAACGTCGGGAAGTTGACCACGCCCAGCACCTTGGCGCGCGGCAGCTCACTGAGTTGCAGCGTGAGGTTTTTGGTCAGCGCCAGCGTGCCTTCGCTGCCAATGAGCAGGTGGGCCAGATTGACTGTGCCGCCCCTTGTGTAGGGACGTTCGCTCTGGTTGCGAAAAATGTCCAGGTTGTAGCCACCCACGCGGCGCATGACCTTGGGCCAGCGCGCATCGATCTCCGGGGCCAGTTGCTCGGCCAGCGTGCGCACGTAGTCGCCCAGCGCGCGGGACTGGCCGCTGCTGTGCGCGTAGTCGCCCAGGCTCAATAGCGTGCCGTCAGAGGTCCAGACCTCGGCGCCCAGCACGTTGTGAACCATGTTGCCGTAAGCAATCGAACGGCTGCCGCAGGAGTTGTTGCCGGCCATGCCGCCCAGCGTGGCCTGCGCGCTGGTTGAAACATCGACCGGGTACCAGAGGCCATGTTTTTTGAGCGCGGCGTTCAGGTGGTCCAGCACCAGTCCGGGTTCGACCACGGCTGTACGTTCATTGGGGTTGACGGCCAAAATGTTGCGCACGTGCTTGGAGTGGTCTATGACCAGGCCCGCGCCCACGGTCTGCCCGCACTGGCTGGTGCCACCACCGCGCGCCACGATGGGCACCTCCAGATCGCGGCAAATCTCCAGCGCCAGGGACACGTCAGCACTGCTGCGCGGCACAAATACCCCGACCGGCATGGCCTGGTAGATAGAGGCGTCGGTGGCGTAGCGGCCGCGGTCGGCGGCTGAGAAAAGCACTTCCCCCTGTGTCTGACTGGCCAGGCGCGCGGCCAAGCGGGCCGCCACCTCGTTACTGACACGGGCTACCTGCTCGTAGGTTTGCGGGCCGGATCGGGTGACATGCAGGGGCAAGGGCGCGTTCATGCCTGGGCTCCAGACTGGCTGCGGTTGCGCAGCTGGGCCACCACCACGTCCCGCTTGTGGTTCAGGTGGCTGAGCAGCACGGCACGCATGGCGGCGGGGTCGCGCTGATCCAAAGCCTGCACCATGGCCTCATGCTCCTTGACGGCAGCGCTCCATTTTTCGCCGTCCTGGTTGGAGCGAAATCGCAGCGCTTGCAGCCTGGCATTGACCTGGCGGTAGGTAGCGCTCAGCACCGGGTTCTTAGCCGCCGCGTTGATGGCTTCATGAATCGCTGAGTTGAGGCGGTAGTAGGCAGGCAGGTCGCGCCTTGTGAAGGCCGCGAGCATCTCGTAATGCATGGCCTTGATCTCGGCCAGTTCGGCATCGGTGATGCGCTGTGCAGCCAGTTCGCCCGACTGGGCCTCCAGCCCGGCCATGACCTCAAAGGTGTGATGCACGTCGGATTCGCTGAGTTCGACGGAGATAGCGCCCCGGTTTGGCAGCAACTCCACCAGGCCCTCGGCGGCCAGCATCTTGATGGCTTCGCGCAGTGGCGTGCGCGAGACCTTCAGCACCTCGCTGAGCTCGCGCTCGTTGAGTTTGGCGCCGGGCGCAATGCGGCCTTCGACCAGCATCTCGCGCAGCTGCTGGGCCACTTGCTCGTGCAGTGTGGGGCGGGAAATGGGGGGCAGGGGGATGATGTGGGCGCTCATTTTTTAATTTTGTATGCAAAAAAATGACCAGTCAATACAAACTTGTGACCATTCAACCGAAATTATTTCATTGGTTTCTGGGGTAAATACCATCACGCCTCAATGTTTCCCATCCAACAATGTATTTTGTATGCAAAAAATGAATTTTTTCGGAGTGCCTGCATGTTGACCCTCGACTTCCACCCCACCGGTCGCCACTTCCTGCAGATTCCAGGCCCATCGCCCGTGCCCGACAAGGTGCTGCGTGCCATGAGCTTGCCCACCATTGACCACCGGGGCCCGGAGTTCGCGGCGCTGGGTTTGAAGGTGCTGGTCGACATGCAGCAAGTGTTCAAGACCCGTCAGCCGGTGATGATCTACCCTTCCTCGGGCACGGGTGCCTGGGAAGCCGCCATGGTCAATACGCTCAGCGCTGGCGACCATGTACTGATGTACGAAACCGGCCACTTTGCCGCGCTTTGGAACAAGCTGGCTATGCGGCTGGGCCTGAAAACTGAAGTCATGGCCCTGCCTGGCCCCGACGCATGGCGCTACGGCGTGCGCGCCGACCTGATTGAAGAGCGGCTCAAGGCCGACAAGGCCCACAGCATCAAGGCGGTGTGCGTGGTTCACAACGAAACGTCCACCGGCGTGACCAGCGACATCGCCGCCGTGCGTCGTGCCATCGATGCGGCCAAGCACCCGGCTTTGCTCCTTGTGGACACCATCTCGGGTCTGGCCGGTGCCGACTACCGTCACGACGACTGGGGCGTAGACGTGTCCATCAGCGGCTCACAAAAAGGGCTGATGCTGCCACCCGGCATCAGCTTCAACGTGCCGTCGGCGCGCGCCATTGCGGCAAGTCAGCAAGCCACGCTGCCCAAGGCCTTCTGGGCCTGGGACGAGATGATCGAGATGAACAAAACCGGCTACTGGCCGACCACACCCAACACCAACTTGCTCTACGGCTTGTCTGAGGCTTGCGACATGTTGCTTGCTCATGGTCTGGAAGTGGTGTTTGCACGGCACCAGCGCTGGGCCGAGGGCGTGCGTGCGGCGGTCAAGGCCTGGGGCCTGCAGATCCAGTGCGCCGACCCGGCGGTTTACTCGCCCATCCTGACCGGCGTGATGATGCCCGAGGGTGTGGATGCCGACGCCGTGCGCAAGATCATCCACGAGCGCTTTGACTGCTCCCTGGGCACCGGTCTGGGCAAGATCAAGGGCCGCATGTTCCGCATCGGCCACCTCGGCGACACCAATGACCTCACGCTGCTGGGCGCGCTGGCCGGTTGCGAAATGGGTCTGAAGCTCGCTGGCGTCAAGCTGGCCGGCTCCGGCGTCCAGGCGGCCATGGACCATTTTTCTAGCCACGCCGCCGCCAAACCCTTGCGCCAGGCGGCCTGAAGGCTTACCTCATACCAACTAATTCGGAGGACTGTTTTATTTAAAAACCCCCAACTCATGCAGTCGCAATCACTGATAAATCAATTTTCTATCCCTGTCACGATGACGTGCGGGCATTAACTAATTCTTATTCGGAGGAAAACATCATGCGTCTAACTCGTAGAACCGCGCTGGCAGTCGGTATCGGCACAATCGCCCTGGGCCGCCCGGCCTTTGCCCAGGCCTGGCAGCCGACGCGCGACGTCGAATTCGTGATCCCCTTTGGTGTGGGGGGCGGCGCTGATCTGATGGCGCGTGTCATCCAGAAGATCATCACAGATGAACGATTAGTGCCTGTTGCCGTCAACCCGGTGAACCGCCCCGGCGGCGGGGGTGCGGTGGGTATCGCTTATGTTGCAGCCAGCCGGCGCACCGATCCGCACACGCTGGTGCTGATCAATGGCACCACCCAAATCACGCCGATCATGGTGCCGAATGTGCGCACATTGAGCGAAGTGCGACCCATTGTGAACGTCATGCTCGATGACTTTCTCCTGTTCGTGCGCGCCGACAGTCCGCACCAAACCGCCACGGCCTTCGCCGCCGCGGCCCGCACCGCCCCGGCGCGCAGCGTGAACTTCTCCACCGGCGGCACCACCGACCAGATGGCGATCACCGTCTTCGGACGCGCCGTCGGTGCCGAATTCAACATGGTGAACTTTAATTCTGGCGGTGAGGCGCTGACCGCGCTGCTAGGCGGTCATGTGCAGGCCTCGATTGGCAACCCCTTGGAATTCATGGGTCATTTGAAATCGGGCGCGGTGCGTGCTATTGGCGTGTTCCGCGATAACCGTTTTTCCGATCTGCCCAACGTGCCGACGATGAAGGAACAGGGCATCAAAGCTGAAAACTTCCAGATGTGGCGTGGCGTAGCTGTGCCGCGCCAAGTGCCTGATGCTGCTGCTGCCTATTGGACCGAAGTCATGAAGCGCGTTGTGGCGACGGAAACCTGGAAGAAGTATTTGCGTGACAACGTGGCAAGTTCTGCCACCATTGTCGGGACAGACTTCACGAACTTCCTCGCGGCGCAGGAGAAGCTGTATCGCGAATTGCTCGGCCGCCCATCATGAAGCTGAGAATCGGGGGCGGTGATCTTCTGCTGTCACTGACTTTTGCCGCCCTCGGTCTCATTTGGGTGCTTGGCGCCCTTCAATTGCAGATGTGGGATCGCGAGACGCCTGGGCCTGGTTTCCTGCCTTTGGTCTTTGGCGTGCTGCTGCTTGGTTTTGCGCTTGTCTCGGCTGCTCAGGCAGTTTTTGCGCCGGCCGCGTCCGCCGAAGACCAGGGTGGTTACCGCAAGCCGCTGTTGGTGTTGCTGATCTTGTCGCTGGCCGTGACGGCGCTGGAGACAGCGGGTTTCGTGCTGACCATATTCGTCATGCTGCTCGCACTCTACGCGTTGGTGGAGCGCAAACCGTTCGTATCGGCTCTCGTCGGGGCCTTGGTAGTCACTGGCGCCCTGCATGTGATCTTCGGTGTTTGGCTTTCGGTGCCATTGCCGCTCGGCCCGTTCGGAAAGTAATCAAGTATGGATGCGTTTTCTTCGCTCATGTCCGGTTTCTCGGCCGCGCTGACGCCCACGTACATCGCCATGTGTTTTCTGGGCGTGCTGCTGGGGCAGATCGTTGGCGTGCTACCGGGCATTGGTCCTGCAGCTGCCATCGCGCTGCTGCTGCCAATAA
Organism: Polaromonas sp.; assembly: GCA_044357185.1. Taxonomy (GTDB): domain Bacteria; phylum Pseudomonadota; class Gammaproteobacteria; order Burkholderiales; family Burkholderiaceae_C; genus Polaromonas. The sequence continues at coordinate 7,149 of JBIKPY010000058.1, forward strand.
CCTTCGGCATGGATGCGACCGGTGCGATCATCATGTTCGCAGGCATCTACTACGGCAGCCAATATGGCGGTACGCTGACCTCGGTGCTGATTTCGGTACCGGGCGAGAGTTCCACGGTGATGACGGCCGTCGATGGCTATCAGATGGCCTTACAGGGGCGTGCGGGCGCCGCACTCGGCATCTCCGCCATCGGCAGCTTCATTGCGGGCACCATTGGCACGATCGGGCTGATCCTGATTGCCCCGGCATTGGCGAAGATGGCGCTAGCCTTCGGCCCGCCCGAGTATTTCTCCTTGGTGCTGCTGGGTCTGATGGCACTGGCGGCGGTGGGTGGCTCCTTACTCAAGGGGCTGATGACGGGGCTCGCCGGGCTCGCCTTTGGAACCATGGGCATTGATCCGCAGGTTGGTGTGCCGCGCTTTGATTTTGGCCAGGTCTGGCTATTCGACGGGGTTGAATTTATCGTGTTGACCGTCGCGCTTTTCGGGCTGGGCGAGGTGCTGGGAGGGTGCAATTCCAGCGTGGCGCGACCGGTAGCCAAAGTCACTAAAGTGTTGCCGACCCGAGCAGACTGGCAACAGTCGCGCATGCCCATCATGCGCGGCAGCGTGATCGGTTTCATCATCGGCGTGCTGCCGGCCACGGGGGCTACCATCGCCTCCTTCGTCGCCTATATCGTCGAAAAGAAACTCGCCAAAGATCCATCACGCTTTGGCAAGGGCGCGATCGAGGGCGTGGCGGGACCGGAAGCCGCGAACAACGCAGCCGCTGCTGGCGCCATGGTGCCGATGCTGAGTCTTGGAGTGCCGGGCTCGGGGACTACGGCGGTGATCCTGGGTGCGCTGATCATGTTCGGCGTGCGACCGGGACCGGAGATGTTCACCACCAACGCCAACTTGGTCTGGGCGCTGATTGCCTCCATGCTGATCGGCAATCTTTTGTTGCTAATCATGAACCTGCCTTTGGCGGGCTTCTTCGCTAAGCTGCTGATGGTGCCCTATTCTTGGCTCTATCCGCCGATTTTGGCGCTGTGCATCGCCGGTGTTTATTCGCAGTCCAACAGCATTGAAGATGCTTGGTTGCTGGTGGGCTTTGGTGCCTTGGGCTGGTTGATGAAACGCTTTGACTGGCCAATGCCGCCGATGATTTTGGGCCTGGTGCTCTCGCCTCTGTTCGAGACTTCGATGCGCCAGTCACTGACGATGAGCCTGGGAAATCCGATGATCTTCGTTTCGCGCCCCCTATCGGCTGGACTGCTGGCCTTTGCGGCGCTGGCTCTGATAGTGCCGATACTGATGGTTGCTTGGCGTAAATTAAGGAGTGGTCGGGTATGAGTGGCACATTGATTCTTGCGAGCGGGCGCTGGGACAACAACATCGCGGTGATCGACGTCGACGCCGCTCGCAACCCCGCGAACGACGCGACCGATCGCGCCGTGTTGTCGCGTCCGCGTGTCACCCCCGATGTGCAGGGTGCACCCGCCTCGGGTCAGCCGGTTTCGGTTCTGGTGCCGCCCAGCGGGGCCTATGGCTACGTGGTGAATCATTCCGGCATCGTTCCCGCCGTGGCGGCGTCCGGGTATCAACACGGTCATCCGGGGACTGTCACGATGATAGACCTCGCTGCACTGCGCGACCCAAGCATAGACGGAACCCCGGTTGCGATTGCCGGCATTATCGAGACCGGAACTTGCGGCCCCGTGGGCTCGGTCATCACGCCGGATGGTAAGTATCTGCTGGTGGGCTCTGCCGAAGCCGCCGGCTCGGAAGACGGCGGCGTTGAGATCACCGCCATAGATCGTCTGACGCACCAGGTTGTGCAGCGCATCCGCTTGCGCGATGCGGGTGGCAAGCCCTGTTACAGCGACAGTCCGCATATGGATTTCGGACGCTTTCCAAACCCTAACGGCATTGCCGTCAGTGCGCTTGGTACAGGCTGGCTGCTGACTGCCAATGGTGGCACGGATGACGTCTCCATCATTGACCTCGCACGCGCCATCGCGGGTGATGAAGATGCAGAAGTTGCCCGAATCCCTGTGCAGTCCGGCGGTTTCGGGATCAGCGTCTCGCCAGACCAGCGCGTCGCAGCGGTGGCGTCGCGGGAGAGTATGCGCACGGGAGACTACGGCAATACCGTCAGCCTGATCGATATCGCCGAGCGGCGTGAGACCGCCCGCATTCAGGTTGGCACCGACGATGCTGCGCAGGGGACTCGCCCATTTGTCGCCGCCTTCACGCCCGATGGCAAGCATCTGGTGGTGACGTGTTTCGCCTCCGACACGGTTTCGCTGGTGCATGTGGCAAGCGGTCGGGAAGTCAAGCGGCTTGCGCTGGTCGATCCATCGGGCGGGCCCGCACGACCACGCGGCGTGGCCATTAGCGCAGATGGCGCTTGGGTCGCTATCACCGGCGGCAAGAAGACCGGGCCTCGCAGTTCTGTGCTGTGGATGCTCGAGCTTCCCGGTTTGAACGTGATCTCGCGCGTTACGGGCATCGGCAACGAAACCTACCTGCTGGACATATTGCCGGCCCGGCGCTGAGTCATAGACCGACTGCTTTGCAGATTTCATCAAGACCGAGCAGGTGAAATGGGCCAAGGTGATCAAGGAAGCCAAGGTCACGACCGAAGGCTGAGACCCCAGGCTCGCAACCGAATCCGGCTCGACTTATAGTTGAGCCGGATTTTTCTTTTTTTCAGCCCACTTTGGCCCCTCATTTTTACGGATCCGCCTTGACTTCCAAGCCCAACCAACTTGCCGCCACTTCCCATGCCAATGCCTCTGATGCTGCCACCCGTTTTGGCAGCGGCCAATCGGTTCGCCGCCTGGAAGACGATGCGCTGCTCGTGGGCGCCGGCCAGTTCACCAGCGATGTAAATACAGACAGGCATGCCTGTATTTTCTTTTTGCGCTCGCCCTATCCCCACGCGCGCATCGTCTCGGTTGACTGCACTGATGCCCGCGCCATGCCGGGTGTGTTGCACATCGTCACCGGCGCTGACATGGTGGCCGCTGGCGTCAAGCCCATCCCGGGCTCCACCTTCAAGCGCTTGGACCGCCAACTCTGCGCTGCGCCCGAGCGTCGCGCGCTGGCGCATGAGCGCGTGCGCTTTGTCGGTGAGGCCGTGGTCGCCATCGTTGCGCTCACCCTGGAGCAGGCGCGCAACGCCGCCGAAGCCGTGGCCATCGACTACGAAGAGCTGCCCATGGTGGTCAACCTGACTGATGCCATCGCTGCAGATGCCCCCCGCTTGAGTGATGCCGCCGACAACCTGGCCGGTGAAACCCGCTACGGCAATGCCCAGGCCACGACTGAGGCGTTTGCGCGCGCTGCCCATGTGGTGACGCTGGACCTGGTCAACCAGCGCGTGGCGCCTTTGAGTCTGGAGCCGCGTACTTTGTTAGCCCTGCCCGATGCTGAGACTGGACGCCTGACACTTCGCATGAGCACGCAGATGCCCTCGGGTGTTCGTAATTCGGTGTGCGATGCGCTGGGTATTGCCAAGGCTGATGTACGCGTGATCGTGGGCGATGTGGGTGGCGGCTTTGGCATGAAAACCGGCGTCTACCCTGAAGACATTGCTGTGGCCTTTTGCGCGCGCGCTCTCAAGCGGCCACTCATGTGGGTGTCGGAGCGCAGCGAAGAATTCGTTTCTGCCTCGCACGGTCGCGACATTGAAACCCGTGCAGAGATGGCGCTGGACGCCAGCGGCAAGATACTGGCGCTGCGCCTGGCCACGCTGGCCAATGTGGGCGCCTACGCCACCGGCACCGGCGTCACCATCCAGGTCATGATCGGCCCCTGGGTGCAAACCAGCGTGTACGACATCCAGACCATCGACTTTCACTACAAGGCGGTGCTGACCAACACCACGCCCCCCGGCGCTTACCGCGGGGCCGGCCGGCCGGAGGCGATCTTCAACATGGAACGCTTGATGGACGAGGCGGCGCGGCAGATGGGCATGGACCGGCTGGCGCTGCGCCGGCGCAACTTCATTGCCCCCGCGCAAATGCCCTACACCAACCCCATGGCCCAAACCTATGACAGCGGCCACTTTGAAGCCATCATGGATCAGGCCCTGTTGTTGGCCGACTGGCAAGGCTTTGATGCGCGCGCGGCGCAATCCAGGCAGCGCGGCAAATTACGCGGTTTGGGCATTGCGACTTTTCTGGAATGGACGGGCGGCAATGCGCTGGAAGAAACCGTCACCGTGGCGGTGCAGGCCGACGGCATGATCGAAGTGTTTTCAGCCGTCAACGGCATGGGGCAGGGCATTTTGACTTCGCTCGCCCAATTGGTGGTGGACGCCTTTGGTGTGCCCATGTCGCAGGTGCGCGTGGTGCTGGGCGACACCGATCGGGGCGACGGTTTCGGTAGCGCCGGTTCCCGCTCCATCTTCACCGGCGGCTCGGCCATGCGCGAGGGCGCTGAGCGCACCATCGCCGAGGCCAAGCGCCTGGCCGCCCAGGAGTTTGAAGCCGCTGAGCAGGACATTGAGTACCGCAACGGCCGCTTGCAAGTGGCCGGCACCGACATGGCAACAGATATTTTTTCACTGGCCGGCCGTCAGCCTGAGCAGCGCATCTTCATGCAGTCCACCACCGCTGTCAGCGGGCCCAGCTGGCCCAATGCCTGCCACATCAGCGAAGTCGAGATCGACCCTTTGACCGGCCACGTGGCCTTGGTGGCCTACGCCTCGGTCAACGACGTCGGCCGTGTGGTCAATCCGATGATTGTGCGGGGTCAGCTTGACGGTGGCGCCGTCCAAGGCATAGGCCAGGCCCTGTGCGAGCACCTGGTGTATGACCGCGAAACCGGCCAGCCGCTGACCGGCAGCCTGATGGACTACGCCGCCCCGCGCGCCGACGACAGCCCTGATTTCAAGACTGAGCTCGATACCAGCGTGCCATGCCTGAACAACCCCCTGGGTGTCAAAGGCGTCGGCGAGCTCGGCACCATAGGCGCCACGCCCAGCGTGGTCAACGCCGTGGGTGATGCCCTGGCCCGCGCCGGTATGGCGGCCAAAGCACCCCTGCTGCAAATGCCGCTGTCACCCGCACGCGTCTGGACCTTGCTACAGGCCTGACGCGAGCCACCATCATTCCCGCGCAGGCGGGAATCCATCGGCATATGGCTTGACGGTCGAATGGCGGACAATCCTGATCGTTGATCGCTCAAATTGGCAAATTCAGGGTTTGTTGTGAGCTTGAGCGTCTAAAGTCGGGTTTTACGTGATTTCAAACCAAGCAAAGCGTCAAAGGAAGACCAGCGCATGTCAGATACACCGTTTGTGTTGGCCGGGGTGATGGGTTGGCCGGTGGCGCACACGCGCTCGCCTGCCATTCACAACCACTGGATAGCCCGGCACGGACTCCATGGCGCTTATGTGCAGCTGCCAGTGCACCCCGACCGTTTGGAGGCCGCCATCCGCGGCCTGCCGGCACTGGGCTTTGCCGGCTGCAACATCACGGTGCCGCACAAGGTGAGTGCCATGCATTTCATGGATGAGTTGCACCCGGTGTCAAGACGGGTGGCCGCCATCAACACGGTGGTGGTGCAGCCTGACGGCCGCCTGCTGGGCATGAACAACGACGGAGCGGGTTATATCCAGAGCCTGCGCGATGCCGACCCCTCCTGGCGCGGTGATGCGGGACCGGCTTTGGTGCTGGGTGCCGGCGGCGCGGCGCGGGCCATTGTGGTGGCCTTGCTGGACGAGGGCGTGCCAGAGCTGCGCATCACCAACCGCACGATGGAGCGGGCACAGGTGCTTGCCGAGGCCTTTGGCGACCGGGTCAAGGTGCTGCCGTGGTCAGAGCGTCACGAGGCCATGGCCGGCGTCAGCCTGCTGGTCAACACCACTACGCTGGGCATGCATGGCCAGCAGCCGCTGGATGTGGCGCTCGACGCGCTGCCGCTGGCTGCCATGGTCTCGGATGCGATCTACATGCCCATGGAAACACCCCTGCTGACACAGGCTCGGCTGCGCGGTCAGCGCACGGTCAACGGCCTGGGTATGTTGATCAACCAGGCGCGCCCGGCATTTGCGTCTTGGTTTGGTGTGTTGCCCGACATCACCCCCGAGTTGCGTGCGGCGATTCAGGCTACTTTTTAGGAACAGATGATCATGATGGCCGGTGAAAGCGTGCAGCACGGCTTGCGGCTGCGGCCCGAAGAGCTGTTCATTGATGAGCCTATTTGAGGCAGTACGCAGTTTTATTCATTTACTTTTGGACTCTCAAACCCCATGACTACAAGCGCCGCCGCACAGACCAACCGCGAAGCCATTTCAGACGCGGTGAACCCGCTCGGGCTGGATGGCATTGAGTTCATCGAATACGCCACCAGCAAACCCCAGGCGCTGGGGCAGGTGCTGGAGATGATGGGCTTTCGCCCCGTGGCGCGGCACCGCTCACGCGAAGTGCTGCTGTACCGACAGGGGGCCATCAACATCATCGTCAACGCCCATGCGCCTGCGCTGGGCAGCGCTGCGGCGCAGGATGACAAACCGGTGATCGCAGCCGTGGCCCTGCGTGTGCGCGATGCGGCCGCCGCGTACCGCCGTGCGCTTGAGCGTGGCGCCTGGGCCGTGCCTTCGCGGGTCGAGGTGATGGAGCTGAACATCCCGGCCATCCACGGCGTGGGCAAGAGCCGCATTTATTTTGTCGACCGTTACGACAAGTTCTCTATTTATGACGTCGATTTTGTGCCTATCCCGACGGTCGACCAGCATCCGCCTGCGATGGCCGGCTTGCATTTTTTCGGTGTGGTGCAGTACATCGGCAATGACCGTACACAAGACTGGACCGAGTTTTACCGCGAACTCTTCGGCTTTACAGAAGTGCCTGCCGGCCAGCGCTTTGGCGTCTTGCCCAAAGGCAGGATTTTGCAAAGCCCTTGCCCTGCACAGTCACGCTTTTATGTTCAGTTGATCGAGCCTGAAGCCGGCGTGCTGGATGTCGAGGACGACGAAACTTTGCAGCGTATCGCTTTGGGTACGGCTGATGTGCTGGCCACTGTGACTGAGCTCGGCCAGCGTGGTGTTGAATTTGTGCAGTCGCGCGGTGTGAAAACCGAAGACCGCGGCGCGCTCACCCGCAGCTGGCTGCAAAGTGTCAGCTTTGAGCTGGTGCATGACGAGCGGGTTTGAATATGCAGCACAGCGGAAATATCCAAGACTTCGGGATGGACACCATCTCGCTGGCCGGCACTTTGGAGGCCAAACTTCAAGCCGTGCGCGAGGCTGGTTTCACCCAGATCATGCTCTCGGCGCGCGATCTGGTGGGCCATCCGCAAGGGCTGGACGCTGCGGTTGCTGCGGTCAAAGGCAGTGGCTTGCGCGTCACGGGCTTTCAGGTGCTGCGCGACTTTGAAGGTCTTTCTGGCCATTTGCACGACTACAAAATCGACATCGCCAAGTCCATGCTGGAGATGTGCCACGCGCTGGATTGCCGGGTGCTGCTGATCTGCTCATCGACCTCGGTGCACGCCACCGGCGACACAGCAGCGCTGGTCAAGGATTTGCGCAAACTGGCCGTACTGGCGATTCCCATGAACATCAAGATCGCTTACGAGGCGCTGTCATGGGGGCGTGTGGTCAATGAGTTTCCGCAGGCCTGGGACATCATTAGCCAGGCTGACATGCCCAACCTGGGCCTGGGTTTTGATTCGTTTCACATGTTCGCCACCAAGACTTCATTGGATGAGCTGGACATCCTGGAGCCCAACAAAATTTTTCTGGTGCAACTGGCCGACTTCATGTGGACAGAGATCAAGTCGGTTGAAGAGCGCATTGCCACGGCGCGGCATTTCAGGGTGTTCCCGGGCGAGGGCGTGCACAGCCAGGATCTGGCAGCGCTCGTCAACAAGCTGCACAGCCTGGGTTACCGAGGCGACTACAGCTTTGAAGTTTTCAATGACGACTACCAGCAGATGCCGCTGGCCACCGTGGCCCAGCGTGCCTGGCGCTCAGCGCAGTGGCTGGGCGAGGATGTGCTGCGCAGATCGGTGCCGCTGCCCAACCAGTTGCGGCTCAAGCCTTGAGCTTGTTGGGTAACCTGGCTTTGTAAGCAAGGCATGTACCAAGGCAATCCCGAAAATCAGAAAGAAGCTCATGAGCGAAGCAGACAATAACTACCAGCAAGGCATGCTCAATCGCCGGCGTGTGCTGGGTGATGCGTGGGTCGATAAATCATTAGCCAACGTAAACGATTTCAATGCCGAGTTCCAGAACCTGATCACCCGCTACGCCTGGCAAGAAGTCTGGGGCCGGCCGGCCCTGGGTGACAAGACGCGCCGCCTGATGGTGCTGTCCACCATGATTGCGCTGAAGGCTTATGAGGAGTTCGCGCTGCATGTGCGCGCTGCTCTGGACGGCCCGCCCGAATCGCGGCTGACGCCGGACGACATCAAGGAAGTGATCATGCAGGCCGCTATTTACTGCGGCGTGCCGGCGGCCAACCATGCGTTCTCGGTGGCCGGGGCTATCTTGCGTGAAAAGGGTTTGTTGCCCCCTGAAGCCAACACCTTGCCGCGCCTGAATTGGCTGCGCGAAGGTCAAGGCCCGGTGGTGTTGCTCAGTCATGCGCTGGGTTGCGACCTGAGCATGTGGGACGGCGTGGCCGCCATCCTGAAGCAGCGTTTCACGGTCTTGCGCTATGACCACCGCGGCCATGGCCAGTCGGCGGCGCCTCTGGGCCCGTACACCATGGACATGCTGGCAGATGATGCAGCAGCGCTGATCCAAGCCCAGGCCGCTGGCGGGCCTGTGCATTTTGTCGGCCTGAGCATGGGCGGCATGACCGCGCAGTCGCTGGCTGCGCGCTATCCGCAGCTGGTCAAAAGCATCACCATCGCCAACGCCGCCAATCACTACAACGAGGCAGCCCGCGCCATGTGGCACGCCCGCATGGCCACCGTCGAGGCGCAAGGCGTGGCCGCCATTGCCGAAGGCGCGATCCAGCGCTGGTTCACGCCCGAGTTTCGCGCTGATGCCGCCGGCGGCGCTGTGCTGGTAGCCGACCTGCGCCAGCGCCTCGAAAAAATGGCTGCGGCGCCTTACGTCGCCAGTTGCGCTGCCGTGGCCGGTATGGATTTCAGAAGCAGCAATGCCGGCATCCGCTGCCCGGCGCTGGTGATTGCCGGCACCCGTGACGAAGCCACACCGGTCGCCCTGTCTGAAGCCATCGTCAGCAGCCTGCCCGGCGCCAGACTTGCCACCTTGCCTGCTGCGCACCTGAGCGCGGTAGAGCAGCCGGCGGCGTTTGCGGCTTTGCTGGAAGAATTTTTTGCCGTGCAAGGCTAAGCCAGTCCAACGCCCGTCATCCGCGCGCTCGCGGGGAGCACTCTTTCCCGTCATCCTCGCGCAGGCGGGGACCCATGCCTTTTGCGTTTGCTGCAGGGGCTGGATTCCCGCCTGCGCGGGAATGACGGTTTCTAATCTGTCATCCTCGCGAAAGCGGGGATCCATCTTTGACGAGAGGCGCGGCACAATGTGGCCATGGTCAGCCTACCCCACTACCCTGTCGACGAGCGCGAGGTCGAGATCAGTGCGATCCGGGCGCAGGGAGCGGGCGGGCAAAACGTCAACAAGGTCTCCAGCGCGGTGCATCTGCGTTTTGACATTGCCGCATCGTCTTTGCCGGTAGAGATCAAAGAGCGGCTGCTCGCGCTCAGTGACAGCCGCATCACACAGAGCGGCGTGCTGGTGCTCAAAGCCCAGCAACACCGCACCCAGGAAATGAACCGCAGCGACGCACTGGCGCGCCTGCAAGAGGTGGTGGACAGCGTGGCGGTGCCGCCCAAAGCGCGGCGTGCCACCAAGCCGACGTTTGGCTCTAAGCAGCGGCGTTTGGAAGGCAAAAGCCTGCGTTCAGACATCAAAAATTTGCGCGGCAAGGTGCAGGAATGAATGTGCCGGCTGAAGTCAGCGCTGTCTTGCAGCACGCTCGTCGGGTGTGCACGCCCTGCGGGCAAGGTGATCTGGTCTGGCATGTCTGGGGAGAGCAGGGCGCTGACCCTGCCTTGCCCCCGTTGCTGCTCTTGCATGGCGGCAGCGGCAGCTGGACGCATTGGCTGCGCAATGTTCTGCCTCTGGCCGCCTCGGGTCGACGTGTGCTGGTGCCTGATCTGCCGGGCTTTGGCGACTCTGCTTTGCCGCCCTCAGGTGCTGACGCCGATGCCATGCCTGACCCACTCGAGCAAGGTCTGACCGAACTGTTGGGCGAGGCGGCTTGCGATGTGGCGGGTTTCTCATTTGGCGGTTTGACGGCCGGCTTGCTGGCCAGCCAGTTTCCCGTACGGGTGGCTACTTTGGTGCTGATCGGCACACCCGGCATGGGCTTGCAGGCGCTGGTGCCCTTTAAGCTCAAGGGCTGGCGCCACTTGCCCGACGCGGCGCAACGCCTGGCCGTGCACCGGGACAACCTGCAGCTGCTGATGCTGCATGCGCCTGAGGCCATCTCGCCCCTAGCGTGTGAGCTGCAATCGGCCAATGCGCTCCGTGACAGATTGCCCAAGCGCCGCCTTTCGCGAACTGACATTCTGGCGCGCACCCTGCCCGGGCTGCGCTGTCCGGTTCATGCTGTGTACGGTGAGCACGACCCTTTTTACCAAGGGCAGACCCAGGCGTTTGAAAATGCCATGCAACAGGCGCCTGCTTACCGGGGCATGCACGCGATTGCGGCAGCCGGCCACTGGGCGCAGTTTGAGCAAGCTGACGCCTTCAACCAGCGCTTGTTGGCGCTGCTGGAAACTGAGCGTGGCGGCTAAGCGGCCGCGGGCCGGCCTGTATTTGTTCTATTGACAGAACAAACCAGCGGGGGCACCATGGCGGCAGGGTTCAGCGGGCCTTCAGCCTGCGCCCTCCCTCATTGAAAGACAGCCCGAATGGAAGCCTCCAGCAAGACGGCCCGCCAGCTTTTCAGCGACATCAAGGCCAACCCCACCCGCAAGCGTTTTGGATTCGGCAAAATGCCTGCGCTGATCAACATCGACCTGCAAAAAGCCTATACCAACGTTGGCGAATTCGCCACGGCCTACGAAACCGATCCGCGTCAGCTGGAGTACGTCAACACCCTGGCCGCTGAATTTCGCGCCAAGGGCTTTCCGGTGGTCTGGACTTACGTGGCCTACATGGACTCGGGCGAAGACTGCGGCGTCTGGGGCACGCGCACCGACACGCCGGATTCGCTGCAAAACATCAAGGTCGGCAGCCGTCGCTCCGAGTTTGACGACCGGCTGGTGATCGATCACAAGCGTGACATCGTCATCAACAAGCGCATGGCGTCGGCCTTTTTTGAAACCAACCTCGGCTCGGTCTTCAACTTTCATGGCGTGGACACCATCGTGGTGACCGGCGGCTCTACCTCGGGTTGCGTGCGCGCCACCGTCGTGGACAGTATGTCCCGCAGCTTTCGCACCATCGTTCCCGAAGAGTGCGTGGCCGACAAGCACGAGTCACCGCATTTCGCCAACCTGTATGACATGGGCCTGAAGTACGCCGATGTGCTGACGGTGGCCGAGACCATCGAGCAGCTGCGCCGGGTGCCTT
>JBIKPY010000059.1:0-18561 GCA_044357185.1 Polaromonas sp.
ATTTCCTGTTCCACACCATCGTTACGCCCGTGTCTTGTCGATCGCCGGCTCTGACAGCGGTGGCGGTGCCGGCATCCAGGCCGACCTCAAAACTTTCAGCGCCCTGGGCTGCTACGGCATGACGGCCATCACGGCATTGACGGCGCAAAACACACTCGGCGTGAGCAGTATTCACCCGGTACCGCCCGAGTTCCTCAAAGCGCAGCTCCAGGCTGTCATTGAAGACATCGGGGTAGACGCGGTCAAGATAGGTATGCTGCATTCGCCAGAGATCGTCCGCGTGGTGGCCTGGGCTATTTCGCACTACAAGCTCGAACAAGTGGTCCTGGACCCGGTGATGGTGGCCACCAGCGGCGACCGGCTGATCGAATCAGCGACAGTGCAGGTGCTGCAGCAGGAGCTTTTCCCTCTGGTGTCGGTGATCACGCCCAATCTGGACGAAGCGGCCCTGCTGTTAGGCCGCAGCATTGACAGCGCCGAATCGCTTGAGCAGGCGGCTGATGATTTGCTGGCATTGGGCGCACGCACGGTTTTGCTCAAAGGGGGTCACCTGCGCGGTGCGGCGGTGGTCGACGTGTTTGCTCAAGCCGGACAGCGTCATTTGCACTTGCGCTCTGAACGCATCGCCAGTCGCAATGTTCACGGAACCGGTTGCACCTTGTCTTCGGCCATTGCCGCCCACCTGGCCCTGGGTTTGCCACTGCGCGAGGCGGTTCAGCAAGCCCGTAATTACATTTTGGCTGCGATCACTGCCGGTGCCGGGGTACAAACCGGCCAGGGCCATGGTCCGCTTAACCATGGTCATGCCCCGCTGGCGACGGCAGTGGTTCCGCTGTCCTGATACCACGGCAGCTGCCGATCAGGCCGACGGTTGAGGCCTGGTCAGCCAGGCCACGGCAAATGTCGCCACCAAGGTTGGCAAAGCCGCGCCCAAGGCAGGGGTGTAGCGGCTCGACAGGTGGTACATGGCAATACCGGCCAGCCAAATCAGCACGGGCAGCACGTTCACAGCAGGCGCTTTATCCAAGAGGGTGGCCGCCGGGACACCGAATGCCAAGCGCCCCAAAATGACACCAAAGAGCGGCACAAACACCGAACTCAGCATCAGTAAAAAAGGTTCAAGGCTGTGCATCGGCAGCAGCATGGCCAGCAGGGTGCAGGCCAGCACCATCAACACGCCGAATTGGCGAATGCTCCAGCCAGGCAACAGACTGTGTGCAGACACGGCGCCCGAGTAAGCATCGCCGTAGGCGTTATCGACTTCGTCGATCAAGATCAAAGACAGCGCAATCAAACCGCCCTGGGCCAGCAGCAGCGCAGTGACCAGGTTGGTGCTGGGCAGCGTCAGCACCACCAGCACCCCCAGCGAATAACACCAGATATTGGCCAGCGCGTAACCCAGCCAGGTGCCGCGCAGTGCAGCGCCGCTGCTGCGGCCGTGGCGCGCATAGTCGGCCACCAGCGGCAGCCATGAAATCGGCATGGCAATCACCAGGTCCAAGGCCGACATGACGCCCATGCCACCAGCGCCAGCACGGTTCCACAGGACTTCAAAGCCTTTGAGCTGCGCCATCGACAAAAATTGCCAGCTCAGCCAGATCAGAGAAAGCACCACCAGCGGCAAAGCAACCCGGGCGATCAGTTTGCGTACCAGTTGCACCATCGACACGCTCATCAAGACCATCACAGTAGCGCCCCATAGCACGGTGACCACATACGGCCAGTAGCTGTCCGCCATGCTGCCGGACTGCCGACCGATGGCCACTGTTGCGTCGCGCATCACAACCAACTCAAAAGCGCCCCAGCCAAGCAATTGCACGATATTCAATGCGATGGGCAATCGCGCAAAAGAACGGCCATAAACAGCATGCATCAAGCCGGCGCTGGCCAGTCCGCTGTCGCAGCCTATCTTGGCGACCCAGCCCAAAATACCGGCGCCAAGGATGGAGCCGGCCACAATCGCCAGCAAGGCATCCTGGGTACCCATGGCCGGCATCAGGTAAGCGCCGATCTGCATGACCAAGAGGCCAACGCCAAGACTGAACCACAGCGAAGCATGATCGCCCAAAGCAAAAACGCGCTCGCCGGCCGTCACCGGACGGAGCGCCGTATTGCCTGCGTCAAGGGGCGCGGCCGGGTGATTTGTAAGTTTTGTCAATGTCTGCTCCAAGCAAAAATTTGCAAATTGGCGCAGGGGGCTTGCGAGCAAAAGGGCATGCGACCCGTTTCTCACAGGTGCAGCAATTGCTAACGGCTTCCCTGCGCGAGGATTACCTCAATCAGGTTCAAAGGGACTTTCTCAGTCGGAGCCACAACTTCATGTGAACCCCAACACCCCTAGCGAATGGTTCTTGCGAACCGGGACTGATTCTATTGCAAACCCTCATCGGGTTGTGCTGATACCCCCAGCAACTTGTGCAGTTTCGTGCTGGTGGTTGTGTATTGAAGCTGAATGCTTTGGTCCGGAAAAATGAGTGCTGCAGCACCGAAAGCGGCTAGAGCGCATTCGTGAAAGCCACACAAAATCAGTTTTTTCTTTCCCGGGTACGTGTTGATGTCACCGACGGCAAAAATGCCAGGGACACTGGTAGAGAATTTTTCGGTGTCTACCCGGAGCTGTTTGCGCTCCATGTCCAGCCCCCAATTGGCTACCGGCCCGAGTTTAGGAGACAGGCCCAAGCTGACCAGCATGGCATCCAAGGGAAGTTGGAGCGAAACCCCGTCGGTGTTTATCACGTCGATCTGCGTCAATTGACCGTTTTGTGAATGCCAGGCGGTGGGCTGCCCAATCAATAACTTGATGGCCCCGCTTGCATGCAGAGCGCGCATGCGGGCCACTGTCGCTTGCGGGGCTTGAAAGTTATCGCGACGGTGAACCAGGGTCACGCTAGCGGCTCGCACAGCACCATCTTGAGCCAAATTGACGGCCCACTCAATAGCGGTTTCGTCCCCGCCAAAGATCACCAGATTCTTTCCGGCAAAGTCAGAGGACTCGCCTGCGCTGTAGAACACTTGCGTGCCTTCAAACTTGGCCAGACCTTCTAGATGCAGGCGTCGCGGCTGGAATGCGCCTGCACCCGCCGCAATGAAAATAGTTTTGCTGACAAAAAGAGTGCCTTTGGAGGTTTGCACGTCAAAGCGTTTGTCGCTGCGTTGCTCAATGGCGCTGACCTCCTGGCCCAGGTGAAATACCGCACCCATGGGGGCGGACTGTTTGAGCAGGGTTGCTGTCAGGTCTTGGCCTGTGGTCGCCAGCAAGCCGGGAATGTCATAAATAGGTTTGTCCGGATACAGCGCCATGCACTGGCCGCCCGGTTGGGGCAGTGCGTCGACCACATGCGCTTTGATGTTCAGCAGACCGAGCTGAAAAACCTGAAACAGACCGACCGGGCCGGCACCGATGATCAGCGCGTCGGTTTCGATGGGGGCGACCTGCTGACCGCCTGGGGCCAGGGCCGCCATCGCTCAGCGAACCAGTTCGCCGAGTTTGCCGGTCTTGTCTTTCCAGTCCTCTGCATCGGCCAGGGGCGCTTTGCGCTTGGTGATGCTTTTCCAGCCTGGCTGGTGAGACAGTTCGATGTTGAGCTTGATGAAAGCCATCTGGTCTGCCGGCAGGTCTTCTTCGGCATAAATGGCGTTGACCGGGCATTCGGGGATGCAGACGGCGCAGTCAATGCACTCGTCCGGGTCAATGACCAGCATATTCGGGCCTTCGCGGAAGCAGTCCACAGGACAAACATCCACGCAGTCGGTGTACTTGCAACGGATACAGGATTCGGAAACGACGTGGGTCATGTTGTAGGTGCAGGGCGGTGAAAACCCCTTATTTTAAGAGTTTTCCCGGGCTCAATGAGGGCCAGCCCAAAATCATCCCTCGTGGGCCGACAGTATCAAAGCGGCACCCGAGGTCTTGTGCGAGGCCGAGTCCACCAGCACGAGTGAGCCCAGAATGCGCGATTGAGCAAAGGGCAGGGCGGCGATGGGCGCTTGTAGAACCAGTTCCACCACGCCAATGGCGTTGGCGTCCAGCTGAGTGGCCGACTGCTGCGCCAGGGTCTGGATATGGACGTGGTGCACAATGCGTT
Organism: Polaromonas sp.; assembly: GCA_044357185.1. Taxonomy (GTDB): domain Bacteria; phylum Pseudomonadota; class Gammaproteobacteria; order Burkholderiales; family Burkholderiaceae_C; genus Polaromonas. The sequence goes on from JBIKPY010000059.1 coordinate 4,086, forward strand.
GCACCTTGGCCTTGACCCAGCGGTGTCCTTGCAAGGCCCAGTAAAGGCGGCCGGGCAGCAAGGGCTCGTCGTCCATCCAGGCCACGGTGGCCATCAGGGTGCGTTTACCCGGCGAGTCGCCAAAGCCTTCGCTGGCCAGCAGCACATCGCCGCGCGACACATCCAGTTCGCGGTCCAAAATGATGCCGGCGCTGTGGCCGGCGCGCACGGCCTTGGGGCTGCGGGCATGGTCCAAAACCTCGGCCACCACCGCGCTTTTGCCGCCGGGCAGCACGCTCACGATCTGGCCGACCTGCACCGCTCCGCTGGCAATGCGGCCCCAGAAAATGCGGCGACCCTGCGAGGTGTCGGCACTCGATGAGAATTTTTCGACCCACTGCACCGGAAAACTGAAAGGTTGGCTGATGTCGGCCGGCGTGGCAGACAGCTTTTCGAGCAAGGCCAGCAAGGTCGGGCCACGGTAGCCGCACCAGCCCGGGTTGGCGTCCACCACGTTGTAGCCAACCAATGCCGACACCGGCACGATAGCCTGCGCCTGGATGCCGGCGTCTTGCGAGAAGGCCTGCAATGCCGTGCTGATGTGTGCAAAAGCCAGCGCCGGATCTTCTACAGCATCCAGCTTGTTGACGGCGAACACGATGGCCGGCACGCGCAGCAGTTGCACGAGCAATGAATGACGGCGCGTTTGCGGCAGCAGCTCAGGCAAGGGAGATTGCCAGTCAAGCTTGGTGGCATCGACCAGCACCACGGCGGCGTCGGCGCTGGAGGCGGCGGTGACCATGTTGCGCGTGTACTGCTCGTGGCCGGGCGCGTCGGCAATGATGAATTTGCGCGCGGCGGTGTTGAAGTAGCGGTAAGCCACGTCAATGGTGATGCCTTGCTCGCGCTCGGCTTGCAGACCGTCGGTCAGCAAGGCCAGGTCGGTCTGGCCGCCCCGCTGCACGCCGGCCAGCTGGTCTTGCAGCACGGTTTTGCTGTCTACCAGCAGCCGCCCGATCAGCGTGCTTTTGCCGTCGTCCACGCTGCCGCAGGTGACAAAGCGCAGGGCTGCGCGGGTGTCCTGGGCGGCGTTGGCCGGCGCTGCAGGCGCTGGCGTTAGTAGCGTCGTATTCATCAGAAATAACCTTCTTTTTTGCGCTTTTCCATGGAAGCGTCAGATGTCTTGTCGTCCATGCGTGTGGCGCCGCGCTCGCTGACGTCGGCGCTGAGTGTTTCCAGCACAATCTCGCCGGCCGTGGCCGCCGTGCTGTCCACCGGGCAGGTGCAGGTGATGTCGCCGACAGTGCGAAAACGCACGGTTTTCTCGACGGCGGTTTCACCAGCCTTGAGTGGCGTGATCTCGGTCACCGGCACCAACAGGCCCTTGCGCTCGACCACCTGGCGCTGGTGTGCGTAGTACAGCGAAGGCAGCTCGATGTTTTCGCGCGCTATGTACTGCCACACATCTAACTCGGTCCAGTTGGAGATGGGAAAGACGCGAAAGTGCTCGCCCGGTTGCAGGCGCGTGTTGAACAGCGTCCACAGCTCGGGCCGCTGGTCCTTGGGTTGCCATTGGCCAAAAGCGTCGCGGTGCGAAAAAATGCGCTCCTTAGCGCGGGCTTTTTCTTCGTCGCGGCGTGCCCCGCCTATCAGGGCGTCAAAGCGGAACTCTTCAATGGCTTCAAGCAGCGTCACCGACTGGTGCACATTGCGCGACTCGCCCGGATGCGCCAGCCGCACGGTGCCGCGTGCCATGGAGTCTTCCACGCTGCGCACCACCAAGTCCGCGCCTAGCTGCTGGGCGCGGTAGTCGCGAAAGTCGGTCACTTCATGAAAGTTGTGGCCGGTATCGATCATCAGCAGCGGGTAGGGAATCTTGCCGCCGCGGCTGCTGTCCATGAAGGCTTTTTCAGCGCACTTGAGCAACACCAAAGAGTCTTTGCCACCCGAAAACAGCAGCGTCGGCCGCTCGAAGGCGGCAGCGACTTCGCGCAGGATGAAGATAGCTTCTTCTTCCAGGGCGTCCAGGTGGGCGTTGCTGAGCTGGGCCAGCAGTTGGGGTTCGGTTCGGGCGTTCAAGGGGCGATCTCTTGGATGGGAATGGTGGATGAAATGGCGGCGGCTTCGCTAGCCACGTGCAGGCCGCACTCTTTGGCGCTTTCCTGCTCCCACCACCAGCGGCCGGAGCGGATGTCTTCGCCCAGGGTGACGGCGCGGGTGCAGGGTGCGCAGCCGATGCTCGGGAAGAACTCGTCATGCAGCGTGTTGTAGGGAATGCTGTGCAGTCCAATGAAGTGCCAGACATCGCCGGCAGTCCAGCGTGCCAGCGGGTTGATCTTGGCGCGCTCGCCGGCCTGGCCGACCAGCTCGTGCTCGACGAAATCCACTTCGGCGCGCGCGTTCGACTGCTCACGCCGCAAACCGGTGAGCCAGCCTTTGTGGCCCGCCAGCGCCCGGCCCAGCGGCTCCATCTTGCGGATGCCGCAGCATTGCTTGCGCAGGGCCACGCTCTGGTACATGGCCTTGTCACCGTGGGTGCTGACAAAGGCGCTGGCGGCTTCAGCCTGCGGGCGAAACACCAGCACAGGGCGGGCGTAGCGCGCTTCGATGCGGCCGATCAGAGCCAAGGTTTGTGCATGCAGCAGGCCGGTGTCCAGCACAAACACGCTGCAGTCGATGCCGACCTCACCCAGCAGGTGGGTGATGACCATGTCTTCAGCGCCCAGGCTGGAGGCTTGCGTGAGCGGCGAAAACGTTTTCGCGGCGCTGAGCAAAACGGCTTTGGTTTCAGCCAGCTTGGCCTCAAAGTCGACCGATGCCTTGGCGTAAAGGGTCAGGGCGCTCATGTCAGCGGGGGGTGTGCTCTTCGACCAGCGCAAAGTGCGGCGCGAGGTGAACCGCATCGCCCTGGTAGCTACCCACGCCAAAGCCGGGGTTGCTGGACAGCACGCGCAGGGCCACGGCCAGCGGCTGGTCGGCGCGCAGCACGGCCACGTCGAAGCCGCTGCGTTGCATCTGGGCCAGCTGGTCTACCAGCACGTCACCGGTGGCGCGAATCTCGCCCTTGAACTCGCGGCGGCGGCGCAGCAAAAAAGCCTGGCTGTAGGCGCGGCCGTCGGTGAACTTGGGGAAATGCAGGTCAATGCGCGCCACGCCGTCCAGCGCCAGCGCCATCGGGTCGGCGTCGTTGGACAGTTGCACGGCCGCGGGCTGTGTGCCGGCGTCCTGGTGCTCGTTGGGGGTGAGTAATTTCATTTATTCTTTCAAGCGGATCAGGCTGCGGCCGGCAGACGGGCGGCTTTGGCTGCGTCCTTGTAGGGCTCCATGCCCACGCGGCGCAGCGTGGCGATGAAGGTCTCGCCGGCTTGCCGCTGCTGGCGATAAGTTTCGAGCACGGCTTCGATGACTTCAGGCACTTCAGAGGCAGAGAACGACGGGCCGACCACCTTGCCGGGCACGGCCGCGCCGCTCAGGGTTGAGCCGTCCGCGCCGCCCAGCGACACCTGGTACCACTCGAGGCCGTCTTTGTCCACGCCCAGAATGCCGATGTGGCCGCTGTGGTGGTGACCGCAGGAGTTGATACAGCCGCTGATGTGCAGGTCGATCTCGCCCAGGTCGTGCAGCTCGTCCATGTCCTGGTAGCGCTCGGTGATGGCCTCGGCAATCGGGATCGAGCGCGCATTGGCCAGCGAGCAGAAGTCGCCGCCCGGGCAGGCAATCATGTCGGTTAGCAAACGGATGTTGGGCTTGGCAAAACCGGCTTTGCGCGCTGCGCGCCAGAGCTCGGGCAGCTGGTCACAGGCGACCCAGGGGAGCAGCAGGTTTTGGTCGTGCGTCACGCGCACCTCGCCGGCGCTGAACTGTTCAGCCAGCTCAGCGGCCACCGCGAGTTGGTCGGCCGTGGCGTCGCCAGGGGCCTGACCCAGGCGTTTGAACGACAGGGTGACAGCGCGCAAGTTCGGATTTTTGTGTGCGCGTACGTTTTGCTTGAGCCAGCGCCCGAACTCGATGTCGTCCTCGGCAGCGGCACGGAGAATATTGGCGATTTTGGCGTCTGCGCTTTTGCGGTCGCAGTTCAGCGCAGGCGGCACAAAGCAGGCGGTGACGCGGTCCAACTCGGCCTGCGTGATGGTGTGCGGGCCGCCGTCGTGGTCCATGATCTGGCGGTACTCGGCTTCCACGTCGTCAAAGTAACGTTGGCCTTCGGCCTTGACCAGAATCTTGATGCGCGCCTTGTAGATGTTGTCGCGCCGGCCATAGCGGTTGTACACGCGCACGATGGCTTCGATGTAGTTCATCACCTGGTGCCAGGGCAGGAACTCGCGGATCACGCTGCCGATGACCGGCGTGCGGCCCATGCCGCCGCCCACCTGCACTTTGAAGCCGCGTTCGCCATCGGCGTTGCGAAGCAGGTACAGGCCGACGTCATGCCAGGCGGTGGCGGCGCGGTCTTCCAGAGCACCGCTGATGGCGATTTTGAATTTACGCGGCAAAAAAGCGAACTCGGGGTGCAGCGTGCTCCACTGGCGCAGGATCTCGCCGAAGGGGCGCGGGTCGGCAATCTCGTCCACCGCAATGCCGGCCAGCTCGTCGCTGGTGATGTTGCGGATGCAATTGCCGCTGGTCTGGATGCCGTGCATGTTGACGCTGGCCAGCAGGTCCATCACGTCGGCTGATTTGTCAAGTGGAATCCAGTTGTACTGCACGTTCTGGCGTGTCGTGAAGTGCGCGTAGCCGGTGGTCAGTTTGGAGCTGATCGACAAGCCGCCGCTTTGCACCGGCCCCAGCACATCCTGCTTGGCCTGGGCGGCGCGCAGCAACTCGGGCTGCGGTTGGTCGTAGTCGCGGGCAATCTGGGCCAGCACGCGCAGCTGGGCGCTGGACAACTCGCCGTAAGGCACGGCCACCCGCAGCATGGGCGCGTAGCGCTGCACATACCAGCCGTTTTGCAGGCGCAGCGGGCGAAACTCGTCTTCAGGCAGTTGCCCGGCCTGCCAGCGCGTGAGCTGGTCGCGGTACTGGTTGGCGCGGGCCTGCACGAAGGCACGGTCAAATTCGGTGTATTGGTACATGTCGCAGAAGTAAAAAGTCAGATATCAATGAGCTTGACGCCGGCATAAGCCAGCAAGAGGGACAGGAGTGAGCGAATGACGCGGTCAGGTGTTTTGTGCACCAGTTGAGATCCCAGCCAGATGCCGGGCAAAGAGCCGGTCAGCAGCAAGCCCAGCAGCGGCCAGTCCACAGAACCCAAAGATGCATGGCCCAATCCAGCCACCAAAGTCAGTGGTACGGCGTAAGCAATGTCCGCCGCCACAATGCGTGGCAGCGGCAGCAAAGGGTAAAGCAGCATCAGCGCAGTCACGCCAATCGCACCGGCGCCCACCGAGGTGAGTGTGACCATCGTGCCAATCAAGGCGCCAAAAAATAGGGGCAAGCTCCAGTGGCGGGACCGGCTTGCTGAGGCCAATTGATGCTGCGCTATCTGGCGCGGCACCTGCTTGCCCTGTATGGCTTTGTACATTGTGGCCAGCGCGGTCAGAAGCAAAGCGACGCCCAGCGTCAATGTCATGGTTTTTTGCACCAAGGGGCTGGCCGGGCCCAAACTGTGCAAGACGTAGAGCGTGGCCAAGGCTGCCGGAATGCTCCCCATACTGAGCGTGGCCACAAGCCCCCAAGGTACCAGACGGCGGCGCGCCAGGCTGACGGTGCCGCCCATTTTGGTGAGGGCCGCAAACAGCAAATCAGTTCCGATGGCCATGTGCGGCTTGATGCCAAAGCCGAAAATCAACAAAGGCGTCATCAAAGAGCCGCCACCCACCCCGGTCAAACCGACAATCAGGCCCACGGCAAAGCCGGACAAAATAAAAGCGAACTCATGCATAAGCGGCAACTTTAGAAGAAGCCTGCCTCAATTCAAACGACAGTTTTCTTCTACGCTTATGCGAATTAGCTTATTCAGGCAAAAGACAGGGCTCAGATTTTTTGAAATCGACTGGCGCGCAATGAATCTGCCAGCCGCTTTTCGACCGGTAGCGGCTCATCATGCAGCCAGGCTGCCAGCAGCTCAGCGCACAGCACGGCAAACGTCAGGCCGCGAGAGCCCAAGGCGGTGCAAACATGAACGCCTGGCAGAGCGGTCTCGTCCAGTGCACCGACCAGTGGCAAATGATCGGGTGACGCGCATCTCACTCCGACCCAGGCCCTAGCCTGTCCGAGCTCAAACTCTGGTGCCAGGGACGCTGCTGTGGCGGGCAGTAAATGCCTGAGGCGGCCCAACAGCGCCATGAGATCTGCGTTCTTTATGTCGCCATTGGCAGCGTCACGCTCAAAAGTGGCACCCATCAACCAATGGGACGCCATGCCTTGCTCAGGCTCGCCGCCCGGGTTTTGAGGGGCCGGAAAAGATGGAATAAAGCTGCCATCGCCATTGACTGGGCTGGCTGGCAGGATGGCGTTACTGGGCACCAAGCCCCAGGCCAGCTGGCCGCGTAGGGCTTGTAAGGGGATGGCGGTTGTCAAACTGCCTTCCATCTGGCTGCTTTTGAGCAAGGCTGCGCTGTCAAAGCCGGCCGCCAGCACCACCAGGCTGGCTTCGGCAATGCATTCGCCCGAAGCCGTTTGAACCTGCCAGCGCGGCTCAAGCCCCGGCATGCGTTGCAAGCGGTCTACGTCTACCCCCAGACAAGTGCGTATGCCGGCGCCGGCAAGCAGCGCATGAACCAGCTTTTGCGGTTTGATCCAGCCCCCCGCGTCATGCCATAAAGCGCTGTCTGGCGCGGGTATTGAGCCGTCTGCCTCGGTGGCCATCCGGCTCCAGCTCTTGCCCGCTTCAGGCCAGTTGGCGGGCAGGGCGCCGCTGCTGTCAAAACGGCGCTGCAACACGCCGCAGGCCTGCCAGTCCAAGCCCTCATGCAACCTGCTGCGGGCTGTTTGCCAGGTGGCGCGCAAGCCCTGGCGGGACAGGCGTGACAAGGTGCTGTCATCCGGCGAAACATGCGGCGCCAGCATGCCCGCCGGCAAGCCGGATGCACCGCTGGCGACAGCTTGATGGGCGTCAATCACCGTCACCTGCCAGCCGCGCCTGGCCAGGCTGGCGGCACATGCTGCACCGGCCAGACCGGCACCAATCACCACGCAACGCTTGGCCTTGCCGGACCAAGTCTTGGCGACTTTTTGAGGAGTTTTAGGCTCCCAGCCGGGGTTGAAAAGTGCTTGCAGCATGTGCGCATCAGCCGGCAGGCCGGGGGACTTGATGAGCTCAAAGCCGCAGTGTTTGAGACCTTCCAGCATGCCGGGTGCCAGCTCACGGAAGGCCAGCCTGCTGCCGCGTCGGCAACAACGGGCTACAGCTTTGAGCGTGTTCAGCTCCCATCCGGGCGCTGGATGCTGCGGAGTCACGCCATTGAGGAAAATACTGTCCGCACTCAAGGTTTGCAGCTTGAGCATGTCGTGGGCATCTCCGATACCCAAGCTCAGCAGCACGTGGCCGTCTTCAAAACTCAGCCGGTGCAGGCCTTGGAGCAAACCTTGCCACTGTGCTACCAGTTCCTGCGCCAGTGGCAAAAGCTCTGGCAGAGAAGACGCGGCTTTGAGTAGATCAATGCGGCTGACCGGAAAAGGCTCGCATGCAGCAAAGTGCAGGATACGGGGTCGGGCGGGGTCGGCTTTCCAGGCTTGCCAAGTCTTTAGAAAGTTCAAACCCTCGCCAAAGCTGGTTTCTAAAACGCACCATTGAGGCAGCCCGGCCCAAGCCTGGGGTAAACCGCAGCCGTTCAGAAAAGAGGGTTGTATCTGCACGCTGCCGCCGTATCAGCAGGTGCCAGGGGTTTAAGTCGATGGCGGAACGTAGCCGGCCACGGCGTCTGCGCCATCGCCAAAAAAGTGCTTTTCCATTTGGCGTGCCAGGTATTGGCGGGCACGCGCATCGGCCAGGTTCAGTCGATTTTCGTTCACCAGCATGGTTTGCTGCTTCATCCACTCGGCCCAGGCTGCCTTGCTGACTTCTTCCCAGATGCGCTTGCCCAAAGGGCCGGGGTAAGGGGGTAAATCAAGCCCTTCGGCTTGCGCGCCGAGTTTGATGCAGTTGACAAAGCGTGCCATGAAATTCTTTCTTAAAAGCAAAAGGCCCAAAGTGGATAGGCGCCTGAACGAGAACGCTATTTTATGGACCTTTGTAAACGCGCCAGCCTTTGCAAGGTTTTGCCCCTTGCCATGCCGTTTTGCGATGCCACTGACCAAAGTTACAGCCTTCTCCGGTCGAACTTGAGCGTTCAGCGTTAAAATGGGACTCAAGACTTGAAAAAGCCCCCAAAAACCGCGGTTAGCTCACCGCCAATTTTTTGTCTCGCTTCTCCAAGTCAAGCTATGCAAGCCCCACAACGCTTTGAGCGTTAACCGAAAGTAGGCACCGCCCGTGGCAAGATCTGAAACCAAAACCGCTGTTCTACCTGACGGCCTGCGCTACAAGTCCAAAGTTTCCGGCTCGCCCTTTGTGGCAACGACCTCTTTTGGCAGCGCGACCATGTCCTGTTTCATGTGCGGAAAACATCGCCCGCGCTCGATGATGGGTACCCGCAAAGTTCTGGGTAAAGCCCAGGCCGTTTGCGCGCCATCTTGCAAGGCGCTGGATGAGGCGATCAGCAACGCTGCCGCCGGCAAACAGTAATTTTTCAAACTCCCGCGTTGCGGGTTGCGCGCCAAGTTTTCTTTCAGGCGGCGCGCAGCTTAACCGGCCCTCATTCCCCCATGTTTTCTGACCGCAGAACCCAGTTGCCGCGACGTGCCTTGGGCTTGATTGCGCTGGTCAGTTTGTTGATGCTGGCTTTTGGTCTGTATTTGCAGCATGTGGTGGGGCTCGAGCCCTGCCCGATGTGCATTGTTCAACGTTACGCCTTGTTGCTGGCGATGATGATCGCCGGTTTTTCTGCACTCGGTCGTAAGCCTGCTTCGCTTTTGACGGGCTTGTCACTGCTCGCACTGGCCACGCTTTTCGGGGCTTTTGTTGCCGCCCGCCAAAGCTGGCTGCAGTTGTACCCGCCCCAGATCGCCTCTTGCGGCCGGGACTTCTACGGCATGATTGAGACCTTTCCCCTGCAGCGTGTCATCCCGATGATTTTCAAAGGCAGCGGCGACTGCAGCAAGGTGGACTGGACATTTTTGAGCCTGTCGATTGCCAACTGGTCGTTTTTGGCCTTCACGGCCATTTCATTGGTGGCGCTGGTTCTTCTGCGCGGTTTGTGGCGCCGTCGTAACTAGGCCAACCGCCCGGCCACCTCTGCAGTCGGAGCAGGGTCAAGGGCCCAGTTGTTTGACCATCACCTGGCTCTTGCGGTTCAAGTTGTACTTGCGCATGCGCGCTTCGGGCAGCCAATCGATCTCAGCCGGTTTGAAACCGCGCTTTAAAAACCAGTGCATGGTTTGGGTGGTCAGCACAAAGATACTTTGCAGACCGGCAGCGCGGGCGCGCTGCTCAATGCGCTTGAGAATGCGTTCGCCGTCACCTTGACTTTGTGTGTGCGGCGAAACCGTCAGCGCGGCCATCTCTCCGGTTTTGGCCTCCGGGTAGGGATAAAGCGCCGCACAGCCGAAGATCACGCCGTCGTGCTCTATCACGGTGTACAGGCCGGCGTCGCGTTCGATCTCTGTGCGGTCACGCTTGACCAGTGTGCCGTCTTTTTCATAAGGCGCTATCAGTTGCAAGATGCCGCCTACGTCGTCGATGGTGGCTTCGCGCAGGCTTTCGAGCTTTTCATCAATCACCATGGTGCCTATGCCGTCGTGCACATAGATTTCCAGCAGCAGAGCGCCGTCAGTGGCAAAGGGAAGGATGTGACTGCGTTCTACACCGTGCTGGCAAGCTTTGACGCAGTGCTGCAAATAAAAGGCCGTGTCGCTGGGTTGTTGGGCGTCGGGAAGGTCGGCCAACAGTTTTTTTGCGGCAGCCAGAGGCAGTTCGGTGTCTATGGGGTTGTCTTCACTGAGGGGTTCACCGGGCTGCAGCCGGATACCGGGTATTTCGGTCAGAAAAATCAGTTTGTCGGCCTGCAACTCAATGGCCACGCTGGTGGCGACTTCTTCCATGGTCAGGTTGAAGGCTTCGCCGGTGGGAGAAAAGCCGAAGGGCGACAGCAGCACCATCGAGCCGAACTCCAGCGTACGCCGAATGCCGACCGTGTCCACCTTGCGCACCAGGCCCGAGTGTTTGAAATCAACCCCATCGACTATGCCGACCGGCCTTGCGGTGATGAAGTTGCCCGAGATCACGCGCACCGTCGAGCCGGCCATGGGCGTGTTGGGCAGACCCTGGCTGAAGGCGGCTTCAATCTCGTAGCGCAACTGCCCGGCGGCTTCTTGCGCGCAGTCCAGCGCCACAGAATCAGTGATGCGCATGCCGTGTGAATACTGAGCCTCATGGCCCTTGGCGGCGAGTTGTTCATTGACCTGCGGGCGAAAGCCGTGCACCAGAACGATCTTCACGCCCATGCTCTGGATCAGCGCCAGGTCTTGGGCAATGTGCGCCAGCTTGCCGGCCGCGATGGCTTCGCCGGCCATGCCGACCACAAAGGTCTTGCCCCGGTGCAGGTGGATGTACGGAGCCACCGAGCGGAACCAGGGCACAAAGGTAAAATTGAAAACGGCGGACATGGTTTCTTTGTATGAAGAGGCTTTGCTATCAAAACCTTTGTGCCGATTTTCACCTAAGTTGCCTGCTTGTCTGCTATTTCACCCCCCTCCCTGGTCATTGAGTTCCCCGAATCGCTTCCGGTGTCGGGCAAGCGCGACGAAATCACGGCCGCCATTGCCGCGCACCAGGTGGTCATCGTCTGTGGTGAAACAGGCTCGGGCAAGACCACCCAGCTGCCCAAGATCGCCCTGGCCATTGGCCGCGGCAAGCTCAATTACCCTGGCGGTCGCGGCCCGCTGATCGGCCACACGCAGCCCCGGCGCATCGCCGCCTCGAGCGTGGCCAAGCGCATTGCCGAAGAACTCAAGACCCCGCTGGGCGAGGTGGTCGGCTTCAAGGTGCGCTTTCAGGACCGCCTGAGCCGCGACGCCTCGGTCAAGCTGATGACCGACGGCATCTTGCTGGCCGAGACGCAAACCGACCCGCTGCTGCGCGCCTATGACACCATCATCATTGACGAAGCGCACGAACGCAGCCTGAATATCGACTTTTTGCTCGGCTACTTGCGCCAGCTCTTGCCGCGCCGGCCCGACCTCAAGGTCATCATCACATCGGCAACGATCGACGCGCAGCGCTTTGCGGATTACTTTGCGTCTGCCAGCCCGGCGCCGGGCCGCCCCAAGCCGGGCGACGCCCCCTCGGGGGGCAGCGACGACGCGCAGCGCGAAGCGTGGGGGCACAAAATTCCGGCGCCCGTCATCATGGTGTCTGGGCGCATGTTCCCTGTCGAGCAGAGGTACCGGCCCTTCGAAGAATCGCGCGACTACGACCTGAACGACGCGATTGCCGACGGCGTGGACGAGCTCTGGCGCAGCCCGCACAGCGCGGGTGACATTTTGATTTTTCTGCCCGGCGAGCGCGAGATCCGCGAAGCCGCTGACCACCTGCGCAAACACCTGGCCCACCAGCCTTTGCTGCGCAACGCCGAAGTGCTGCCGCTGTTTGCGCGCCTGAGTCAGGTCGAGCAAGACCGCATCTTTGAAGGCCACAGCGGCCGGCGCATCGTGCTGGCCACCAACGTGGCCGAAACCTCGCTCACCGTGCCGGGCATTCGCTATGTTATTGACGCCGGCACAGCCCGCGTCAAGCGCTACAGCTTTCGCAACAAGGTCGAGCAGCTGATGGTCGAGCCGGTCTCGCAAGCTGCCGCCAACCAACGTGCCGGCCGCTGTGGCCGCGTGGCCGACGGCATCTGTATTCGCCTGTACGACGAGCAAGATTTTTTGGGCCGGCCGCGTTTCACCGACCCCGAGATTTTGCGCAGCTCGCTGGCTGCCGTCATCTTGCGCATGAAGGCGCTGCACCTGGGCGCGGTGGAGGACTTCGCCTTCATCGAGCCACCCCAACGCCGCGCCATTGCCGACGGCTACCAGCTGCTGGCCGAACTCGGCGCGGTGGACGACGACAACGAACTCACACCGGTTGGCCGCACGCTGGCCAAACTGCCGCTGGACCCGCGCGTGGGCCGCATGATTCTGGAAGCCAAAGACCGCGGCGCACTGGACGAGGTGATGGTGATCGCCAGCGCGCTCAGCGTGCAAGACGTGCGCGACCGGCCCATGGACAAGCAGACCCAGGCCGACCAGGCGCATGCCAAGTTTGATGACGAGAAAAGCGAGTTCAGCGGGTATCTCAAGCTTTGGAAATGGCTGGGGGACTCGCGGGGAGGCCCTTCGACAAGCTCAGGGCGAACGGAAAAAAAACCTCTTCGTTCTGGCGTCGGGGCCGTTCGCCCTGAGCTTGTCGAAGGGTCTTCGCACAAACTCTCTAATCGACAGTACGAAAACCTGCTGCGCGAGAACTACGTCAACATCCGCCGCGTGCGCGAGTGGCGCGACATCCATTCGCAGCTGCACAGCGTCATTGGCGAGCAGGGCTGGCAGCTGAACGACAAGCCGGCCAGCTACGAGCAACTGCATTTGTCCATGCTCTGCGGTCTGCTCGGCAACCTGGGTTTCAAGCCGGAAGATGACGAGGCCTACCTGGGCGCACGCGGCATCAAGTTTTACCGCCATCCCGGCGCCAAGCTGAGCAAAAAACCCGGTCGCTGGATTGTGGCGGCTGAACTGGTCGAGACCACGCGCCTGTTTGGCCGTGGCATTGCCAACATCGAGCCGCAGTGGGTCGATCAGGTGGCCGGCCATCTTTTAAAGAAGCAGCTGCTGGACCCGCACTGGGAAAAGAAAGCCGCCCAGGTCACTGCGCTGGAGCGCGCCACGCTGTATGGCCTGGTGATTTACAACGGCCGGCGCGTCAACTTTGGCCGGGTGGACCCTGTCGGTGCGCGTGAAATTTTCATTCGTGAAGCGCTGGTGGCCGGCAACTGGGACAGCAAGCTGCCCTTTCTGGCGGCCAACCTCAAGCTGATTGAGCAGGTGCAAGACCTGGAGCACAAGGCGCGCCGGCAAGACGTGCTGGTGGACGAAGAGCTGATCTACGCCTTTTACGACCAGCAACTGCCCGCCGACATCTGCACGGGTGCCGGTTGCGAGCATTGGTACAAAGACGAAGTCAAAAAGCAGCCGCAGTTGCTGCTGCTCTCGCGTGAAGAGCTGATGCGCCACGAAGCCGCTGGCATCACCACGCAGGCTTTCCCCAAGACCTTGCGCATGGGCGGAGTCGATTGCCTGGCCACCTACCTTCACGAACCCGGCGATGCCAGAGACGGTGTCAGCGTCGATGTGCCGCTGTTTGCGCTGAACCAGGTGAACGAAGAGCGCTGCGAATGGCTGGTGCCCGGCATGCTCAAGGACAAGATCCAGGCGCTCATCAAAACCTTGCATCAGCGTCTGCGCTCGCGCCTGGTACCGCTGCCCGAGACGGCGGGGCGCATGGCGGCCGAGCTGCTGCAGCCCGAAAAGTGGGGCACAGGCTCGCTCACCGACGCAGTGCTCAAGTGGGTGCGCGACGCTACCAGCTTGGACATCAAGCGCAACGACATGAAGCTCGACATGTTGCCGCCGCATATGTTCATGAACTTCCGCGTGCTCGACGAACACGGCCGTCAGCTCGGCACCGGCCGCAACCTGGGCGCGCTCAAAGGCGAGCTGGGTTCGCAAGCGCGCGGCGCCTTCCAGGCCCTGGCCGGGTTGAAAAATAAATTGGGGTCAGACCCCAGCGAGGGCGCGACCAGACTGGCGAAATTGGGGTCAGACCCCGATTTGGCGAAGCCAAACTCGGGCTCTGACCCCAATCCCACCCGCACGTCAAAGGGGGCAACACCCGCGCCCCAACCCAAAGCCGCCGGCGAGCGCTACACCACTTGGTCCTTCGGCGAGCTGCCCGAGCTGATGGAAATCCGCAAAGGCAGCCAGACGCTGATCGGCTTTCCGGCGCTGCTCGACCTGGACGACGCGGTCACCATCGAAGTGTTTGACGAGCCCGACGTGGCCGCCGCCAAACACCGCGCCGGCCTGCGACGCCTGTTCTCGCTGCAAATCAAAGACGCGCTCAAGTACCTTGAAAAGAATCTGCCCGAGCTGCAAAAAATGGCCACCGCCTACATGCTGGTCGGCCGTGCCGCCGACAACTCGGGCGGCGGCACGCTCGAAGAACTGCGTTCCCAGATCATCGAAGTCGCGCTCGACCGCGCTTTTCTGGTCGAGCCGCTGCCCACGGGCGAAGCCGACTTCAAAAAACGCGTGGACGAAGGCCGCGCCCGCCTGACGCTGATCGCCAGCGAAGTGGCGCGCCTGGCCGGCAGCATTTTGGTGGAATTTGCCGCCGCCCAGCGCAAGATCAAAGACAGCAAAAACGCCACCGACGCAGCCGCCGACGCCGCCCAGCAACTGGCGCGCCTGGTGCCCAAACGCT
>JBIKPY010000060.1:0-18512 GCA_044357185.1 Polaromonas sp.
TCACCCGCTACAACTGGAGCAGCTATTACGCGCTGGCGGTGATTGAGCTTGGGCAGGCTGTAGCGCGCGAAATGCCAAACAAGCCCTGAAAGCTTTCACGCATGAACCCCCTCAACCCCAAAAAACTACTGCTGACCAAGTGGACTGCGGTCACACCCATCGCCAAACAAAAGCACTTTTTGGTCAGCCGGGTGATTCAACTTGAACAGCCGACCGATCCGATTGAATCGGTTGAAATTGAAGCTGTGTTTTCCAAAGCCACGCAAGTCATCGCTTGGCGTGCGCTGCAAGACGACAGTGTTTGGCGGCAAGGTTGGGTTTGATGCGTGCGTGGACAAAAAACCATCGTGCTAAAAAAGGCTTGTGATAGAAAACTCAGATGTTGAAAAAATGGTTGAGTGATGCGTCCCTGTCCACGGTCGTTGCCGGCTTTGTGGCTGTTCTGGTGGGGTTTACCAGCTCTGCGGCCATTGTTTTCTCAGCCGCACAGGCCTTGGGTGCCAACGAAGCACAAACGGCTTCCTGGATGTGGGCGCTGGGTTTGGGCATGGGGGGCACGAGCTTGGTGTTGAGCCTTTGGTACCGGCAACCGGTGTTGACGGCCTGGTCAACGCCCGGTGCGGCGGTGTTGGCCGTAACGCAGGGTGTGACGCTGCCCGAGGCGACGGGGGCCTTCATCGTGAGTGCTTTGCTCATCATGGGGGTGGGTTACATCGGTCTGTTTGAGCGGTGGATGGCACGTATTCCCTTGGCTTTGGCCAGTGCCCTGCTGGCGGGGGTTTTGGCCCGTTTTGCTTTGGATGCGGTGGGGGCGGTCGGTCAAGCGCCGGTTTTGGTTCTCTGCATGGCAGGTTCGTATCTGTTGGGTCGCCGGTTTTTTTCCCGTTGGGCCGTGCCTTGTGTGCTAGCAGTCGGCATGGCGGTAGCGGCCTTGCAGGGGCAATTGAATGCGGCCCAGATTGCCTGGACTTGGGCCACACCGGTGTGGGTTTCTCCCGAGTGGCGTTGGGGTGCCATGGTCAGTGTGGCCTTGCCGCTTTTCATCGTGACCATGGCATCGCAAAATTTGCCTGGTGTGGCAGCTCAGCGAAGCGCGGGTTACAACACGCCAATCTCGCCTGTGATCGGGGCCACTGGATGCGTGACTTTGTTTTTGGCCCCTTTTGGCGGGTATGCGCTAAATTTGGCCGCGATCACAGCGGCCATTTGCATGGGCCGTGAAGCCCATGTCGATCCCACACGGCGTTACACCGCCTCGGCGGCAGCCGGACTTTTTTACATTCTTTTGGGTTTGGCCGGCGCTTCCATTGTCAGTTTGATGGCCGCCTTTCCCAAGGCGCTGGTGTTGGCCGTTGCCGGATTGGCCTTGGTCAGCACCATCGCGTCGAGTTTGTCCACGGCCATGAAAGACGAGGGCCACCGTGATGGGGCTTTGCTGACTTTTTTGGTGACCCTTTCGGGCCTGAGCATTGCAGGGGTGGGGGCTGCTTTTTGGGGTCTGCTGGCGGGCATCGTGGCGCTGTGGGCTTTGTCTGCGCGCAAAGCGTGAATTGGGTTTGCCTACGCATCACCCCGTGACCCTGAGCCCCAGTCAAATCGACATGGACAGCCTGCTGGCCCCAGACACCTGGCCCACTGACCCGATTGTGTCTGTGGAAATTGAAGCTGTTTTCTCCGAAGCCACGCAAGTCATCGCCTGGCGCGAGTTGCAAGACGACAGCGTTTGGCGGCAAGGTTGGGTTTGATGCGTGTGGCGGTCTTTGTTAGTGCGCAGATATAAATCATGACTCGACTGCTCTAACCGACTTATGAGATGATTTTTTTCGGCGAAATGCTCAAAGCGCTTTGAACTCAGAGTATCAATTACCCACCAAGCGAATCATCTCTGCCACCATCGCCAGCCTGCGTGGAATGCGGTCTATCAAGATGTATTCCTCTAAATCAGAATGGGCGTTGCCGCCGGGTAGGCCCATGTTTTCGATGACGGGTTTGCCACTTTGCGCGGCCCAAGCAGCGTCTGTGCCGCCAAAGGTGCGGGGGATGAAATCGATTTGGCCGCCGAGCTGGGTGTAAATGCTTTTAGCCAGTTCAGCCATTTGCTTGCCTGCGCTGGACGCGTTGAAGGGAGGAAAGCCCACGCCGTCTTGCACGACGAGGCGGGAGCTGGAGAATTTCTTTTTGTCGATGAGGGCGCGGCTGTGCCTGGAAAATTGCTCAAAGGTGGGCATATCGGGTACGCGCACGTCGGCGCTGGCGGTGGCGTCGGGCAGGCCGTCGACCTTGATGGTTCGGCCTGCTGTTGCGTTGGTTGAAATGGAAGCGCCTGACACTTGCACTTGCGTGGCCAGCGCAATAATTTTGGCCTCTAAAGCTTTTAGATCAAGCGATTTGGGCGCGGCGATTTCAAGTGCAGCAGTGCCACGGTCTGGAATGATGTTGCCCACCAATCCGCCACCGGCTCTGCGCCATTGGCGTTGCACGCCCACCTCCGCATCAAGCAGCGAAGAAATTCGCGCCACTAGATGCTCCATTTCCACCACAGCATTCACGCCTAGATGTGGGTTTACGCCGGCATGCGATGCTTTGCCGGTAATTTGGAATTCGAAACTGGCGAATTGCAGATCTGCAGCGGAGAGTTTGTCCATTAAGTCGGGGGTTTCGGCGCGCGCAATAGTCCAGTTCATACGGATGTTTTGCACTTGGGAAGGCGCGTCTTTCGTACGCAAGATGATGTCGGCCATTTCTTCAATGGGGCGGTCTGCAAGACTCAGCCGATTGGTCGCCACCTTCACCTGAGTGCGCCCCACGCCCGACGTGCCCATGACTATTAGTTCCTTATCGCCCGTGCCTTCGCCGGAAAGCACGGCATCATGCTCGCCCGCCAGGCGGCGAATAAGATCGCGCGAGCCGACCGAGCCACGCTCTTCGTCAGAGTTGAAGAGCATGGTGATCTGCGCGAAATCGGTGTAGCCGCGTGCTTTGAGGATTTTCATTACATGCAGGAATACAGCGATACCGCCTTTGTCGTCTGCAATGCCGGGGGCGATGGCTTGATTGCCTTTGATTTGAAAAGGGCGGGCGGCGGCTGTGCCTGCCGGGTAAACCGTGTCCATATGCGCAATCAGCAGGAGTTTTTTCTTGCCTGTGCCTTTGAAGCTGATTTTGAGATTGGGGCCGACAACGCCGTTAGCGGGTGTGATGCGTTCGGTTGCGCCGCCGAGTTCTTTGGCCATGGCTTCGATTGTGCTGGCCACGCCGCTCATGCCCTCTGCTTGACCTGTGCCACTGTCGAAGCTGGTGAGTTGTTTGAGCGTTTCTAAAACAAGTGGAGCTTCTTGAGTTGCTAAGGGAAGGATTGCGGCATCAAGTGCAAGCGCGCTTTGCGCAAGCAAGCTGGGTGCGGCTAAAGTGATCAGTCCAGCGACTAAGAACTCGCGGCGAAGGACGAATAATGTTTGCAAAGCTTGCATAGCAATTTCCCCTTTTACTAATCATTTTACTGATTGAAAGCACTGGCGCGAGTTGCAAGGCAACAGCGTTTGGCGGCAAGGTTGGGTTTGATGCGTGTTGGGCCTAAAGCAGTGAAGCGTTGCTTTTCACGTTAGCAACTGCAGGCATCCGATCCATGTGCCCACGCGATGGCGGTGAATGGGTTTGTGCAAGTGCTCCAGCTCAATGCAGCTTCACTGTTGGGTTGGTTTGTTTGGTGATCATGCGCGACAGCGTGATGAGCGTGGTTTTGAGGGTGCCGTGAATGGCGAGTTCGTGGAGTTTGTACAAAGACAGGTACATGAGCTTGGCAAAATAGCCCTCGATCATCAGACTCTTGCCGATCAAGCCGCCCATCATGTTGCCCACCGTGCTGAACTTGCCCAGCGATACCAGTGAGCCAAAGTCTCGGTAGCGGTAGGGCTTAAGAGGCTTGCTGGCCAGGCGACGTTGAATTTGTTGCCACATATGGGTGGCCTGCTGATGCGCCGCTTGTGCACGCGGCGGCACAATGCCAGCCCGGCCGCCATCGGCATCCGAGCAGGGGCAAGCTGCACAATCACCCAAGGCAAAAATATCGGGGTCGCGGGTGGTTTGAAGCGTGTCATGGACAAGCAACTGATTCATCCGGTTGGTTTCCAGCCCACCAAAGTCTTTCAGGAAATCTGGCGCTTTCACGCCTGCGGCCCACACCACCAGCTCAGATTCGATCTCGCGACCATCGGCCAGGCGGATGCCCGTTGGCATGACCTCCATGACTTTGGAGCTGGTGAGCACCTGAACGCCCAGGCGCGAAAGAAGTTGCTCAGTGGCTTCGGACAAGCGTGGCACCAAAGCCGGCAAAATGCGGTCTGCCGCCTCAATCAAGCTGACTTTGATATCTTTATCCACGTCAATGCGGTCAAGGCCAAAAGCCACCACCTCGCGGGTGGTTCGGTGCAACTCTGCAGCCAACTCCACACCCGTTGCGCCCGCGCCGATGATGGCCACATGCAGCTGTCGTTTGTGGATAAACCCGGCTTGGTTGTGCGCGCGGATACAGGCATTGACCATCCTGGAATGAAAGGACTTGGCGTCATGCTGCGTTTCCAGCTTCAACGCGTGCTCTTTGACCCCCTGGGTGCCGAAGTCATTGCTTAAGCTGCCAATACAGATCACGAGCGTATCGTAGGAAATGTATTGGGTGGGCGTTACAGCTCGGCCCTGCTCATCCACATAAGGTGCAAGCTCGATGGTCTTATTGGCGCGGTCAAGTCCCTTGAGCTCACCGATTCGAAAGGTGAAGTGGTTCCAATGGGCCTGCGCCATGTAATCCACTTCGTGGTCGCCCAGGTCCATGCTGCCCGAAGCGATTTCATGCAACTTGGGTTTCCAAATGTGGGTGCGGTTTTTATCGACCAGCGTGATGAGCGCGCGCTTTCGTCGGCCATAGCCACGTCCGAGCTGGGTCGCGAGTTCCAGACCGCCAGCGCCACCACCCACGATGACAATTTTGTGTTGTTTGCTCATTTTTATGCTCGCGATCAGGTGAACCAGCTCGACAGGGATATCAAGCGACATCAATCGCCACGTCCCAAGAACAGCCTAGATTGAAGAGTCTGAATGAATTTGGAGTTAAGCGCAATAAAAACGACAAATTGGCAGAAATTGCACAGTGCCTGCAATCAAGGGCTGGACGACCAGGCTATGCGAATCCGACCCGAAAGAGAAAATCAGTTTTCCACTGACAAAGTCTTGATTTAGAGGCTCTCCCTATTGTCAAGCAGACTGCGCCCTGTAAATTCCTTAGTCGGAGCTGCCACCACATGCAGCGCCGACCTGGCTGGCTGTGCAGCAGATCAATTGCAAGCAGCGCCAGGCCTTAGAGCCAACGAACAATTCCAAGGAGATAACCATGAAGATCGTCAAGCTCATGCTGGCCGCAGTCACCGCCGGCCTGATGGCCGGTTGCGCCGGGCTACCGTCCTCCACCGCATCGAACGCGCCGCCGCAGGTTCTGCGCGTCAACATCTTCCCCGGTGGTTTTAACTGGCCGATCTGGGTGGCGCAGGAAAAAGGCTTTTTTGCCAAGCACGGCGTCGAGGTCAAAACCATCAACACGCCCAACTCGCAGGCCCAGTTGACCGGCTTGATCAACGGCGAGTTCGAGATCGCCATGACCGCCATCGACAACCTGTTGGCTTACCGAGAGGGTCAGGGTGCGGTGCCCGTTGACGGTGGCGGCCTGATCGCGGTCATGGGCTCAGACAACGGCTTTTTACGCATGGGCGGTCGCAAGGGCATTACCAGCTACGCGCAGTTCAAGGGCCAGCAGCTTTCGGTTGATGCGCTGACCACAGGCTACGCTTTTGTGTTACTGGAGGTGATGGAGCGCAACGGCATGCTGCTGGACCGCGATTACACCGTGGTGCGGGCAGGCGGTGTGCTGCAGCGCTTCAATGACCTGGTGGCCGGCAAGCATGCTGCCACGATGCTGATTGCGCCGTTTGACGTTCTCGCAAAAAACCAGGGTGCCAACGTGCTGGGTGACGCATCGGCCGCCATGGGTGAGTATCAGGGGCTGGTGGCCGGCGTGCGCGAGACTTGGGCGCGCAATAACCGTGCTGCCATGGTGGGCTACATCCGCGCCTGGCGTGATGCACTGGACTGGATGTACGACCCTAAGAACAAAGAAGAGGCCATGGCGCTTTTCATCAAGAACGTCAATGGCGCCGACCGCCAGAGCGCCGAAACTTCCTACGGCATCTTGCTCGATCCCAAGACGGGCTTCACCCGCGATGCCTCCATCAGTGTGCGGGGAGCCCAAACTGCCGTGCAGCTGCGCGAAAAATATGGCAAGCCTGCCAAGAAGCTGCAGCCGGTGCAGGCCTATATCGACACCAGCTACCACGAGGAAGCCAGTCGCAGGCGCTGGATGATGCGCTGAGCGGTACAGTTGCTCTAGAAAAACGGCCCTGCGGGGCCGTTTTTTTATTCATGGAACGCAACGACCTGATCGCCTGTCACTTCAAGGCCTTCAACTGGAAGACCGGCATGCCCACGCATTACCCGGAGAGCTGTCACAAAGAGCAACTTGACTTAGACAGTCTGATTGCACCAGACATCCTCCAAACTTTCAGCGTGGCCCGCTTCACCGTCAAGGGCGCAGTGCTCCTAGACCCAACCCAACCACTTTGCCGCATACCAAAGGGCGTAAGCAAGGACGCCGTATTTGATACCGGCCCAAATCGCGGAACTGGCTCGCCCAGTCGGTTTCAACTCTGTTGTTGGATCGTCACTCATTACTGACTCCTCTTTGTTTATAAAAATCAAGTTCAGGGGTTAAAAATTTATTCAATCAATATATACATAATTTATGCTTATCAAAAAACATAATTTATAGATTATTTTGAATTAATTTTTGAAAATTTATACCTCATAAATAGTTACATCAAGGTCATATTTATGCGGGTTAAAGAAAAAATTTCGTCAGCTAACACGCTCGGTCAATTGCAAATCGTTTTCTAAGTCAACTTGGCCAATGGGCACCTATCCCGATAAAGGACTGCGAGAAATGCGTGTCTTATATATACTGAAATTCAATTTCACCCTTACAGCATTAATGAGAGCCGTCCTAATCTCTGCCCTTGTACTCGGTCTTTGCGCTTGTTCCAAGGAGCCGCAGGATTTTTCAAGTCTAAGCTTGACCATTGATGGAAAGCCCACACTCACTGAAAAAGCCGAAAGCGGCCAATTACCCAAGTTCCAAGCGAAGCATGCCCCTTTGATCGACGCCCTCACTGCAGCTTGTGAAAACAGCCAGCGCCTCGCCGATTTGCGAAAGATCCTAGAAACCATACACAAGATGAACAGCTCCGCCGATATCGAATATGTGCAAAAGAAGGGGCTTACAACTGGCGCCAAAACACTTGTTTCAGCAAATTCGAGCTGGACCATCAAAGTTGACAATAAAGGATACTCTTGTTCACAAACCATGGACTCATTTAATTAAAACCAAGTTATGAATTTTTACTGATGTGCAATAACAAGTAAAAATTTTGCTATTGATGAACTAAAGTTTAAACTGTGTTTATTTGAATCTAGCCCACGGAATTGCGCTGATGCAAGTCTTAGCAAAGCTGATATAGTTTTTATTTCTTCTAATGTAAGGATTTCTTATGGCCAAGTTCATCACATCTGCTGGAGATATTTGCGAACCCTACGAAACTTTGGATCTCATCACCGCACACAAAGGCGGCGAGGGAAGTTTTGACTACCAAGCGGCGCTGGCTCTTCTTGTTGAACACGCCAAAAAAAATGGCGCCGATGGCATTATTCATGTTCAATTCAATGAGCGCTCCGCCGTAGGCACCAAGAAAGTTTGCTTCCAAGACCAAAGCGTAACGATTTTTGAAGTCCGGGCCTGGGGAACAATGATCAAACTCAAAAATTGATTCAACTTCTTTATCGGCTGCTCAACGCATACTTTTCGTACAAGCCGCGTCCTTACTTAGACAGGGCTTATCGTCAGGTTTTGGTGGCGGGTATTCGGATCTACCGCTTACTCATCAGACCCTTCATCAACAATGAATGTCAGTTTGCCGTGACATGTTCACAGCTCACGCTTGACCTCATATCAAGCCGTGAGTCTTTTGACAAGGTGCGTCAGCAGTGCCTTCAACGCTATTGCGAATGCAGCCTTCCTTTCGACCGCGTTCAAATAGGCAATCGCTTGCTATTCATTTCATCTCAAGGGCGGGAACTTGACGAGCAAGAGGTAAGCGAACAATTGCGGACATCGGTTAACAATTAGTGCGGTGTGCTTTTAAATCCTGCACTTTATGACTTAGGACGCGTGCAACAAATTTACGCTCACATTGCGCAAGACAAAGTACGTCCGTTGAACACCATCATGCTGGCTCGATTGTGATGCTCACGGTCATGGACTCCTCACCGCCGCCCTGCCGCACGCCCTTGATGGGCGGGCAGGCGTCGTAGTCGGTGCCCATGGCCAGGCGCACGTGGCGCTGGTCTATCAGGCAGCTGTGGGTGATATCGATGCTGACCCAGCGCCGGTTGGCCACGTCCAGGCAGACATCGACCCAAGCATGGCTGGCCAGGTCGGGTTCGTTGGCAGCGTAAAAATAACCACTCACATAACGCGCAGCAATGCCCAGGCTGCGGCACACGGCTACCATCACATGCGCCTGGTCCTGGCACACGCCGGCGCCGGCCTCAAAGGCTTGCAGCGCGGTGGTGCTGACGCTGGTGCTGTTTTTGCGGTAGCGCACAGCGTCAGCCACCGCCTGGCTCAAAGCCAGCAGTTGCCCGACTCTGCCCGTGCCGGCAAGCGCCGGCTCAACAAAGCGCCGGCCGAAATCTGCCAGCCCCGGTGCGGGTGCTGCCAGTGTCGTGGGCCGCAAAAAGAAACTCGGGTGCGGCATGTCAGGGGCATCGGCAAACTCCGGCACGCCCAGAGTGTCCACCTGCCCGGCCGCATTGACCACGCTCCAGCGAACATCGATGCCCGGTTGCGCTACAAAGGTGTACGAATGCATGCTGTTGCCGTACGCATCATTTTGCGGAAACAACTTTTCGGGCGCACCCAGGCTCCAGAAAAGAACCGTTTGCGAGGGCCCGCTTTGCGGCGTCAGCCACATGGTTTGGATGGCGTAACGCAGCGCTTCGCTGTAGCGGTAGTCGGTGGTGTGCTTGACGTTCAACTTCATGGCGCACACCTTAACAGCAAGTCATGGCAGCAAACTGGCTAAGGTTCGCTATGGGCAAAGAAGCGCTCAATGCGTGCTCGGGACCAGAAACTCCCGGCTGATGTGCGCGCCTATTTCGTTGACCCGGTCCAAAAACTGGGTTAGGAAGGCATGCAGCCCGGTGGCCAGAATTTCGTCAATGCGTGAGTACTGCAAATCAGCGCGCAGCTTGCCGGCGCGGCGGCGTGTCTCGCTGGCCGGGTCGCTGCTGACCATGGCCAGATTGCGCATCACTTCATTCAGGCAGCCGAACAGAGATCGCGGCATGTCGGGCCGCAGAATCAACAACTCGGCCACACGCTCGGGGCGGATCACATCGCGGTAGACCTTGCGGTACACCTCAAAGCCTGAGACGCTGCGCAAGATGGCGCTCCAGTGGTAGAAGTCGTACTCCTGGTCTTTCTCTTCAGCCAAGCCCATGAAGTCGCTCTGCACCGCATGGAACTTCACATCAACCAGCCGCGCCGTGTTGTCGGCGCGCTCGAGAAAAGTGCCCAGCTGCAAAAAGTGAAAGGCCTCGTCTTGCAGCATGGTGCCCTGCGTGACGCCGCGCGACAGGTGTGAGCGGAACTTCACCCACTCAAAAAACTGCGCCGGCTCACGTTCGAAGTCACCGCTTTTGAGCATGCGCAAAACTTCGAGATATGTCTGGTTTTGGGTTTCCCAGACTTCGGTGGTCAGCGAGCCGCGCACGGCACGCGCGTTTTCTCGGGCGTTTTGCAGGCAAGAGATGATGCTCGACGGGTTCTGCTCGTCGCGCACCATGAAATCCATCACGTCGGTCGGGTTGATGCTGTGGCCGGGGTACTTGGCTTCGTAAGCGGGCTTGAGCTCGCTGATGCTGAGCAAGCCCTGCCAGCCGGCTTGCGCCACGGCCTTGGACTGCGGCAGCAGCGAGGTCTGGTAATTGACGTCGAGCATGCGGGCCGTGTTTTCGGCACGCTCGGTGTAGCGGGACATCCAGAAGAGATGGTCGGCAGTGCGGGAGAGCATGTGTGTCTTTCCTTGCTTAAATCGCGGGCGCGGCTTCGAGGATCCAGGTGTCCTTGGTACCACCGCCCTGCGAGGAGTTGACCACCAGCGAACCGTCTTTGAGGGCCACACGCGTCAGGCCGCCGGGCACCATCTGCACCTCTTTGCCGCTGAGCACAAAAGGCCGCAAATCAATATGGCGCGGCGCAATGCCGCTGTCCACATAGGTCGGGCAAGTCGACAGGCTCAGTGTGGGCTGGGCGATGTAGCCCGCCGGGTTGGCCAGCAAGGCTTTGCGGAAGTCTTCAATCTCGACCTTTGTCGAGGCCGGCCCGACCAGCATTCCGTAGCCGCCGGCGCCGTGGACTTCTTTGACCACCAGGTCTTTCAGGTTGGCCAGCGTGTATTGGAGATCGTCGTCGTTGCGGCACATGTAGGTCGGCACGTTCTTCAGGATCGGCTTTTCGCCCAGGTAAAACTCGATCATTTGGGGCACGTAGGGGTAGATCGACTTGTCGTCGGCTACGCCGGTGCCAATGGCGTTGCACAGCGACACATTGCCGCTGCGGTACACATTCAAGAGGCCGGCGCAACCCAGCGTGGACTTGGGCCGGAAAGCCAGCGGGTCTAAAAAGTCGTCATCCACCCGGCGGTAAATCACATCCACCCGCTTGGGGCCGCGTGTGGTGCGCATGTAAACAAAGTTGTCTTTGACAAACAAGTCCTGACCTTCGACCAACTCGACTCCCATTTGCTGCGCCAAAAAAGCGTGCTCAAAGTAAGCCGAGTTGTACATGCCTGGCGTGAGCACCACCACCGTGGGCTCGGCCGTGGCGGGCGGCGCCATCTGGCGCAGGGTTTCGAGCAGCAAGTCAGGGTAATGGGCGACCGGCGCCACGCGGTTCTGGTTGAAGAGCTCGGGGAACAGCCGCATCATCATCTTGCGGTCTTCGAGCATGTAGCTCACGCCGCTGGGCACGCGCAGGTTGTCTTCGAGCACGTAGTACTCGCCCTCGCCCTGGGCGTTGGGCGCGCGCACGATGTCGATGCCGCTGATGTGCGAGTAAGTGTTGCCCGGCACATCGACGCCCATCATCTCGGGGCGGAACTGCGCGTTTTGAAAAATCTGCTCGGCCGGCACCACGCCGGCCTTGATGATGTCTTGCCCGTGATAGACGTCATGGATGAAGCGGTTGAGCGCCGTCACGCGCTGCACCAGGCCTTTTTCCATGCTGGCCCATTCGTGGGCAGGGATGATGCGGGGGATCAGGTCAAAGGGGATCAGGCGTTCGGTGCCTGCACCGTCTTCGTCCTTGTCGCCATAAACGGCAAAGGTGATGCCGACGCGCCGGAAAATCATTTCGGCCTCCGCCCGGCGGGCCTGCATGGCGTCTGCAGGCTGCTTGGCCAGCCAGCACTGGTAGGCCTCGTAATGCGGGCGCACACTGCCGGGGCTGGCGTTCATTTCGTCAAACATCGGTCGGTTCATGGACTGCAATCTCCGGCTATTTCAACTCTGATTCTTGTGCTGAAAGCTAAGCAAGTTATAAGCCAGCAATCGCTTAAAACTCCGAAATGAAGGCTTTCAAGTGCAGGGAAATACAAAAAACCGGCTTCAGGGCGACGCCGGCAAGCGGTGCTGCCAGTATCGTTGGCCCAGCTCACGCTGGCAGGTCCATTCGGCCGGCCGGGCACTGTGCCAGCCCAAGGCGCCGCACCCTGGTGAGTACAGCACATCGATGCCCCGCTCGCGGTAGCGCTCCAGAACAGGCGCAGCCGGGTGGCCGAATCGGTTGCGGTAACCCGTCTGGGCCAGCGCCAGGCGGGGCTGTACGGCGTCCAGAAAACCGGCGGTGGACGATGTCTTGCTGCCGTGGTGCGGCACCAGCAAAAAGTCAGCCTGCACAGGCGCGCTGTTCACCAGCGTCTTTTCTTGCGCGGCTTCGATGTCACCCACCAGCAAAGCATGGACCCGGCGCTGCGGCGGGCCGGCCGAAATACGCAGCACGCAACTCATGGCGTTGGGCTTGAGGCGGACGTCGTAGTCGGCAGGGGCCGGATGCAGAATTTCAAAATCAACGCCGTCCCATTGCCAGCGCTGACCGGCCAGGCAGCGTTGGCCCGGCCGGCGCTGCTGCAGCTCATGCGTGTCCTCGATAGAGCTGAGCAGCTTTGCCTGCGGCTGCATGGCCAACACGGCAGCCGCGCCGCCCACGTGATCGGTGTCACGGTGACTCAGCAGCAAGGCGTCCAGCCGCTCACCCAGCGCCCGCAGCAACGGCACCAGCACGCGGTGACCGGCATCGCTCTCGCGGGAATAGCGCGGCCCAGCGTCGTACAGCAAAGCATGGCCGGCGGTGCGCACCAGCACTGCGTTGCCCTGCCCGATGTCGGCCGCCAGTAACTCGAACTCGCCCACTGCCGGCCGCAGCGGCTGCCACAAAAGCACCGGCAAGAGCAGTGGCACGCCCAGCACACGCCAGTGCCAGGGCAGGCGCATCACCAGCAGCAGCCCGCCGGCCACACCGGCCAGCGCGCACCACAGCGGCACCGCCGCCTGGCTGATGGTGGCCATGGGCCAGGCCGCCAGCACTTGCAACAAGCTCATCAACACGCCGGTCAGCCAGGCCGACACACTCCATAAGGGCGGCATGAGCACCCCCAGCAAAGCCAGCGGCGTCACCAGGAGCGTGACCCAGGGAATCGCCAGCGCATTGGCCAGCAAACCGACCACTGAGACCTGGTTGAACAAGAGCAAACTCATGGGCGTCAGCGCCAGGGTAATGACCCACTGCTCGCGCAACATGCCCACCAACCGGCCCGTGGCGCTGCGCCACCAGGGCCGCTGCAACGCAGCCTCGTCAAGGGCATGCGCAGCGCCATCAGACGCCTCCGGGTTGGCGGCAAACAAAATGCCCACCGCCACAAACGACAACCAAAAGCCTGCTTGCAACAAAGCCCAGGGATCAAAGGCCACCACGACCGCCATGGCCAGCAGCCAGACATGCGGCCAGGCCCATTGGCGTCCGCTCTGACGCAAAGCCACCACCACCGCCAGCATCCACACCGTGCGCTGCGCCGGTAAGCCCCAGCCCGAAAAAGCTGCATACGCCACCGCCAGCGCCAGGCCGCCCCAGGCCGCTACGCTGCCGGCCGGGCAGGCTAAGCACAGCGCCGGCGTCAAACGGGCCGAGCCACGCCACAGCGCGCCCAGCAGCCGCGAAGCCAGCCACGCAAACAGCGTGATGTGCAAGCCCAAAATGCTGATCAGGTGCGCAACGCCCGTGGCCCGGAAAACATCCCAGTCACTGCGCTCAATGGCGGCCTGGTCACCCATCACCAGCGCGGCCAACACACCGGCCAGTTGGCGTTCGGCGACGCGTTCAAAAATTGCTTCGCGCACGCTCTGTCGAGCCCGCTCTATGCTGTGCCAAAGACCTGTCCAGGCCGGCGCGGCCAGCTTTTGCGGCGGCGTGTCGCGCAGGCCGGCGCGCACATAGCCGGTGGCTTGCACGCCCTGCTCCCACAGACGCAGCTCATAGTCAAAGCCATGCGGGTTGCTGTTGCCGTGCGGCGCTTTGAGTCGCACCGTCATCTGCCAACGCTCGCCGGCGCGCATGGGCTGCGGCAGGCGTTGCAGTTGCAGCAGGGTTTCGGCCCGGTCGGCCATGTCTTCCGGCGTGTCTGCAGCCGTGATGACAACAGCCTGGGGCCGCGGCCCCATGAAAAACCCCGAATACCAACCCAGCTCAATGAGCGGCGGCAAGCGCACGGCTTGGCCCTCAAGCTGCGCAGACTCGATGCGCAACTTAAAACGCAGCGCGTCTTCACCAGCCTGCGGCATGGCCGCCACCGTGCCCACGATGCTGAGGTCTCGACCCTCCAGCACAGGGTTCAGGGCTTGCGCTTGAAAATCCGCCGCACGCCAGCCCGTTGCGCCAAAGCCTGCGGCCAACCCTGCCAACAACAAGGCGGCCATGCGCAGCCACACCATCGCGCCGGCCCAGCGCGAATTTCGCAAGAGATCCAGGAAGCCCAAGAACAGCAAGAGCGCAGCGACAGCCAGACAGCCCTGATACAGGCTCACTGCCGACAAGCTGGCCTGCTGCAACTGCAAGGCCGTGCCCAGCACCCCACCCGCAAGCAGCCCGGTCGGCGCTGTCCCTGCGTGCATAGAAATTGAGGGCTGAGGCACAGGCAGTCTTTCAGAAATTATTCATTCTGATTTGCGCAGCAAAGACTGACAAGGCCGTGTGCACCTTCGGCGGCGCATCTCATCTATAGTGGTGCCGCCGCATCAACTTGCGAAACCTACACAACAAGGAAAACCATGACAAACAACAGCTCTGCAGCCATCTACGCCAAGCTCCAAGCCCTGGGCATTGCCTTGCCCCCGGTGGCTACGCCCGCCGCCGCCTACATGCCCTTTGTGCAAACCGGCAACTTGATTTTTTTAAGCGGCCACATCGCCAAAAAAGACGGCAAACCCTGGCTGGGGCAGTTCGGCAAAAACATGAACACCGAGCAAGGCAAGCTGGCTGCACGCGCCGTTGCCATTGACCTGCTGGGCACACTGCACGCAGCGCTGGCCGTGAACGGCAAAGACCTGGGCCACGTCAAGCGCATCGTCAAACTCATGAGCCTGGTCAACTCGACCGGCGACTTCACCGAGCAGCACCTGGTGACCAACGGCGCGAGCGAACTCATCGGTGAATTGTTCGGCAGCGCCGGCGCACACGCACGCAGCGCTTTTGGCGTGGCGCAGATTCCGTTTGGCGCCTGCGTTGAAATTGAAATGATTGCCGAAGTCAGCTGAGCCAGGCCGCTACCGGCGCCAATGCAAAAAGGCTTCAGAACCTGCGCTCTGAAGCCTTTTTTAGTTTGTCTCAGCGCAAGGCTGAGACCGGGTTAACGCAGGGCTTAGTAGCCGCCGCGGCCACCGCCGCCGCCGCCACCGTAGCCGCCACCGCCGGAGCGATCGCCGCCACCACCGTAGCCGCCACCGCCGCTACGTGGAGGACGAGCCTCCATCGGACGGGCTTCGTTGACAGTGATGCTACGACCACCCAATGACTGACCATTCATGCCGGCGATTGCGGCTTGAGCTTCAGCATCGTTGCCCATCTCGACAAAACCAAAGCCTTTAGAGCGGCCAGTGTCGCGCTCCATCATGACTTTGGCGCTGGAGACAGAACCGTATTGGCTGAAAGACTGTTGCAGATCTTCGTCACGCACCGTGTATGGCAGGTTGCCGACGTAAAGTTTATTGCCCATGGGGACTCCTCAAAAATACATATAACAAAAGCGATTGGGTCCCGAAAGCACAACAAACTTTAAGAGTACCGCCGTAGCGCGCGAAACTGACCGATCACCAAAATTGTGCAAATATTTTGGTATTTGCACACGGGCATTATGCGCCAACTAACAGGCTGCAACCAAAAACAGCCCAAAAGACAGCGAATCCGCCCTTTTTACCAACAAGTCGCCGATACCAAGAAATCTTCAGGTGAACGGGCGTAGGCTCTGCATTGTGACATTCACAAACACTGATGCCGCCAAAAATTAACCATAAGGTGTTAATGTTCTGGTTTGGATTTTAAAATTCCAAGCAACCCAAACCATCGTCATTCAACGCAGATGAAAACGAAACCCCTTAATCCCTCCGCTAAAGGCATTGCCGACAACGAAAAGGCCCGGGTGATCTACAAGCAATATGAGCTTTTCGGGCCAGGTTCGCGGGCCCAGGAGCCCAAGAGCATTGATCAACAAACCAAATTCGAATCCATCGCCAAAACCATAGGCGCATCCGCCAAAGCAGAGCCAAAGCTGCAGCGCGGCAAAACCCAAACCGGCGAGTAAGCTCGTTTTAGCAGCCCCAATAGAAAGCTGCTTAGAAGGATCAGCGGCACCAGGCCATGCCCGCCAATGCGCGCGCACACCGGACTGTGAAGTGATGGCAGCAACAGATAGATAATTCAGTCATGGCTAATACATTTGAATTTGGTGAAAACCACCCTGACTACCCTGTTCGCGTCCTGAATGAGCGTGAGGCCCGTGGTGCGGCGGGCATCATGCTCGTGCTTGCCATCGTTGCCTTCATGAACGCATGGTTCAAGGGCGATTTCATGCCAACGAAATTCACTGTCGTGGCGTTCTTCATTGACTTCTTTATTCGGGTCCTCATCAATCCCCGCTTCGCCCCGACGCTCATCATGGCGCGATGGATGGTCAACAACCAGACTGCTGAGTACGTGGGCGCGCCTCAAAAGCGTTTTGCCTGGGGGATGGGACTGGGCTTGGCGTCATTGATGATGTTCCTGGTCGTACTCCAAGATGTGCGCGGGCCCATCAACATGATCTTCTGCCTCATCTGCCTCACCTTGCTGTTTTTAGAGACTTCATTCGGCATCTGCATCGGCTGCAAGTTGTACAACGTGTTCAACAAAGAAAAAGCGCAACTCTGTCCGGGTAATGTCTGTGCAATCCAAAACCGAGAGTCCATCCAGATGGTTTCGCGCACACAAGCGCTGATTGCTGCGGTCTATGTGGCACTGCTGCTTGCCTTGCTGCCGAGCCTTCGCGCTGCAACGCCACCGCTGGTCAGCACCAACCAGCCGCAAGAAGAACGCTGCCGTGTTCCCGAGTTCGCCAAGCAATTGGGACACGAAGAAAAGTGGAAGCTGCACAACGGGTGCTGACAAGGCCTTCGAATTAAAAAAACGCCCTGCCAGACGCTCAAGCCATCGCCCCAAAAGGAGCCGCCATGCCCGCCGACTTCGTCATCTCGCAAATCTTTGCCGTCCCGCGTGAGCGCATGTTCACACTGTGGACCGACGTTGAACTGCTCAAGCAATGGTTCGGCCCGGCCGGCGTCACCGTGCCGCAGGCCACCATGGACTTGCGGCCCGGCGGCAGCTTTCACTTTTGCATGCAAAGCCCTGACGGCACGCAGATGTGGGGCAAATGGGTGTTCAAGGACATCTCGCCACCTGGGCGCCTGGTGTGGCTGCACTCTTTTGCCGACGAAGCGGGCCACCCGACCCGCCACCCCATGAGCCCGACCTGGCCGCTCACGCTGCTGTCCACCGTCAACTTCGACGACGCGCATCCCGGCCACACCCTGGTGACCGTGCGCTGGGCCACGCACGACGCCAACCCGGCGGAGCAAGCGACTTTTGACATGTCGCACCCATCGATGCAGATGGGTTGGATGGGGACGTTTGCGCAGTTGCAGGCTTTCTTGGCGAAAAGCTAGACCAATACTGTAAGAAGGTTTGGAGCGGTTCTTCTTGCACGCCTTAGGGTTTAGTTCCTTCGACATAACCCCCCACCCACGCGCGCCACAGCCGCTCATCGCATAAAAAAATAACTACAAAGTATCACTTTTACTGCTAAAGTTAGTAGTTAAAAACAAACACGGCAAGAAAAATTTGATATCAGCTACCGCAGTGCATTTGTAAGAATGGGGGTGATTTGCTGCCTGAAGATTCAAAACTTGCCTACTTAAAAATGGCCAAAAAGTTATATAAAAAGCAGCATTTCATTCCTCAGTGTTACACCAAGGCTTGGATTGATAAAAGCGTCCCCGCTGGACCAAAAATCGCCCCCTTTGTATGGGTGTTTGACCAAGACGGCACAAACGCTCGTGGAAAGTCGCCAGCG
Organism: Polaromonas sp.; assembly: GCA_044357185.1. GTDB lineage: Bacteria > Pseudomonadota > Gammaproteobacteria > Burkholderiales > Burkholderiaceae_C > Polaromonas. The sequence continues at coordinate 17,871 of JBIKPY010000060.1, forward strand.
AACCTTTTCACCGAGACTGACATTTACACGGTCACAAAGGCTGATGGACATCGCGACCTCTATCTAGAACACGGGTTTGGTGAATTGGAGGACCGTTTCACACGGATTCGAAACCTACGCTTTTCGAAAAATCAGTGGCCAACCGCAGAAGAGTTGGTCTTTTTATTCGCCTTCGTGGCGACCCTTCAAGCTAGGACTCAAGCCAATCGTGACCACCAAAGGCAGCAATGGGGAAACATTCGGCAGCGCATGGAACAAATGCAGAAGTCATACGAAGAGGCATCACCCTCCCAAAAAGCAGCCTTTGAAGGTCTGGGCTCGATTGGATTTGATCAAGGATCAAGCATTTCATTAGAAGACGTTAAAGTCATGGAGAAGTTCCCCATTCAGACAATGATGGGGACGATAGTTAAATCAGTGCTTCCAATCTTCCAAAGAATGAGCTGTGGTATTCCCCCAAATCAGTAGACAAATATGATGTCAAAACTGAAATGGAGAAAAGCAAATGCAGAGAACGAAATACGCCCTCGAGTTCAAAGACGAGGCGGTCAAGCAAGTCATCGACAAGGGCCACACGGTTGTCGATGTAGCCAAGCGGCTAGGCATCCCGGACAACGTTCTGTACACATGGGTCAGCAAGTT
>JBIKPY010000061.1:0-18509 GCA_044357185.1 Polaromonas sp.
AAGCTGCTGCCCGCCAGCCTGAGCTGATGGGTGAACTGCAGACCAAGATGTTCGTTTTGGCCGGTCTGATCGACGCTGCTTTCATTATCGGTACCGGTATTGCTCTGTGGTTCGCTACTGCCAATCCTTTCATCGCTCAAATCGCTCGCGCTGCGGCCGCTGCTGCTGCCAAGTAATTCCTGGTCGACAACCTCGCACTGGGAGATTAACTGTGAACATTAATGGAACACTGGTAGCGCAAGCTATCGTCTTCGCATTGCTGGTCCTGTTCACGATGAAATTCGTGTGGCCGCCCATCGCGGCTGCTCTGGACGAACGTGCCAGCAAGATCGCCGAAGGCCTGGCTGCTGCCGACAAGGCCAAGTCTGAACTCTCCGTGGCCAACAAGCGCGTTGAAGAAGAACTTGCCAAGTCGCGCAACGAGTCGGCTGTGCGTCTGGCGGAGGCCGAGCGACGTGCGCACGCCATGATCGAAGAAGCCAAGGGCAAAGCAACGGCAGAGGGCGCGAAAATCATCGCCGCTGCCCACGCTGAAGCTGAGCAGCAAAGCATCAAGGCCCGCGAGGTTCTGCGTGAGCAGGTTGCCGCGTTGGCGGTGAAGGGTGCCGAGCAGATCCTGCGCAAGGAAGTCAATGCCAGCGTGCATGCCGACTTGCTGGGCCGCCTGAAAACTGAGCTGTAAAAATATGGCCGAACTCGCCACCATCGCCCGCCCCTACGCTGAAGCGCTTTTCAAGGCGTGTCGCACGGATCTGGCCGTCACCGCAACCTGGCTCGACGAGCTGGCTGCGATTGCAGCCAATGATCAGCTGCTTGAGTTTGCGCATGGACCTAAAGTCACGGCCCAGCAGACTTTTGACGTGGTTGCCGGTGTTGCTAAGACTGCGTTGCCTGAAAAGGCCCGGAACTTCCTGCGGGTCTTGATTGACAACAACCGGCTCAGCGCATTGCCCGAAATTGCCGTCCAGTTTCGTGCCTTGAAAAATGCGCAAACCGGCTCTTCTGATGCCGTGGTCTACAGCGCTTTTGCGCTTGATGGCGCGGCGCTGGCTGAGCTGGCTAAGACGCTGGAACAGCGCTTTAAACGCAAGCTCAACGTGCAGGTCGAAATCGAGCCGGCGCTGATAGGCGGCGTGCGCGTCGTGGTGGGCGACGAGGTGCTTGACACTTCGGTCAAAGCCCGTTTGGAACAAATGAAAGTGGCGCTGATCGCCTGAGCTTTCGCTCGGGTTCAGCCAACAACCTAGAAAGAAGGAAAGAGTCATGCAACTCAATCCAGCAGAAATTTCTGAACTGATCAAGAGCCGTATTGAAGGCCTTGGCGCCAGCAGCGACATTCGCAACCAGGGCACCGTGGTGTCTGTGGCTGACGGTATCGTGCGCATCCACGGCCTGTCCGATGTGATGCAAGGCGAGATGCTTGAATTCCCCGCCACCGCTGACGGCACCCCGACCTACGGTCTGGCGCTGAACCTTGAGCGCGACTCGGTCGGCTCTGTGGTGCTGGGCGAGTACGAGCACATTGCCGAAGGCGACACTGTCAAGTGCACCGGCCGCATTTTGGAGGTCCCTGTCGGCCCCGAGCTGCTGGGACGCGTGGTGAACGCGCTCGGACAGCCGATCGACGGCAAAGGCCCGATCAACGCCAAGTTGACCGACGTGATCGAAAAAGTAGCGCCGGGTGTGATCGCCCGTAAATCGGTCGACCAGCCTCTGCAAACCGGCTTGAAGTCCATTGACTCGATGGTGCCTATCGGGCGCGGACAGCGCGAACTGATCATCGGCGACCGTCAGACCGGCAAGTCAGCTGTGGCCATCGACGCCATCATCAACCAAAAAGGCCAAAACGTTCCGTGCATCTACGTGGCGATTGGTCAAAAAGCATCCTCCATCAAAAACGTCGTGCGCGCTCTTGAGCAAGCCGGCGCGATGGAATACACCATCGTGGTAGCCGCGTCGGCTTCTGAGTCGGCGGCCATGCAGTACGTCAGCGCCTATTCGGGCTGCACCATGGGCGAGTACTTCCGCGACCGTGGTCAAGACGCGCTGATCGTTTATGACGACTTGTCCAAGCAGGCCGTGGCTTACCGCCAGGTCTCGCTGCTGCTGCGTCGTCCACCAGGCCGCGAAGCTTACCCCGGCGACGTGTTCTATCTGCACAGCCGTCTGCTCGAGCGCGCTGCCCGCGTGAACGAAAAATATGTTGAAGACTTCACCAAAGGCGAAGTCAAAGGCAAAACCGGTTCACTGACTGCCCTGCCGATCATCGAAACGCAAGCCGGTGACGTGTCTGCTTTCGTGCCAACGAATGTGATCTCGATCACTGACGGCCAGATCTTTCTGGAAACCAGCTTGTTCAACGCCGGTATCCGCCCCGCTATCAACGCCGGTATCTCGGTGTCGCGCGTCGGTGGTGCAGCCCAGACCAAACTGATCAAGAGTTTGTCCGGCGGTATTCGTACCGACTTGGCCCAGTACCGTGAATTGGCTGCTTTCGCGCAGTTCGCCTCTGACCTCGACGAAGCCACCCGCAAGCAGCTGGACCGCGGTGCCCGCGTAACAGAACTGCTGAAGCAGGCGCAGTATTCACCTCTGTCGATATCGACCATGGGCGCCACGCTGTTCGCAGTGAACAAAGGCTTCATGGACGACATCGATGTCAAGAAGGTTCTGGCGTTTGAAGCCGGCCTGCACAGCTACCTCAAGGACAAGCATGCTGCCCTGATGGCCAAGCTCGAAGCCAATAAAGCCATGGACAAAGATGCCGAGGCTGAGTTGACGACCGCTGTGACCGCGTTCAAGAAATCGTTTGCCTGATCCGCGCCTGAATCTACAAAAGCCACAAGCTTTCAGAAACATTTAGGAATACATATGGCAGCAGGCAAGGAAATACGCGGCAAGATCAAGTCGGTGGAAAACACCAAGAAGATCACCAAGGCCATGGAAATGGTGGCCGCTTCCAAGATGCGCAAGGCGCAGGAACGCATGCGTGCAGCGCGTCCGTACAGCGACAAAATTCGCAACATCGCGGCCAATCTGAGTCATGCCAACCCTGAGTACACGCATGCATTTATGCAGATCAACGAGTCAGCGGTCACGGGCTTCATCGTCGTGACCACAGACAAAGGGCTGTGCGGCGGCATGAACACCAACATCTTGCGCGCAGTCACAGGCAAGCTCAAAGAAGCTCAAGCAGCCGGTAAGACCGCGCAAGCTGTTGCCATCGGCAACAAGGGACTGGGCTTCTTGAACCGTGTTGGCGCGCAGGTGGTTTCGCATGCGACGCAACTCGGCGACAAGCCGCACCTCGAAAAACTCATTGGCCCGGTGAAGGTGATGCTTGACGCTTACAGCGAAGGCAAGGTCAGCGCGGTGTATCTTTGCTACACCAAGTTCATCAACACCATGCGCCAGGAGCCGGTGATAGAGCAGCTGCTGCCATTGAAGGACATGCAGGCGGATAAAACTGCGTACAGCTGGGACTACATCTACGAGCCCGATGCACAAAGCGTCATCGATGACTTGTTGGTGCGTTACACAGAAGCGCTGGTTTACCAGGCCGTGGCTGAGAACATGGCGTCCGAGCAATCGGCGCGCATGGTGGCCATGAAGGCCGCTACCGACAATGCCGGCAGCGTGATTGGCGAACTCAAGCTGGTCTACAACAAGACGCGTCAAGCGGCGATCACGAAAGAACTTTCGGAAATCGTCGCAGGTGCAGCAGCTGTCTAGGCCGATGGCCCCGCAGCACATCAGAATCTAAAGAACGTAAGAACGAAAGAGGTTTCAATCATGGCTCAAGCTCAAGGCAAGATTGTTCAGTGTATTGGCGCTGTGGTGGACGTAGAGTTCCAGCGCAACGAAATGCCCAGCATTTATGACGCGCTCAAGATGGAAGGCTCCGCGCTGACTCTTGAAGTGCAGCAGCAGCTCGGCGACGGCATCGTGCGCACCATTGCGCTGGGCACGTCCGATGGATTGCGCCGCGGCAACATGGTCTACAACACCGGTGCCAACATCACGGTGCCTGTGGGCAAGGCCACACTGGGTCGCATCATGGACGTGCTCGGCGCGCCCATTGACGAGCGCGGCCCGGTTGACCAGGCTCTGATGGCGCCTATTCACCGCAAAGCTCCGGCCTATGACGAACTCTCGCCATCGCAGGAATTGTTGGAAACCGGCATCAAGGTGATTGACCTGGTGTGCCCGTTTGCCAAAGGCGGTAAGGTCGGCTTGTTCGGCGGCGCCGGCGTCGGCAAGACCGTGAACATGATGGAACTCATCAACAACATCGCCAAGGCGCACTCGGGTCTGTCCGTGTTTGCCGGCGTGGGTGAACGTACCCGTGAGGGCAATGACTTCTATCACGAGATGGCTGACTCCGGCGTCGTGAATCTCGAGAACCTGGGCGAATCCAAAGTGGCCATGGTCTACGGCCAGATGAACGAGCCTCCAGGAAACCGTCTGCGCGTGGCGCTGACCGGCCTGACGATTGCTGAGTCCTTCCGTGACGAAGGCCGTGATGTGCTGTTCTTTGTGGACAACATTTACCGTTACACACTGGCCGGCACTGAAGTGTCTGCGCTGCTGGGCCGTATGCCATCGGCTGTGGGTTACCAGCCGACACTGGCCGAAGAGATGGGCCGCCTGCAAGAGCGGATCACCTCCACCAAGGTCGGCTCTATCACTTCCATCCAAGCCGTTTACGTGCCGGCCGATGACTTGACCGACCCCTCGCCGGCCACCACCTTTGCCCACCTGGACTCCACCGTGGTGCTCTCGCGTGATATCGCTTCGCTGGGTATCTACCCTGCGGTGGACCCGCTGGATTCGACCAGCCGACAGCTCGACCCTAACGTGGTGGGCGAAGACCACTACGCCACGGCCCGCGCCGTGCAGGGTACCTTGCAGCGCTACAAAGAGTTGCGCGACATCATAGCGATTCTGGGCATGGACGAACTGGCCCCTGAAGACAAACTGGCCGTGGCCCGCGCCCGCAAGATCCAGCGTTTCCTGTCGCAGCCTTTCCACGTGGCTGAAGTGTTCACCGGCTCGCCCGGCAAATACGTCAGCCTGGCCGAAACCATCCGCGGCTTCAAGATGATTGTGGCCGGCGAGTGCGATCACCTGCCAGAGCAGGCTTTCTACATGGTTGGCACGATTGACGAGGCCTTCGAAAAAGCCAAGAAGATCTAAGGCAGCTTTCACATGAACACCATCCACGTCGATGTCGTCAGCGCCGAAGAGTCCATCTTTTCGGGTGAGGCCCGTTTTGTGGCCTTGCCCGGCGAGACCGGCGAGCTGGGTATCTTCCCCCGTCATACGCCCTTGATCACGCGCATCCGGCCCGGCGCTGTGCGCATTGAAAAAGCCGATGGCTCTGAAGAATTTGTGTTTGTGGCAGGTGGTGTGTTGGAAGTTCAGCCCAACTCGATCACTGTGCTCAGCGACACAGCCATTCGCGGCAAAGATTTGGACGAAGCCAAAGCCACCGAAGCCAAGAAAGCGGCTGAAGAGGCTTTGAAAAATGCCAAAAGCGACATCGACCTGGCCCATGCGCAGTCCGAACTGGCTGTCATGATTGCGCAGATCACAGCGCTACGAAAATACCGTCAAAAGCGATAAGCCGTGCGGGCTGTGTGCATGCACATGCAGTGTCAAAAGACCGGCCCCATCAGGCCGGTTTTTTTATGGCTGCTGTACCAATGACTTGAGGAAGGGATAAGCTTTCACCATGCGACCTACCAAACCCAATCTCACACACAACGGCCATGCCGACGACACTGAAGCCGCTTTTTATGATGCGCTGCAACTCGGTGATATCGACAAACTCATGGCCTGCTGGGCCGATGAAGAAGACATTGTTTGCGTCCATCCGGGCGGCAGCCGCCAAGTCGGCGTACAGGCTATACGCAGTGCCTTTGCTGCGCTTTTTGCACACGGCACGGTACGGGCGCATATTGAACATGTTCGTCGTGTTGAAACTCTGGGTACGAGCGTTCACAGCGTGCTGGAGCGTATCGAGGTCATGACGGCCGACGGACCTGCGCATGCCAGCGTGATCGCTACCAACGTCTACCTCAAAACGCCGCAAGGCTGGCGCCTTGTGGCGCATCATGCCAGCCCGGGCACATTGCAAGAACAGGTCGCTAGCGACATTCCGTCGGTGTTGCACTGAGAGCATGAACTACCAAGCGCCTTGGTGGCTGCCAGGTGGCGATCTGCAAACCATCTGGGCTTCTACCCGGGGCTTGCGTTACCTCAACGCCAGGCCGCAGTTCAAGCGTGAGCGGTGGACTTCACCCGACCAAGACTTTGTCGACGTTGACTGGCTGCAAGATGCCGCACCCAGGGACCCAGACAATCGCCCACTGCTGGTGGTCTTTCATGGTCTCGAGGGCGCATCAGACAGCCACTATGCCCAAGCATTTGCAGACGTCGCACAAGCCCGCAACTGGGCTTGCGCAGTGCCGCACTTCAGGGGCTGCTCGGGTGAGATCAATCTCGCGCCACGCGCCTATCATTCAGGCGATTTTGCTGAGATTGACTGGATCCTGCGCCGTTTTAAACAACAACACACTGGCCCAATCTTCGCTGTAGGCGTTTCTCTGGGCGGCAATGCCCTCATGCGTTGGGCCGGCGAGCTCGAAAATGCCGCCGCTGAGCTGGTGCTTGCAATCAGCGCCGTCAGCGCGCCGCTCGACCTCGCGGCAAGCGGTCATGCCCTGGGCAAAGGCTTTAACCGGCTGGTTTACACCCGAATGTTTTTAAACAGCATGGTGCCCAAGGCACTGCAAAAACTGGACAGGTACCCCCAACTGTTCAGCCGGCAAGCCTTGCTGAACGCGCGCGATCTCTACGACTTTGACAATGTGGTCACTGCACCGCTGCATGGCTTTAAAGACACCAATGACTACTGGACCCGGGCCTCTGCCAAGCCGTACCTCGTACGCATTCAGGTGCCGGCGCTTGTCATGAACGCACACAATGACCCCTTTGTGCCACACAAAAGTCTGCCGGGTGCGCACGAAGTCAGCGCCAGCGTCACACTTTGGCAACCTGAAGAAGGTGGCCATGTGGGCTTTCCGCAGGCTTTAGGGGCTTGGCCAGGGGCGGCACATGTCCGTGCCATGCCCATGGCCGTGTGTGAATATCTGGCACAGCATCTACCAGCATCTGCAGTCAAAATACCTGCAGAACAATAGCATTGGAGACGGTCAATTCATGGACGATATAGTCAAAGCAGCGCTGGCGAAATGGCCCAATGTGCCCAACTGTTTTGGCTGGTTAGGGCTTGATGCGCGTGGCAACTGGTACATGCGTGATGACCAGGCCCAGGCCGCCGGCCCGTTCGCTGGGGGCAGCGCCTTGAGCAAGGGCTCGCTGCTGCGGCACGACAAGCTCATAGACTTTATCCAGCGCAACTACGAAGCCGACACCAGCGGGCAGTGGTACTTTCAAAACGGCCCCCAGCGTGTTTATGTTGAGCTCGAGGCCACGCCACTGGTGTGCCGGGTTCACACAGACTTTTCTGTTTATGCACACACCGGCGAGCCTGCCCGCGTGCAGCGCTGTATCGTGGACCAGCATGGGCGGCTTTACCTGGAGACCGGCATCGGTTTTGGCTTGGTACACACCCAAGACATGACACATGCCGCAGAAGCCGTGGACTGCGGGCTTTGGGTACCCCAGGAAATACAAGCCAGTGAATTACCTGTGCGCTTTGGCTACGTGCGCAGCCCTGCGCGGGCACAAAAAAAGGCCGGTCTGGGACCGGCCTGTTAGCAAAGAAGAAAGTAAATTACTTTGCAGCTGCTGGCGCTGCTGGCTCAGCAAACTTGCCACCGGCAGATGCCGTCAAGTGAACCACAGCACGACCAATTTCAATGTCAGTGAAGTCACCACCACCCTGAGCGCCCATGGCATTCTTGCCTTTGAGTGCCGAGTTCCAAAGGGCTTCAAAACCTGTCTTCAGGCGAGGCGCCCATGCGCCAACATCAGCAAGTTTAGGCGCACCGGCCAAGCCCGCCGTATGGCATGCAGCACACTGGGCTAAATACACTTCAGCGCCTGACTTGAGGGGTCGATTCGCGTCGCGAATCTCAACGCTGCCAACTTTTTGAATCCGCAAGGCCAATTCTTTTTCGGTGTTGGTCGAACCAGCGGCCGGCATGTTGCCAGAGGTCACGTAGTAAACCAGCGCAATGATGGCGAAGATGGGAACCACGAAAGAGTACAAAACCATCAGCAGTAATTGCTTAGGCGTTTTGACTGGACCGGTGTGGTCTTCTTCGTGAGCCGTGTTGTTATCGTTAGCGCTCATGGCGTCCTCAAAAAAACTGAAAATTGAAGTGCATTCAGGCCCCAGCCTAAAAACCCATGATTATAGCGGTCACCTCTACCGAAGCTCTGCGCACATCAATGCAAACAGGGAGGACTGCTAGAATCAAAACAAGGTTCATCAAGCAGCTCACGCTTTATGAAGCTTGCCTGTCCTCAGGCGCACTTCCCCCATCAAATCAGCATTGCGGCTGTAGCTCAGTGGATAGAGTATTGGCCTCCGAAGCCAAGGGTCGTGGGTTCGATCCCCGCCAGCCGCACCAACTATTCCCACCACACAAGGTGGTTTTTCGTGTTCTTGATCTCAGGCGAATGAGTAATGAACTTATTTAGTGAGTTTGGGCTGAACTGTATTTTTATCTAAATCAACTTCCAAGGACTGGAACAGAGCAGCGTCCATGCCCCACGGGCTCCAAATAACGTAGCCAAGAGTGACTGCTCCAATAATGATCGCAATAGCACCACCAACAATGATTTTCCACCAAGGATTCTTACCGAAGTAACCATACTTGGCGATGAACTTGCCATCATCACCTTTTTCATATTCCCATTTCCAAACACCTTCGCGAATTTCAGCAAAGTTTTTGTGGCTGGGGATAGATGCTTTGACCTGCTCTTCAAACCCTGTCGCATTGGTCGAAATGAGTTGCGCAATTTGTTTTTCTTTTGAAGCGGAAACTCCGCAACCTGTTAAAGAAAAAATCAGAACGGAAATAGCCGTAAATAAGGAAATCCAACGATTGAATGGGTAAGGTTGTGCAAAAGTTGTCATTTGATAGCTTTAAAAGTTTTGAGCGTTAAATTATGGCGGATAATTTTTCAAAACGAAGGGGTAGCCCAATGATCAAAGGAACTTGGGTTCGATCCCCGCCAGCCGCACCAATCTCAAGGGCTTAAGTGGGTCTTTAATGGCCCGATGCTGGTCAGCGCCTACTTCTCAGCAATGAAGCTGCCCGACTTGCCGCCATGCTTTTCCAGCAGCTTCAAGTCGGTGATCGTCATGCCTCGGTCCACGGCTTTACACATGTCATAAATGGTGAGCAGGGCGATTTGCACGCTATATAAATCAACAACTTAGCGGCACAAAATGTGCGGCTTGTCCTAACTCCCGATGGTTTAGGTGGACAAAAAGTGGACAGGATTTAAGTCATGCCCAATCGCAGTTTACGCTGACTGCGCGTTGATGCTTACGGGGTTGCATTTTTAGATTTGCTCGATGCTGGCTCAATTTTTTTGTTTGGGCTGATCCCCACCGTACCCCCACCCCCCGATTTGTCAGATGGGACTCCGGTCTACCTTTACGCTGTGATTTGCTCGTCCGATTGCCCTCTGGGCACCCCCCCTTGCCTTTTGTACGCCGACCCCCGGGGGGATATATAAATTTTTGGAGATGTTACGAACGTTCGCAGGCCTTTTTGCGGTCTCGCCACTCTGCGATTTATGATGAAGATTCTTTATCGGAGCTTCTGATGACTGCTTTCAAAACCTACAAGCCAGCTCTTTTGTTGGCTGCCTGCTTTTTGTCAATTGGCGTTCAGGCATCGACTTGCATCACTGCCGGGCGAATGGACAACGCAGTCTGGGCACCGCAGTTTCAATCGGTGCGCCTTTTGGATGATGCCGGGCGCAACTTGAAAGTGAAGAACAAATCCGAATTGACGCAGGTCCGAGCGGTTGAGTTGACGGAGGCTGTCCTTTTGTCAGTCTGCGACGGAAACAAAGCTGTAACTCAGGGCGAAGGTGTTCAGTCCAAAGGGCCTGTGCCAGCCGCCAAGCCGGGGCGGTTTAACGTGGCAGGCTTGAGCTTTCCAAAGCTCCGAAGTGGTGAACTGGTTGAGTTTGAAGTCACCATTGCTGCGGATCAGATCGTAATGATCAGCCGCTGAATGACGCTTTAGTCCAGTTTATTCACGTAACCGCAATTGAACATGCCCCTGTTTGACGCACCTCTTAGAGGCTGTGCGTAGCCTGTGATGTGTGTGCTGGCGAAAGGCCCCCCTTAGCTTTCAAATTACCTGACCGGGGGGGGTATATAAATTTCAGGATCAAGGATGCGAACGTTCGCAGGTACACCCCTTTAGTTTTTTAGGCAACTATTTGCCAAAAAGCTCCACCAAGTACACGAGCTTTAAGGTGGACTTTTCTTCATCATGTGACTACATTGAGACGGGTCTTGTCCTTCCCTTCGCGAAGTGGCAACTTGTCTTCTAATCGATGGAGCCAGCAATGGATGATTTTGTAAGTTCAAAGGGAAGTGGGAAATTCTTCTCCAAGGACTTGTTGGTGGTCTTAGGCATATCTGCGACTTGGTCGATCCTCTTGATAACAGGCTTTAGCCGCTTCTTTATTGGGTTTGGGCTAGACTTGAGTTTTAACCATACGGTGAATCCATGAACTTAGCTCAACAACCTCGTAAGGAAGGTTCCTCAAGACTCGACTTGAGAATTCCTTTGATTAGTTTAGTTATTGCAATATCTACTAATGCTGCAAATGCGCAGAATAATCAGGTTATAAAACCTTCAACAGTTGCGGATGTCAGGATAATTGGTAACACAAATTCGACAGTGCTGGTGTCGCATGGGTCTGGATGTTTAGTACAGCAATCTCATGACTGGGCAAAGCAACTTAATGAGTGGGGCTATAACGCTGTAGTGATTGACCACTGCACCAGCCGAGGCATTCGGCGGTATACGCAAACCGGCGGCCCGCCGGTTGATCTGCAACCGCGTGACAAGGCCCTTGATTACGTACTAATCGCAAGGTGGCTAGAAAAACAGGATTGGCACAAAGGTAAAATCGCTGTCATAGGATTTAGTATGGGAGGTACGGGGGTATTAAACTTAATCGATGAGAATTTTTCAGGTAATAATTTAGAGGCTACGAAAAAAACCTACATCGATGCGGCTGTTGCTTTCTATCCAGAGTGCAAAAATGACCGTCCGCCGCTCAGTCCATCTATACCCACCTTAATTCATCACGGGCAGAGTGATGAACTCGCACTTTCAAGAAGATGTAAGTACGCAGAACTCCAACACCCAAACTATCAAATAATGCTCTACGCAAATGCACACCATACTTTTGATGATAAGGGGGGGGACTTTAGAAGTCCTAACATGAAGGGAGAATCTAAAATCATACGACGTTACGATCGGGAGGCAGACTACAAAAGTCGAGCCTCCACAAAAGAGTTCCTAGGCCGGTATTTGAGTAACCTTACCAAATAATGCTCAAAGCATTGTCTAATTAATCAACGTGCGATATTTAAATTTATCTGTTGGCGCAGTTTTATTATTGCCCCTTAGCGTGTTTGGTCAATTGGGTGCCAGAATGCCGCCTCAAAAATGCAGACGATGATCGCCGACATCGAGAGCGTGACGCTCACAGGCGTTGCGCCTGTTGATTCCTTTGTTGGGTGAGTATTTTTAGACACCGCGTGCTAGGGCAAGTTCATGCGTTGTAGTCGGCAGGGGTGGTTACAAACAGTCAGTGAATTCGTCAGAGATGGGGGGTCTTTTTGACCAGCCCCAGAGGGCTGGAGTCAATCACGCGAGACTGCGGCAGGCAACAGAATGGGCAAGGCTTCATGCTGTTTAGTCTATAGCCATTGCACGATAAGGCCGCTGTCTTTGCACCGGTTTGCCACAGGAACGTTTTCTATAGAAACCTTATTCAGAAGTTACAGAAGAGCAGCAATAAGTGCTGGTAAAACTATCCAATCAATCGTTGTTGACCCAGTTTGCAAATAAATTAAGCACCGATGTCTCTTCTTTGGTCGATGCCGCTACAAGCAAGCGCTCTTTTTTTGGATCGACCCCAATGTACTGGCCCCCGTACCCTCTCATCCAAAAAACCTCTGAATTTGCCCCTTTCATCCCCGTCCAGAATTGATGTCCATAAGTGGCGTACTGGCTATGGTTGTAAATGCGAACTCCCTTGTTCATTGCTTGTTGCATATAGTCCTGCAAGCACGCGCCTGCTCGGCCTTTGTATACGTCAAGGCTGTAAAGGGCCAGCCGAAGCCAATCGTCAGGTGTCGCATAAAAAAACCCGTGGGCTATAGGGCGGTTGTCCTTGTCCAAGTTCCATGCCGTTATGCGTGCCAGCCCGGCAGCGGGGACTAGGGTTTCCACATACCACTGTTGGAAAGGACGCTTAGTAGCCTTCTCAACAAGAATAGACAGGGCTGCTGTGTCTAAATTTTTGTAATCAAACGCATCGCCCGGGGCCAAGACACCAAACAAGCGCGGCTTGGCATCGTTGTACTTCAGCAATGTTTCCAGATAGCTGATTTGCTGGCTTCTAAGTGCAGCATCCACACCCGGAAACACGTTGCCATTCTCCCCTGAGGCATTGGCTCCGCTGGCCATATTAAGAACATGTCGTATTGAAGAGCGACCATATGCGGTGCTAGCAAGTTCGGGCACGTAGTCCCCCAACTTGTCATCTAGGTCCTTGATATGGCCATTGCAAAATGCGTGGCCCACCATCAGACTGGTCAATGACTTAGCCATAGAGTAGCTGATGACTAAGCTGTCGTCATTGACCTCGTCTCGTTTGTGCCGATATACCACCTGACCTTTATCGATGAGCGTCAGGGTGACACGGTTAGGCGAGTTGGCAACTGCATCTGCTTGCTGCACCAGTGCCGCAGATAGCGTTTGTCCACTGGCTATTTGCAGTTCACGTACTTTGCTTGCGGGCGGATGCAGAGATTTATTCCTGTACTCTTTAAAGGCGCCGGAGTAAACCCAGTAGGGCGACATTAGAGAGCCGGGTTGAACCGTGTAGGGGGAGACAACCTGAGCCGCCGATCCGATGGCAAAAAACGCTAATGCCGATGCGGTCAGAGTTTTTGCGATGGTGTAGTCATTAAATTTCAAAGCTGATGTCCTTTAATGAGACGCAGGTTGGATCATGGCTCGTGTAGGGCCAGCAACCTACCAGTGACCAACCAACACACGCCATCAAGTCTATCGCCATTGGCTTAAAGCGCAGCTTTGTCAATCCTGACGGAATCTGATAGTCAACCCCAACCCTCTCGCGACTTGATTGACGTAATCAATGTCCTGCCTCAGTAGGGGTTCATCAGTTTTAAAGACGATGACTAAAGAAAATTACTTTCGTGCCGATTTGTTGATTTAAGGAAAAATCTATTGATATTTTTTTAGCTTTGAGATAAAAATACCTTTATGCTTAGATTCAATACCTCACATACGTATTAAATACGAAAGTTGAAAATGAAAAATTTAAGTCGAATTCCAATCATTTTTTTATTTCTTACCATTTCGGTAAATTTAGCTTTTTCGCAAACTAAAAAAGCAGTTCCAAAAGAACCTGCTCCAAATTGCTTTATATCTGAATTCAGGCACATCGGAGTGTCCGTTCATGAACCTATTGAAAGAGCAAGTAAAGCAAAGATGTGGCTTATGCAAAATGTATCTGCATGTTCTTTAGAAAAACTTAATGTTATAAATGCAAATAGAGCTGCTTGGCTTGGAACTTCAGATTCAACTGATTTTATGATGATAATTGATTCAATGATTGAATCTAAAGCAGCAGGTAAGCCTGAGATGCTTGCACAAATATTTAATTCACTTGGCAAAGAGGTGGCATCAAGCGTAGAAGTGACAAGTGTGACGCAAGCTCCTCGCGTACCGCAGGCTCAGTCTGCCTACGACACCCAGCAGCAGTATCAGCAGTATCAGCAGCAGTATCAGCAGCAGTATCAGCAGCAGTATCAGCAGCAACAGCAACAGCGACAGCAGCTGCAGCCGCAGCCGCAGCTGTGACAGCAGCAGGCTAATCCACAAGTACAGCGATAGCCTGTAAATCCACAAGTTGCCAACCCTCAATCAACTCAGTAGGGAGGTCAGTTTGTAAATTCAACCTTCAACCGTTGATTCATTGAGTGTTCTAAAACAAGGAGCCTTTTAATATGAATCTATCTAAAGGAAATTCTGTAAAAGTCCGCCTAATTTGTGTTGATAGAACTGACCTGGCGGGTTTCTTCGCACCAATCTCAACTTAGACCAACTGGCCTCCACGATACCAGGGGCGATTTACATCAAAGGCCAAGCCAATGCGAGTGCCGTGGGCACGCTGGTCGAGCGCACCAGCCGGCTATTGATGCTGATTAAGCTGCCACATCCCAACCCCCAAGCGCGGCCAATGTGCTGCGAGCCTTTACCAACAAGCTACTCAGCGTTGCGCAACCCATGCGGCTGAGCATGACGTATGACCAAGGCCGAGAGATGGCGATGCACAAGAAGCTGACCGAGCAAACCGGGTTCGCAGTGTACTTCTGCGATTCGCACAGCCCGTGGCAGCGCGGCTCCAACGGCTTGGTTCGCCATTACTTACCAAAGGGCGCAGATCTGTCGATCTACAGCCAAGAGCAGCTCGATGCGATTGCCGATGAAATTAACGGCAGGCCCAGAAAAGGCCTCGGGGTACGATCACCGCTGGCGGTCTACCGTGAGTTACTCATCAACAACCCGAAGCATTCAACCCTCGTTCATTAACTATCAGAGTGTTGCGCTTCACTTTTGAATCCGCCCGGTCTAACTTAGGAGCCGACTCTAAAAACCCTGCCATCTCGTCAAAGATGACAGGGTTTGCCTGGGCCTTAAGGCTTCTTGGGGGGTGCTGGGGGAGCGCCCGGTGGCGGGGGTGGGGGAGCACCAGCACCACCGGGTGGCGGGGGTGGGGGCTTCATGCCACCACCGGGTGGTGGGGGTGGAGGCTTCATGCCGGGTGGCGGGGGTGGGGGAGCACCAGCACCACCGGGTGGCGGGGGTGGAGGCTTCATGCCACCACCGGGTGGTGGGGGTGGAGGCTTCATGCCGGGTGGCGGGGGTGGGGGCTTCGTACCACCTCCAGTTGGCTGACCTGCCCCGCCGCCGGTCGGCTTGGCTTGGCACAAATTGTTAGATGCCCAAAAACAAAGGGCATCCGCGTTACACGTGGCGGCCGTATTTAAGGTTGGGCATCTTGCCAAGGCAGCTGCAGATTGGGCGTTAGCGCCAGTGCTCAAAACCGAGAGTACAGAGGCCGAAATTACCGAATAAAAAAGATGTTTCATGAAGTTTCCTTGATCTAAAGATTGAGGACGTCGTGTGTAGCCAGTAATTTCGGCTCACATTGTTATAACGCACTGGGTTCTTGCCGAGCTATCAGGGTAAACCCTTTTCCCAGACCTCCGCGTCAGCGAGTCAGCCCCACAGGGCTGGAGTCAAGCCTCGCGAAATCTGAACTTTAACCCCAACCCTCTCGCGACTTGATTGACGTAGTCAATGTCCTGCCTCAGTACGGCTGCGTAATAGCTGCTGCCCGGGTGGTCGCCCTCAATGATCTGAACGCCAATGCCATCAAGGGTTTGATAGTCCAAGTGCTCAAAGTATTTTTTTGCCAAAGCCACACCTGAGAATTGCTCGGCAGCTTCTTTACCAGCCGGATCATCGAGCCATGCCTCCACTTGGTCAATGAACCATGCAAGACCCGCTTGGCCTTCTTGAATAATCCAGTTCCGCCAGCCAAAGTCATCATCTTGCAGAGCCTGTTGCAACTTGTCCGTTTCAGCCAGTTCATTCATCTTTTCCCATCTCAACCGCTGGAAGTAGTTGAGCAGGGGCGGACAAAATTCAATGGTCTCAATCAGTGCCTCAATGGTTTTGAAGTCCTCAAGATCATAAAAATCTGCGTTGGTCGATCTCAACTCAACCGGGTCTGAAATAGTGCCGGACTCGTCCACCAAGAACTCACGCAGCCTGCCTTCTTTTTTATCCAAGGATTCAAATAAACCAATAGCAGGGTCCCAGCCTAAGGGGTAGCCCCGTATCGGGTTCAGCCACGTGTCAGGCACTGGCCCCTTTTTCTTATGGGTGATCCTTCCGAGCTTTTCATATCTCATCGGTTGAGGGGCCTGTACAAGCCAGATCACGTCATCAGCCGGGCAGGACGATTGGTTTCTGTGCTTACCAAGCACTTTGACGAACATGCCAATATTGTCCGAGTTGAACGCGTCAACGATGATGGCTAGATCACCGGCGCGGCAGTTGAGCTTACGCATTTGTGTCCCCCCGGTTATTCAGTAGTGACCAAGTCAATCGGCTCTTTGACAGCCACGGCGCTGGGCTGGCCTCTGATGGGCCGTAATTGGCTGTCAGGTATAGGCCCTCGTCGCCTTCTAGTCAGCTTACTGGGTTCGGCGTAGGTCATGGGTTGGCTGGCCTGTGCCAGCCAGATCACATCACCCTCCGAGGCACAAATTCCGCTCTTCCCGGAATAAAACCCAATGACATGAACGATAGTTCCAATGTTGCAGGGGTTGTAGGCTTCAACGACGATGGCTAGATCACCCGGTTTGCAATAAGTCATGCTGCCTCCAGTTCACGGATGGCAGGGGCAACACTCTTGCCTTTGATCGGACTTAACCACTTGTCGGGATGGATCGCCTGAGTACTTGGCGTGGCGAGGGCTTTTTCGGCTTTGCCGTTATCAACCAGCCACATCTCCTGACCGCTGAACGGAATGATCTGCCAGCAGGTCATCTCCAGCACAATCTCTGCCGGCCCTATCACTCTGACGATTAAACCAATATTGCCTTTGCAGCCATCAAAGTCATCAACGATGATGGCGAGGTGTTTGCAACGCATAAAGTTCTCCTTTTTAGCAGCTATGCCGAACGGCGGGGGCTGCAATACGGATCAAATCCCCCAGTCATTAAGGCTGACCAAGCCAACAAAAAAGCCCACCAATGGTTGTGCTGACGCTACACCGCTTGGTTGCCCCGAAGGGCCACATCTACAGACCACCTTGCCCGGTTAAGCAGGTTGGTGAGGGCCGCTAGGCCCTGCTCTTGATGACAATCTGATTTTACTTGATATCTCACGGCCTCGCGACCCCCACAGGAATCGCTGCATGAACAAGTGCATAGCCATCCAACAAGCTATAAAACAGCGTCAAGCCATCCAAAACATAGCCTAGAAGCTACGTCACTCCTTTCGGTATCCCGGTCTGCGCCCACTCGATCGGGGGCCAGTGATCAGCCCGACCAGCCTGCCTGTCTGTTCCAGCATCGCAAGATACGCTAGCTCCTCACTAAGCTCTCTGCGAGCTTGACGGGTTGAGTTGCCATGCACCGTCTTGGCAGCGGCACATCGTGCCCGGCCTGCCTCCGTACGTGGGCCGTGCGACCTCCCATCGTAAATATGTACTCTGCAAAGGCTCAGGCTATTACCTGCAAGCGCAGGAGCGCCACACTGTCTACCACTCCATGTCCAGAGACATCTGCGGCAACGTATTAGTGAACCTGCGGTGATCATCCATGTTTCTAGTGATTGCATTGAGTGTTCTCAGTCAAACGGTCTTTCGTGGGTTTTTCATACACAGGACTCCAAAAGAGTGATGCTCTAGGTCATCAATGCCGTTTGCAGCCAGCACCGCATTGCTAGGAGCGATTTTTTAAGGGTCTTGATGGTAGGGTCGCCCCAGCCAAAAAGATGGCTGAATTCACTGGGCGGCAGGCAGCAACCTATAGCGTGAGGCCTGCCTTGCATTACCCTTGAATGCGAGGCTTAAAAGTCCTTGTCTCACAAAAATGGTTAGTAGCGTATTTGCTTGGCGATGGTCGATGCCCAGAAAATCACCAGCTAGCCTGCTACCAAGAATGAATGGCTTTGAGTCCCATGCCTGCTCTTGATGCTTGTCCAGTAGAACGCAGAGGCAATAAAGCATGGCCCCCGATTTTCCGAAGATGCTTCCGGGATTTTCTGGTGGTGTCTTCGGTAAATCCTGACGTATCTTTTCCAATGCAGCACCCCAAGGGTGCTTTACGCCGTCCCATGCCACCATGAAGTCCTGCCATGACACATCAAAGTCCTTCGTGCCAACAGCAGGTTCGGCAAGTTGCCACCAAGCAATTAAAACTGCTTTACGTTCCAAGACAGTTGCATTGGGCTGATCCGCTTTCAGATGCCTTGCCAATTTAAAGATGCAGTCGTGACGGGTTCCTACTTCCTTTGGAATGCAACCCTTAAATAAATGGTATTCCCCCAAACCTCTAGACAGTTTTTATAGCGCAGTTTGACGCTGCCGCTCGAACTCATGGGGGCTGAGTTGATCGAGATGCTTGTGGCGTCGAACACGATTGTAGAAACCCTCGATGTAAT
>JBIKPY010000062.1:0-18288 GCA_044357185.1 Polaromonas sp.
GCGACCGCCGGCATGGCCGCCGGGGCCAGTGCTGTGGCGCCTTGCAGCTTCAACACAAAGGGTCGCACCAGCAGTAAAAAAGTCACAAAGCTGGACACCGGATTGCCCGGCAGGCCAATGAAATGCGCTTGCGGCGCCAAGGAACTGGCTTGAACACGGCCATAGGCAAAAGGCTTGCCGGGTTTGATGGCCATCTGCCAGAGTTTGAGTTCGCCAAGCACTTGCACTGCAGGCTTGATATGGTCTTCTTCACCGACAGAAACGCCGCCACTGGTGAGGATCAGGTCATGCGTTTGCGATGCCGCTGCCAGGGCGGCTATGGTGGCGTCGAGTTTGTCGGGCACGATGCCCAGGTCTGTGACTTCACAGCCCAGCCTTTTCAGCATTGAGCGCAAAAAGAAGCGGTTGGAGTTGTAAATAGCGCCTGGCGGCATGTCGGCGGGCGCCACTGTCCCCGGCATCACCAGCTCGTCACCGGTGGAAAAAAGTGCCACACGCACAGGCCGGCTGACTTGCAGGCGGTCAAAGCCAATGCTGGCGGCCAGGCCCAAGGCGGCTGGCCCCAGACGCTCGCCGCGCGCCAGCACCACTGTGCCGCTGGCCACGTCTTCGCCGCGCCGGCGTATCCACTGACCGGCCGGCGGCACCACGCACACGCGCACCTGCTGACCGTCCAGAGTTTCGACATCTTCTTGCATGACCACCGCATCCGCGCCCGGCGGTACCGGTGCACCCGTGAAAATACGGGCGGCGCCCATGGCCTCGAGTAAGTGGCCCGAGCTGCCCGCCGCAATGCGCTGCGTGACCTTCAGCACTGAGCTGGCTTTCAGATCACTGCTACGCACCGCGTATCCGTCCATTGAGCTGTTGTCATGCCCGGGAACGTCCAGGCTGGCGATCAAATCCTGCGCAAGCACACGGCCGTCTGCGTCAAAAGTCGCCACGCTCTGGCTGCCGGCCAAGGGGACAGCTTGCTCAAGCAGTTCGGCCAGGGCTTCGTCCAGCGCACGCAAAGGCGCTCGGGCAGGTGGAGCAGGCAAGGTGGGATGAGTCACAACGCGTAGTTGTCAGGGTTGTAGTTAAAGCGCTGCGCATTTTCAATCAGGTAACGGGCCACCGAAGGAGCATCGTTCAGATCAAGCACAGCAAGCATGGTTGGCTGAGGCAAATTTTGCGGTGCGTCGGTGGCAATAGCCACCACAAAATCGTCGTTCGGGTACAGCGCCGGCATACCGGCATAAGCATCTGTAGGCGCACGCCAAATCTCGATTTTCAGCAGGTCACTGCTTTTGAAGCCCTCCACCAGCACCCAGTCAACAGCGGTATACAGCTCGGCAATCAGATGATGCACGTTGAGCTGAGCCGGCTGTTCGAACTCTCGCATCAGCGCCAGGCGCTGCTTAGAGGCGACGACCACCTCAAAAGCGCCGGCACTGCGGTGTCGGAAAGTGTCCTTGCCGGGCTGGTCGATGTCAAAGTTATGGTGCGCATGCTTAACCACGGACACGCGCAGGCCCTGCTGCTTGAGCGCCATGATGACTTGCTCGACCAGGGTGGTCTTGCCAGAGCCTGAATAGCCGGCAAAGCCAACAACGTTCATTTGCAATCTTTCATGAAGCCGGTAATGTCAATAGGTTCAACCGGCATGGGCCACCACATAAGCTTTGATCTGGTCCACATCGGCGGGCATGAGCTTGACACGCTTGGGCAAGGCCTCAATGCCGTCAAAACCGGGCGGTCTTTCGGGCGGGCGGCCCAAAGCCTGCTCGATGGTTGCAGCAAACTTAATCGGCAAAGCCGTCTCAAGCACCAGCATAGGAACCCCCGCCAGCATGTGCTCACGGGCCACTTTGACACCGTCGGCCGTGTGCGTGTCAATGACCACGTCAAAGCGGTCAGAAGTGTCGCGGATGGTTTGAAGGCGGTTGGCGTGCGTGCTTTTGCCGCTGGCAAAACCGTAGCGGGTGGCAGCTTCTACAAAAGCGGGATGCGCACTCAAATCAAAATAGCCCTGCGTGCTGAGTTGCCGCCCGAACAGATCTGAGGTCAGTGCAGCGTCGCGTCCGACAAGGTCAAAAACAAAACGCTCAAAGTTAGAGGCCTTGGAGATATCCATTGACGGACTGGAGGTTTCGAGGGTGTCACGCGAGTTGCGCACACGGTAAACGCCAGTTCGAAAAAATTCATCGAGCACATCGTTTTCATTGGTGGCCACCACCAATTGAGCGATCGGCAGCCCCATCATCCGCGCCACATGACCGGCACAAACATTGCCGAAATTGCCAGAAGGCACAGTGAAACTGACCTGACCGCCGTGGGCAGATGCCGGGGTTTGAAAGTAACCGGCAAAGTAGTAAACCACCTGGGCCAGCAAACGGGCCCAATTGATGGAATTGACGGTGCCGATCTTGTAGCGGCGCTTGAACTCAAGATCGTTAGAAACCGCTTTAACAATGTCCTGGCAGTCGTCAAAAACGCCTTCAACGGCGATGTTGTGAATGTTTTCGTCCATCAGACTGAACATCTGGGCCTGTTGAAAAGGGCTCATGCGACCATTTGGCGAAGTCATGAAAACTCTCACGCCTTTTTTGCCCCGCATGGCGTACTCAGCCGCGCTTCCGGTGTCACCGCTGGTGGCACCCAGGATGTTGAGCACTTCGTTTCGGCGAGCCAGCTGGTACTCGAACAGGTTGCCCAGCAACTGCATCGCCATGTCTTTGAACGCCAGTGTCGGCCCGTTGGAAAGCGCTTCGAGGTAAAAGCCTTCCTCGAGTTTTTTCAAGGGCACGATCTCAGGCGAGTTGAAAACTGCGGCTGTGTAGGTCTTGCGACACAAAGCCCGCAGATCTGTCGCCGGAATATCGTCGATGTAAAGCGACAAGATTTCAAAAGCCAGGTCTGCGTAGCCCTGCTCCAAGTAAATCTTGCGCCAGGCGCTCAGCGTTTTGGCATCTACGGCCGGATAGTGCTGTGGCAGGTAGAGGCCGCCATCGGGGGCCAAGCCTTCGAGCAAAATATCGCAAAACTGCTGCGGGCTCTTGTCGCCGCGTGTCGACACATAGCGCATCAGGCCAGTTCCTCTTTGCGAATGCGGGTGATGGGCGCCAGCACGCTGGGCAGTGCTTGCATTTTGGCCATGGCCTGGTTCATGCAATCTTCAACGCAGTTGTGTGTCAGGATGATCAAGTCGGTCTGGGTCGAGCCTTCGCCACCGACCTCATCGGCTTCGCGCTGCAGCACTGCGTCAATGCTGATACCGGCATCGGCCAGCAGGCCCGTGACACGGGCCAGCACACCGGCTTCGTCAGCCACTTTCAAACGCAGGTAATAACTGGTGACCACCTCGTTCATGGGCAGCACGCGCGCATCGCTCATGGCGTCGGGCTGAAAAGCCAAATGCGGCACGCGTTGGGCCGCATCGGCGGTGTGCAGACGCGTGATGTCCACCAGGTCGGCAATCACCGCGCTGGCCGTTGGCTCGCTACCGGCACCTTTGCCGTAATACAGCGTGGTGCCGACAGCATCGCCTTGCACCATCACCGCATTCATGGCGCCTTCGACGTTGGCAATCAGCCGCTTAGATGGAATCAAGCTGGGATGCACCCGCAACTCAACACCACTGGCCACACGTTTGGTGATGCCCAGCAACTTGATACGGTAGCCCAGTTGTTCAGCGTATTTGATGTCAAGCGCATCGAGCTTGGTGATGCCTTCCACGTGGGCCTTGTCAAACTGCACCGGGATGCCGAAGGCAATGGCAGACATGATGGTGGCTTTGTGCGCGGCATCTACGCCTTCAATGTCAAAAGTCGGGTCTGCCTCAGCGTAACCGAGGCGTTGCGCTTCCTTGAGGACCACGTCAAAGCCCAGGCCTTTGTCGCGCATTTCGCTCAGGATGAAATTGGTGGTGCCGTTGATGATGCCGGCGATCCACTCAATACGATTGGCGGTCAGGCCCTCACGCAGGGCCTTGATGATAGGTATGCCGCCGGCCACTGCAGCTTCAAAAGCCACCATCACGCCTTTGCGGTGGGCAGCCGCAAAAATCTCGGTGCCATGCACAGCGAGCAGCGCCTTGTTGGCGGTGACCACATGCTTGCCAGCCTCAATGGCCTCCATCACCAATTGGCGCGCAATGCCGTAGCCGCCAATCAATTCGATGACGATATCAATATCGGGGTTGGCAATGATGGCGCGAGCGTCGTTCACTACTTTGACGGAAGGTCCTACAGCAGCTTGTGCGCGTGCCGTGTCCAGGTCGGCGACCATGGTGATTTCAATGCTGCGACCGGCGCGGCGCAGGATTTCTTCCTGATTGCGGGTCAGCACATTGAACACACCGCTGCCGACAACGCCGATGCCCAACAGGCCCACTTGAAGAGGTGGCAAATTACTCAATTTCATGATTCGATTCAGTCAGAGAAAATTCAAAAAGTCCGGGCCACAAAAGCCATGCACGAGGCACAAACTTTTTTAAGCAGCAGCCGAAACCGAAACGCTCAGGCGGCCGCCTTGACTGCCGTCAAACTGGGCGTTAAGGCGTTGCGCTTGCGGTAGCTCTCCAGAAACTTGGCGACGCGGTGGATAGCCTCACGCAGGTCGTCTTCATGCGGCAGGAAAACAATCCGGAAGTGGTCTGTGGTCGGCCAGTTAAAGCCCGTGCCCTGCACCAGCAAAACCTTGGTTTCTTGCAACATTTCCTGGATGAATTGCTGGTCATTGGCGATCGGGTACATCTTCGGGTCTAGCTTGGGGAACATGTACAAAGCAGCGCTCGGCTTGACGCAAGTCACGCCAGGAATGGCGGTGATCAGTTCATGCGCCAGATCGCGCTGACGACGCAAGCGTCCGCCCGGGCCCACCAGGTCGTTGATGCTCTGGTAGCCGCCCAGCGCGGTCTGAATCGCCCACTGGCCGGGAACGTTGGCACACAAACGCATGCTAGAGAGCATGTTCAGACCTTCGATGTAATCACGGGCCCGCTTTTTATCACCCGAGACCGCCATCCAGCCAGCCCGGTAGCCGCAGGACCGATAGCTCTTGGACAAGGAGTTGAAGGTCAAAGTCAAAATATCTTCAGACAAGCTGGCAAGCGCAGTGTGCTTGGCACCGTCATACAACACCTTGTCATAGACTTCATCGGCAAAAATCACCAGGTTGTGCTGGCGTGCCAGCTTGATGATCTCGCCCAGCAAGGCGTCAGAGTAAAGCGCACCGGTAGGGTTGTTCGGGTTGATCACCACAATCCCTTTGGTATTGGCAGTGATCTTGCGCTTGATATCGGCCAGATCCGGCATCCATCCATTGGCTTCGTCGCACAAATAATGCACCGGGGTGCCGCCTGAAAGACTGACCGCCGCAGTCCACAACGGATAGTCGGGGGCTGGTAGCAGCAACTCATCGCCGTCATTGAGCAGGGCATTGGTGGCCATGACGATCAATTCGCTGGCGCCATTGCCTAAGTAAATGTCTTCCAGTGTGACGCCTTTAACGCCCTGCTTCTGCGTCTCATGCATCACAGCTTTGCGGGCGGCAAAAATGCCTTTGGAGTCCGAGTAAGCCGCGGAGTTGGGCAGGTTACGGATCATGTCCTGCTGGATTTCCTCAGGCGCGTCAAACCCGAACACCGCCAGATTGCCGATATTGAGTTTGATGATCTTGTGGCCGTCTTCTTCCATCTGCCGCGCAGCTTCCATGACAGGACCCCGGATGTCATAGCAAACATTCGCGAGCTTGGCAGATTTGGTGATGGGTTTGGGTGTTGTTGGCATGTTTAAATCCTTCACTCCACGTGTGAACTGAGTCAGCCTGGCCGCATGCGGTGCAGCAACAGGGGGAAAACTCAGAGGCAATCCTTAATTTGACCACATAAAATGGTCTTTCTTCGGCGAACACCAGCCGGCCATCAGCCAGAGAAAACCCATTGCACCCCCCCTTTTGCGCGCTCATTCCAGATGGGCCAAGCAGCCCAACCCAGCACAGCATGAAACTCCAACCAGATCGTCTTGAAGTCCAATCCATTCTTGGCTATGGCCCGTGCTGGGTCGGACTGGCCAGCCTAGGGGTGGCAGAAAAGATTCACAGCAGCGTGCTCATCGGTTCGCGTGGTGAGCGACAAGACTGGCCATGCGGGCGCTTTGAAGACTTGACAGCCGGTCATTTTGAAGAAATTGCCAGCCTTCGCCCGGAACTCGTGATCTTTGGCAGCGGCAAGCTTCTGCGCTTTGTGCCGCCGGCTTTTTTGAGCCGCTTGATGAGCATGCGCATCGGCCTGGAAACCATGGACACCCTGGCTGCTTGCCGCACTTACAACATTCTTGCCGGGGAAGGCAGGCATGTGATTGCAGCTCTATTAATTGAGCCTCCCGCCTGAGCCCAACAGGATCAAAACCACATTCAGAGTAAAATGATGGGTTGCACAAGGCGCCCTCAGAGCTTACGGGCTTTTTTGCCGCTCATGGCCATGGGCCAAATACAACTTTTGTCAGGGTTTTAGCAGTATGGCAGTCGTCGTTAACAAACCTCTTCCCGAATTTGAAGCAGTTGCCACAGGCGGGCTCAAAGTCTCCAATCAGACACATCTGGGCAAAGTAGTCATTCTGTATTTCTACCCCAAAGACAACACCCCTGGCTGCACCACAGAAGCCATGCAGTTCCGCGACAAATACAAAGATTTTGTCAAAGCCGGGGCAACCGTGTTCGGTGTTTCACGCGACAACATGAAGTCTCATGACGAGTTCAAGTCCAAGCTCGAGCTGCCCTTCGAGCTGATCGCTGATACCGAGGAAAAAATGTGCCACATGTTCGGCGTGGTCAAAAACAAGATCATGTACGGCAAAAAAGTCAAAGGCATCGAGCGCAGCACCTTTTTAATCGGCGCTGACGGCACCCTCAAGGAAGAATGGCGTGGCCTGAAAGTGCCCGGTCATGTCGATGACGTGCTCAAAGCGGTCAAAGCTCTCAAAAAATCTGCTTAAAACTCACCCTGCTTTGGCGGGACATGAACTGGGCAGATGAAAGCGTCACCTCAACGACATGGTGCTCGTGCATAATGATTTCATGGTGTTGACCTGTCCCCTGTTCCCCTTCAAAAGCCGCCCTGGCACCCGGGCGGCTTTTTTGGTTTCTGGAATCCCTTCTCTTACTTTTTGAGCATTCAATCCATGCCCTTGCCTCCTGCCCCGACCAAACGAGCAGCTTTGCTATCTAAAGACGCCCTGGACACGCCGGTAAGCCCTTTGGCAAAACCAGCCGGCAAACTGGAACCGGTCGCAAGACCAGCCAAAAAATCCGTTGTCACAGAACGCTCAAGGCAAGATTTCGAGCTGGAACCGGTACCGCCCACAGCAGAAAAGCGCAGCCCTAGCCCGGTGAAAACTCTGGCAGGAAAATCACGCAAGCCCAAGTCAAGCGGGCCTAAAAAACTGTTTGTGCTCGACACCAATGTGCTGATGCATGACCCGATGTGCCTGTTCAGATTTGAAGAACACGACATCTTCTTGCCCATGATCGTGCTCGAAGAGCTTGACGGCCATAAAAAAGGCATGACCGAGGTCGCTCGCAATGCACGCCAGACCAGCCGCACCCTGGACGCACTGGCCGGCGCGCAAGGCGCTGACATTGCCCAAGGCCTGGCTCTGAGCACCACAGGCTATTCAGAGGCGCGTGGCCACCTGCTGTTCCAGACCAAACCACTTGACTACGACTTGCCTCTGAGCCTGCCGCAGGGCAAAGCAGACAATCAGATTCTGGGTGTGGTGGCGGCTTTGCGCAAAGAACACATGCCGCGTGAGGTGGTGCTGGTGTCCAAGGACATCAACATGCGCGTGAAGGCGCGCGCTCTGGGTCTCTTGACCGACGACTACCAAAACGACAAAACCCTGGAAGACGGTGATTTGCTGTACGCCGGCTCATTGGCCCTGCCTACAGACTTCTGGACGCGCCAGAGTAAAACACTCGAGAGCTGGCAGCAAGGCAGCCACACTTTTTACCGCATCACGGGCCCGATTGTGCCAAGCCTGATGATCAACCAGTTCGTCTTTTTTGAAGCGCCCGGAGAACCGCCTCTGTACGCCCGCGTTACAGAGATCCGCGCCAAGACGGCAGTGCTCAAAACGCTGAAGGATTACACCCACCTGAAAAATGCGGTCTGGGGTGTGACCACGCGCAACCGTGAACAAAATTTTGCGATGAACCTGTTGATGGATCCGGAAGTGGACTTTGTCACTTTGGCCGGTAACGCCGGCACCGGCAAGACCCTGATGGCTTTGGCCAGCGGCCTGACCCAGGTGCTGGATGACAGACGCTACACAGAAATCATCATGACGCGGGCCACGGTCTCAGTGGGAGAAGACATCGGCTTCTTGCCAGGTACCGAAGAAGAAAAGATGGGCCCCTGGATGGGCGCGCTGGACGACAACCTGGAAGTGCTGGGCAAAAATGACAGCGGCTCGGGTGAATGGGGGCGCGCGGCCACCAACGAATTGATCCGCTCGCGCATCAAAGTCAAAAGCATGAACTTCATGCGTGGCCGCACGTTTCTCAACAAGTACGTGATCATTGACGAAGCGCAAAACCTGACGCCAAAGCAAATGAAAACGCTGATCACGCGCGCCGGACCGGGCACCAAGATTGTCTGCATGGGTAACCTGGCTCAGATTGACACACCGTACCTGACGGAAGGATCATCCGGTTTGACCTTTGCGGTGGACCGGTTCAAAGGCTGGCCGCATGGCGGTCACATCACACTGGCCCGCGGCGAGCGATCCCGTTTGGCCGACTTCGCAAGCGAAGTGCTGTGAGGGGCAAGCTCAGCGTTTGAGTCCTAATGCAGAGAACATCTGCTCACTCTGCTTTTGCATTTGCTCTTGCATTTGCGTGAACACTGTTTTGGACTGCTCAACATAAGTGCCCATCATGCCCTGCATCATGGGCGACTGAGCGTTCATGAACTGGGCCCACATCTCGGGCGACAGGCCTTTGGATTGTTCGCTCATTTTGGATTGCAAGTCCATGAAGGACTGGACATTTTTTTCCAGGTAAGCGCCCATAAAACCCTGCAGGGCATTGCCGTAAAAGCGGATGATATTGGCCAGCACCGCTTCGGTGAACATCGGCACGCCTCCGCTTTCTTCTTCGAGAATAATTTGCAACAAAATGCTGCGTGTCAGGTCTTCACCGGTCTTGGCATCGCGCACGACAAACAATGCACCGGCCATGACCAACTCCCGCACATCACTCAAGGTGATGTAGGTGGAGGTGTCGGTGTCGTAAAGCCGCCTGTTGGGGTATTTTTTAATCACGCGCACCGGGCCGGCCTTGGCCGCGGAGTCCGGCTTATCAGCCTCCGGTTGGCCGGCAAAGGATTCGGCCTTGGATGCGGACGCGCTGGCTTTGGTTCTGGACACAGTGTTGGTTCCTTCAATGACAAAATGAGAGGCCGGCAACCACTGGTTGCAGCACACTGTTGAAACATTCTAAAAAACTTGTCAGGACCTTCATCCCTAGGTTTACCCTTGCGAAAAAAGACTGTCAGCCAGCCTTAAAGCCATGCAAAGGGTAAAAAAAAGTCCCGTAAGGTGTTGAACATCAACAACTTACGGGACTTGCTATTTTGGTAGGCGCGATTGGACTCGAACCAACGACCCCCACCATGTCAAGGTGGTGCTCTAACCAGCTGAGCTACGCGCCTAAATCCTGTTCGAAGCCTAGATTGTAGCAGGGCTCAGGAGCTGACAGGCGCGTGCCGGAAAAGGCTTTGTCCACAGCGCAGCAGGCTCTCAAGGGCTTCATCGCCGGCGGGCGCTGCGTACACCGGTCACCTCGGCCACGACACCAAGCACATGATGGAGCCGACCCGCGTCACCGACTTCGACGGTAAACGTCATCCAGGCAGTACCACCCCGGTTGTCTTTGACCGACTGGGTTTGAACACCAATGACGTTCATTTTTTCTTTGGCGAAAACCTCCGAAATATCGCGCAGCAGACCTTGCCGGTCGGTGGCTTCTATAGACACATCCACCGGGTACATCGCTGAGCCGGGAGAGTGCTGACCGCCCCAAGCGACATCTATCTCGCGGTCGGGGCTGCCTTGGGCCATGTTACGGAAATTGCTGCAATCGGCCCTGTGAATACTCACGCCCTTACCTTTGGTGACAAAGCCCTTGATGGCATCTGGCGGCGCCGGCTTGCAGCACTTGGCCAGCTGGGTTAGCAAGGACTCAACGCCCACCACCAGCACACCGGCCTTGCCGCTCTTGCCGGACTTGTCAGGCCGCGGTTTTTTGGCCAGAACATAGTCGTCTTGCGAGAGTGCAGGCTCAGGCGGATTGAGCATGTTTTCTATGGTGCGCAGGGACAGCTCGTCCTTGCCCACCACCTCAAACAGGTCCTCGGCGTTTTTAAACCCTAGCTGAGCCGCCAAATCGTCAAGTTTGATGGCTGTTTTGCCTTCGCGTTGCAGCAGCTTCTCAACCGCCTCACGGCCCCTGCTAACTGTCTGCTGCATGGCCAAGGCGTTGAACCAGGCGCGCACTTTGGCCTTGGCTCTTGCGCTGGCCAGAAAACCCAGCTCGGGGTTAAGCCAATCGCGCGAGGGTCCGCCTTCTTTGACGGTGATGACTTCGACGGTCTGGCCGTTTCGCAGTGGCGTGTTCAATGGCACCATGACGCCATCCAGGCGCGCGCCGCGGCAGCGGTGACCCAGGTTGGTGTGCAGGCTGTACGCAAAATCTACAGCTGTAGCGCCACGGGGCAAGTCAAGCACAGCGGCTTCGGGAGTGAGCACGTAGATACGGTCTTCAAACAAGCCCTGCTCTGTGCCCAGGGCTTTGGCGGGAATCGGTCCGGCCAGATCACTTTGCCAGGCCAGTAGTTGGCGCAGGACCGCGATTTTGGCGTCGTATTCGCCGCTGGCCGATACGCCGGCGTAACCCTTGGTGCCGGCCTCCTTGTAAGCCCAATGGGCGGCCACGCCGTGCTCTGCGTGTTCATGCATGGCTTGCGTGCGGATTTGAATTTCAATCGCCCGGCCCCCGGCATCACGCACCACAGTGTGCAGCGACTGGTAGCCGTTGGCCTTGGGCTTGGCGATGTAGTCGTCAAACTCGCCTTGAACGGGTGTGAAATTAGCGTGCACAAAGCCAAGAGCGGCATAGCAGGCCTTGAGGTCCGAGGCAATGACGCGCATAGCGCGGATGTCAAACACCTGCTCGAAACCCAGTGACTTGCCGCGCATCTTTTTGACAATGCTGTAGATGTGCTTGGGTCGGCCCTGCACCAAAGCCGCGATGCCCTGCTGGTTCAGATCACGCTGGAGCTGCGACCTGAGCGACTCCATGAAACCTTCGCGAAGCGTCCGTTTTTCGTCAAGCTGGCGCGCCACCTGCTTGTAGACATCGGGCTCCAGAAAACGAAAAGCCAGGTCTTCCATTTCCCACTTGAGCTGCCAGATACCCAATCGGTTGGCCAGCGGCGCAAAGACATGCAAGGACTCGTGCGCCAGCGAGATCGGCGGCGTCTGCTTGCTGGCAGCGTAATGCCTGAGCGTCTGCAAACGCGAGGCCAGTCTAAGCATCACCACGCGCAAGTCGCGTGAGAAAGCCAGCAGCATCTTGCGTACATTCTCAGATTGCTCGGCCGGGTTATCAGTCGGCTGCGACTTAGCGCTGGCTGTGCGCGCCTGGCGCTGCACATCAACCAACTTGTTAGTCTCTATGGCCAGGGTGGCAAAGTTGTTGCCGAAGGCTTTGCTGATGACCTCCAGCGGCTTATTCAAATGCTGGCTGGCATGGACCAGGTAAATAGCAGCCTGCATGGCCTGGCTGCCGCCCATAGACCTCAAGATGGCGACCACGGCATCGGCATGCGCCAGGGTGTTTTCACCGGTGTCCAGCATCTCGCTGCCGATCAGGGGCTC
This sequence comes from Polaromonas sp., assembly GCA_044357185.1. Lineage (GTDB taxonomy): Bacteria > Pseudomonadota > Gammaproteobacteria > Burkholderiales > Burkholderiaceae_C > Polaromonas. The sequence goes on from JBIKPY010000062.1 coordinate 11,919, forward strand.
GGCAAAGGCTCGCGCACGCAGCAGCGCCTGTTCTGGGTCGGGCAGGCTGTCGGCCGTAGCGGCAAAAATGGATGCCGTATCTGCTGCCAAAGAAACTGGTAGCTTGACAGCGGTTTCGGGGTTCAATTTCATGCGTGTCAGCTGAGCAAAAATTCAGTCACCACGGCCAATTGGTCGCTGGCAATCAGCGTAGGCGCATGCCCCACCCCTGCAAACTCGACCAGCCTGGCGTGCGGGCCGCGTTGCTGCATGTCTTGCGCTGTACGGCTGCTGAGCAAATCTGATTGCGCGCCCCTGATCAGCAGGGTGTCGGCCTTGATCTGCTCATACAGCTGCCACAAAATAGCTTGACTCTCCAGCGTTGATGCTTCGGTGGCAAGGCCAAAAGCATGGGCGATGGCCGGGTCGTAATGCAAGCGCAGTTTGCCGTCTGCAGCAGCTAATGCATCAACCGGTTTGACCATGTGGCTGCACAGCGCCAGCCACTGCTCTGGGGTGTGCGGACCGAAAGTTGAAGAAATGGCCCATATAGCGTCTGCGGCCTGCTGCAAGTTGTCAAACTCGCCACTTTTGCCCAGGTAAGCCCCAATGCGCTGCAAGGCCGACCATTCCAGCGTGGGCCCCACATCATTGAGCACCAGCTTGCGCACCGGCTGCGGCAAGGGCGCTTGAACATGGCCACAAAGAGCCATGCCAATCAGCCCGCCCATGCTGGTGCCCACCCAGTCCAGCGTGCGTACAGGCGCCTGCGCATGCAACTGCGCCAGCAGGCAAAGCATGTCGGCCGCATAAAAAGGAATCTGATAGCCGGCCGGGTCTTTGAGCCAGTCGCTTTGGCCGCGGCCCACCACATCGGGGCAGACCACGCGAAGCGGCAAGCCAACCGCCTGCGCCCGCTCGCACAGGGTGCGCGCCAGGGTGTCGAAATCCCGCCCCTGCCGCGACAAACCATGCACACACAGCACCACATGCCCGCCGGCAGCGTCACCCCACTGCCAATACGCCATTTGGTGGGTCGATGCGGCACCGCCCGGAGCATCCGGACAGCTCACGAAGTTCAGTCTAGGTTCGTTCATGGGGATATCGGTACAGGCAGGCGGGATAATGCACAAGAAGCTACATAAATAGCAATCACTTGATCCTAATTGATTCAGAGGAAAGCACATGCTCCAAGGTAAAACTGCACTCGTCACCGGCTCGACCAGCGGTATTGGTCTGGGCATTGCCAAGTCACTGGCCGCACGCGGTGCCAATATCGTGCTCAACGGCTTTGGCGACATTGAAGGCCCCAAAGCTGCGATCAGCGCCCTGGGTGTGCAAGTGGCTTACCACGGCGCCGACATGAGCAAGCCCGCTGAGATCGAAGCCATGATGAAGTTTGCCGCCGATAAGTTCGGCCGCGTCGACATTCTTGTGAACAACGCCGGCATTCAGCACGTGGCAAAAATAGAAGACTTCCCCGTCGATAAATGGGACGCCGTGCTGGCCATCAACCTGAGCAGCGCTTTCCACGCCACACGCCTGGCCCTGCCCGCCATGAAAGCAGCCAACTGGGGCCGCATCATCAACGTGGCATCGGCCCATGGCCTGGTGGGTTCAGCAGAAAAATCCGCCTATGTGGCCGCCAAACACGGTCTGGTCGGCCTGACCAAAGTCTGCGCGCTGGAAACCGCCACCACGGGCGTGACCTGCAACGCGATTTGCCCCGGCTGGGTGCTGACGCCGCTGGTTCAAAAGCAGGTCGATGCGAAAGCAGCCGCGCAGAACATCTCCAATGAAGACGCCAAGCGCCAGCTGCTGGGCGAAAAAGAGCCTTCTATGCAATTCACCACCCCAGAAGAGCTGGGCGAGTTGGCGGTGTTTTTCTGCTCTGCCGCCGGCAACAACGTGCGCGGCGTAGCCTGGAACATGGATGGCGGCTGGGTGGCGCAATAAAAAAGAACCTGTGGCTTAAATCCAAAACAATTGACTTTTAATCATAAAAAAACATCATGGACTTACAGCTCAGCGACAAAACCGCCTTGATCACTGGTGCAAGCCAGGGAATAGGTCGCGCCATCGCGAAAGCGCTCGCCGCTGAAGGCGTGCAAACCTGCATTGCAGCCCGCCGCAAAAAATTGCTCGACGAACTCGCCGCAGAAATCACGGCCGCAGGCGGCAAAACTCCGCACATCGTCGTTATCGACATCACTGAGCCTGACGCGTCCACCATCCTGGCTCAAGCCGCTGAAAAAGCCATGGGGAAAATCGATATTCTCATCAACAGCGCGGGCGGCAGCAAAGGACACATCCACGTCGATACGCCCGACAGCGCATGGGACGAGTCGATGACGCTCAACTTCGTGCGCGTGCGCCAGCTGACTCACGCAGCCCTTGCGGGCATGATGCAACGAAAATGGGGCCGCATCATCAACATCAGCGGCAAATCAGAACCTGAACACATGATCGCCGCCACGCCGACCAAGGCTGCGATACATGCCTGGTCAAAAGGCCTGTCACGCGAAATCGGCCCGCACGGCGTCAACGTCAATTGCATACAGCCAGGCCGCATCATGAGCGAGCAAATCCTGCGGAAATATTCACCGGAGTTTCGGGCCGAGCAATCGCGTACACAGATTCCCTTGGGGCGCTATGGTGAGCCGGAGGAGTTGGCAGCGCTGGCGGTGTTTTTGGCTTCGCCTGTGGCCTCTTACATCACGGGAGCGGTCATACCGGTCGATGGCGGCTTGCGAAAGTACGCCTTTTAGCCCGATAGGCAAGATCAGTAAAGCAATTTCTGTTTTGCTTTGTAAATTTCTAAAAGGAAAAATATGCTCGTACGCCTTTTGTATGTTAGCCAGCCTGTTGGTCCGATAACGACAACCGTCACCACATTGATTTTGGAGCAATCCAATATCTACAACAAAAAAGAAAATATCACCGGTGTTTTATGTCAGGGCTCAGGCCTCTGGATGCAAGTGCTGGAAGGTGAAAGACATCAAGTCAACGTTCTTTACGCCCGGATCATGGCCAGTCGACACCACAACAATGTTGAGTTGTTGTCTATGGAAGAAATTACGCAAAGACAATTTGGAAAATGGTCTATGGCGCTTGTTCATTTGTCCAAAGATGATCCCATGGTCCAGATGGCGCATCCTGAATTCGATCCCTACTCAGCCACAGCAAAGGATGCAATGGCGCTCCTAGATGCACTGGTCAAAACAAGCAGCCCCATCGGCTCCATAGAGTCCTGATCTTTTAAACCGCTTTTGCTACCGACTTTGTCGTTGACCTAGTCTCTTCTTGTCGTAATACCAAGTCGATTGAAAGGCTCAATCAACTAATCACTGGCAGGGAAAACCCCGCTTACCGACTGAAATTTCCCCGACTACATTAACTACAAATCTCAACTGAGTGACTAGCCGTTTGATCGGCAAACAGAACTTAAAAGGTTATACCCATGAAGATAGCAGTGGCAAACGGTGATCGTGTGTTTGTAGTTCGGGGAGAAGAAGCGGTAGATGTAACGGCCTCCATCAGCTCCCTACCGCACGTTTCAGTAAGTGACCTTGTGATAGCTCTAGCGGCGGATTTTGACAAGGCCCGCCCATCCATAGAGCGTGCGGCGGCCTCCGGCAAAGGGGTTCCACTCTCGTCATTACACTTTGAAGCGCCGATCCCCAGACCACGAAACATCGTGTGCATGGCCGTGAACTACATGGAAGACGGTACCCGGAGCGCCCCAGCGCTGATCAACGCTTTTCATAAGGCGCCAACAAGTGTCATCGGACACGGCGGGACCATGATCCTCCCCGATGTACCAGCTAGTAATTTTGAGGCAGAAGCTGAGATTGCCCTCATTATCGGCAAGCGTGCCTCCAATGTGTCGGCTGCAAATGCAATGTCACATGTATTCGGCTACTTGAACTTTATTGATGGCTCCGCCAGGGGGCTTCTGCCGCATGATCAGCGCTTTTTTCAAGTGAAGTCAAGAGACACATTTGCGCCGATGGGCCCATTCATCGTGACTGCTGATGAGGTGCCGGACCCTCAGAAGCTTCAAATACGTCTGTGGGTGAATGGTGTGATCAAGCAGGATTTCAACACGGATGACATGGCCCACAAAATCCCGCGCTGTATTGAATGGGCAAGCTCCATACATGCATTAGAGCCCGGGGACGTTTTGGCTACAGGCACAAATCACCGTGGCCTCAGCAGCCTTCAAAACGGCGATAAGGTTGAGTTGGAGTGCCAGGGCTTGGGTCGGCTGTCCTTTAAGGTGCGGGACGACCTTCAACGCACCTGGTCTAGAGAGACCCGACTGGAGAGAGAGCAAAAAGGTCTAGAGCCTTTGACACCTCAGCTGACAGGAAAGTATTCCATTCCCACGCCTTGAATTTAGCTTTTTAAAAAGATTTATTTGTTGTATTTAATTTTAAAGGAGACTTTTTTATGTTTAAGAAAATGAAACTTATCTCTAAGCTTGTACCGGTTGTAGCTGTTACTGTATTTGGCTTGACAACAGCCAGCATGTCGAATGCGCAACAACTTACCCGTATTACATTTGTTTCACCAAGCCCTTCGGCTATTAACTCATACCCAGTATTTGTTGCAATGGGTGAGGGTTACTTCAAACAAGAGGGAATTGAAATAAAAGCAGAAGCAGTCAATGGATCTGGACCCGTATTACAAGCCCTGGCATCAGGCCAAGCACAATTGGGCCGACCTGGTCCTGCTCCTCTCATTAAAGCCAGGGCACGGGGCGTTGATGTTGTTTTTATCTACAACTCCTTGCCGCGCACGTCCTTTGGTATCTTGGTCAAAACAGACTCTAAATATAAGCTACCCGTAGATCTCAAAGGCAAAACGATCGGCGTTGGAACAGCCGATGGCGCTGAGGTAGGATTCGCCCGTTCGATTCTCGGTTCATACAACATGAAGGAACCACAAGACTATAAATTTATACCGGTCGGCGATGGGGGTCCGGCAACGGCTGGCTTCCTTCGGGGAGATATCGAAGCCTATGTGGGCAGCATCGCTGATGCAGCTATTTTAAATAGCAGGGGGATGAAAGTTCGCGACGTAACGCCAGATAAATTTCAGGTTTTATTTGGAAATGGTTATGCCATGATGGGCGATTACATTAAGAAAAACCCCAAGCTTGTTGAAGGCCTAGGTCGTGCGATGGTGAAAGCAACGATATTTGCACGCAATCCGGCTAACCGGGACAAGGTTTTGCAGCATTTGGCCGCTGGTAATCGCCAAGAGATTGAAGACAAGAATTTTGCAAATGCTCTGCTTGATGCAGTTCTTGCAAAAGGACTTCCTTTTGATGAGTCAAAGGGCTGGGGTTATAACGAACCCGCTGCTTGGCAAAACTGGCACGAAAGCATGCTGAAAGAAAAAGAACTTGACGCACCGCTCAAGGACTTGGCAACCGCTTACACAAACGCTTTTGTCCCAGCCTGGAACGGGAAAAAGTGAGCCTGCAGTCATCTAATCAAGAAAACTCTGGCGCCGAAGGGCGCCCGGTTTTCGTCCTGGAGCAGGTCAGCAAACACTTTCCCCGGCGCAATGTTCATGCACTCGATCGCGTAGATCTGACAATGCGCGAGGGGCGCTTTTACTCCGTCATTGGCTCCAGTGGATGCGGCAAGTCAACTTTGCTCAAGATCATGGCGGGACTGCAACCGCCCTCTTCTGGCAGTGTCATGCTCGAAGGAAAGCCTGTTCTTGGACCTCGACCCGACATTGGAATGATGTTTCAGCAGGCAACACTTTTGCCTTGGCGTACGACCCTGGAAAATGTTGTGTTACCGATTGAGATTCGCGATGGCAAATCTGCCGCATTAGCCGCTCACGATAAGGCGCAAAAGCTTTTGACGCTCGTAGGGTTAACTGGGTTTGAATCCGTCTACCCTTCGGAGCTATCAGGTGGTATGGCACAGCGAGCCGCCATATGCAGAATGCTGATTTCAGAGCCATCGGTTTTGTTGTTAGACGAGCCATTCAGTGCTCTGGATGAGCTGACGCGTGAATTCATGAATATGGAATTACAGCGCATATGTATGGAGCGCAACGCAACAGCCTTCTTGGTTACCCACTCGATTCCAGAGGCCGTTATTCTTTCAGACAATGTTTTTGTCATGTCCTCACGGCCAGGCAGGTTCGTCGAAGAAATTGTGGTTAACCTGCCCAGACCGAGAACTCTAAGTATGCTGACAAGTCCCGAATTTGGTGAACTCGTGGACCGTATTCGTAAAAACTTGGATGCCCAGTCTTTTCTTTGATTCACGTTCTTCTACGAGATGACTATGCAAGCATTACCGTCAGGCGCTCCCCATACTGTTTGGACAGAGAAAACCTCTTGGATAGACTCAGTTCCAAGAGC
>JBIKPY010000063.1:0-17940 GCA_044357185.1 Polaromonas sp.
CGCAGCCAAAGCCCAGCAAGCTTTGGCGCAAGGCATCACGCCCATCGTCTGCGTGGGTGAAACGCTGGCCGAACGTGATGCGGGACGCACCACCGAAGTTGTCAAGCGCCAGCTCGCTGCGGTGATCCAGGCCAATGGCCATTGCATCAGCGAAATTGTGGTGGCTTACGAGCCGGTCTGGGCAATTGGCACCGGCAAGACGGCCAGCCCGCAGGATGCGCAGGCGGTGCACGCGGTGTTGCGCGCGCAACTGGCCGCGGCCAGTGGCAACGCCAGCCGCGTCAAGATCATTTACGGCGGCAGCATGAACGCGGCCAATGCGGCCATGCTGCTGGCGCAACCGGACATTGATGGGGGCCTGATTGGCGGCGCCTCCCTCAAGGCGGTCGATTTTTTGAGTATTGTTTCTGCGGCATGCGCTTGAGTGCCGGCCCATTTTTTTTAAGAATTTAGGAGTATCCGATGAACGTAGCTTTGACCATTGTCCTGACCGTCCAAATGCTTTCTGCTTTGGGCATGATCGGACTCATTCTTGTGCAACACGGCAAGGGCGCTGACATGGGTGCAGCTTTCGGCAGCGGCGGTTCGGGCAGCCTGTTTGGCGCCAGCGGCAGTGCCAATTTTCTCTCGCGCACCACGGCCGTGCTGGCCGCTGTGTTCTTTGCTTGCACATTGGCGCTGGCTTACTTCGGTAATGCGCAACCCCGCAAGTCTTCGAGCGTGCTGGATTCACCCGCATCTTCGATTCCTGCGACGCCAGCGGCCCAAATACCGGGCACTACCGTGCCCGCCGCACCTGCTGTTGATGCTTCGGTGCCGCCTGCGCCAGTCACGCCAGGCGCCGGTCAGATCCCTACCAAATAAGCCTTTGCAGGGGTGCCTGCCATTCGGAAAACGGGTCATTTCAGGGTAAACTCTGAGACTGTCTGGAAGGCTCAAGCTCAAGTTTTCCTCATGCCGCCAGACACTGAAATAAACCGCGGACGTGGTGAAATTGGTAGACACGCTATCTTGAGGGGGTAGTGCCGAAAGGTGTGCGAGTTCGAGTCTCGCCGTCCGCACCAACACAGGCATGGGTTTGACTGTGCGCTTTTAGCGCCTGACTTTGCTGTCCATCCGGGCGGTAACTCTAGTGACACAAACAAGATGAACCTCGACCAATACCTGCCCGTCCTGTTGTTTATCCTGGTCGGTATTGCTGTTGGCGTCGTGCCGCAAGTGCTGGGCCGATTGTTGGGCCCGCACCGCCCCGATAGCGAAAAAAACTCCCCTTACGAATGCGGCTTCGAAGCTTTTGAAGACGCACGCATGAAGTTTGATGTGCGCTACTACCTGGTGGCCATTCTCTTTATTCTTTTTGACCTCGAAATCGCTTTTCTTTTCCCCTGGGCTGTAGCGCTCAAGGACATTGGCGCGGTCGGTTTCTGGTCCATGATGATTTTTTTGGGCATTCTGGTCGTGGGCTTTGTCTACGAATGGAAAAAAGGCGCGCTCGATTGGGAGTAGGCCTTAACTTTGACCGATTACCGACCAAGCACACAACACGCAAAAGCACGCTCCGGATAAGTCAAGAGCGAGCCGAAATTCCGCCACAAAGGTACTGGTATGTCACTTGAAGGTGTATTCAACGAAGGCTTTATGACCACGAGTTACGACTCGGTGGTCAACTGGGCCAAAACCGGCTCGCTGTGGCCCATGACTTTTGGTCTGGCCTGCTGCGCCGTAGAGATGATGCACGCGGGCGCAGCGCGTTATGACCTGGATCGCTTCGGCATGCTGTTTCGGCCCAGCCCGCGTCAGTCCGATTTGATGATCGTGGCCGGCACACTTTGCAACAAGATGGGGCCGGCCCTGCGCAAGGTCTACGACCAGATGTCTGAGCCGCGCTGGGTCTTGTCTATGGGATCTTGCGCCAATGGCGGCGGTTACTACCACTACAGTTATTCGGTGGTCCGCGGTTGCGATCGCATTGTGCCGGTCGATGTTTATGTGCCCGGCTGCCCGCCCACAGCAGAAGCCTTGATGTACGGCATCATCCAGCTGCAGCAAAAAATCCGCCGCACCAACACCATTGCGAGGGCTTGATGGGACCACTGCATCCTGCCAGCGTTGAGCAACTCAAAGTCACGATTGAAAGTGCATTGGGCGACAAGCTGCAAAGCGCCACCGTTGCCATGGGTGAGCTGACCATCGTCGTCAAAGCCGCCAACTACCTTGCTGCTGCCAAGTTGCTGCGTGATGCACCGTCTTGCCAGTTCGAGCAACTGCTGGACTTGTGCGGCATTGATTACTCTGAATACGGTAACGGCTCATACGAGGGCTTGCGTTACTGCGCAGCCTCTCATCTTTTGTCTGTCAGCCTGAACCAGCGCGTGCGCCTGAAAGTGTTTTGCCCTGACGACGATTTCCCGGTACTGCCGTCGCTCAGCGAGATCTGGAACTCGGTCAACTGGTTCGAGCGCGAAGCTTTTGATTTGTTTGGCATCGTCTTTGAAGGCCATAACGACTTGCGCCGCATCCTGACCGACTACGGTTTTATTGGCCATCCTTTCCGCAAAGATTTCCCGACCACCGGTCACGTTGAAATGCGCTACGACCCTGAGCAAAAGCGCGTGATTTACCAGCCCGTCACCATTGAGCCGCGCGAGATCACGCCGCGCGTGATTCGCGAAGAAAAATACGCTGGCCTCGGCCCCAAGGCTTAAGGCAAAAAGACATGGCTGAAATCAAAAACTACACGCTCAATTTTGGTCCCCAGCACCCGGCCGCCCACGGCGTGCTTCGCCTGGTGCTTGAGCTTGACGGCGAAGTCATCCAGCGCGCTGATCCGCACATCGGTCTGCTGCACCGCGCCACAGAAAAGCTCGCTGAAAGCAAGACCTACATCCAGTCACTGCCCTACATGGACCGCCTTGACTATGTGTCGATGATGTCCAACGAGCACGCTTATTGCCTGGCCATCGAAAAGATGATGGGCGTGGATGTGCCGGTTCGCGCTCAGTACATACGTGTCATGTACGCAGAAATCACGCGTTTGCTCAACCACCTGCTGTGGTTGGGCGCTCACGGTTTCGACTGCGGTGCGATGAACATCCTGATTTACTGCTTTCGCGAACGCGAAGCTTTGTTTGACATGTACGAGGCCGTCTCCGGTGCGCGCATGCACGCGGCTTACTTCCGCCCGGGCGGTGTCTATCGCGACCTGCCGGACAGCATGCCGCAATACAAGGTCAGCAAGGTCAAAAACGCCAAGGCGATCGCCGCCTTGAACGAAAACCGCCAGGGCTCGCTGCTCGACTTTATCGACGACTTCGTGAGCAAATTCCCCGGTCTGGTCGACGAGTACGAAACCTTGCTCACCGACAACCGCATCTGGAAGCAGCGCACCGTGGGCGTGGGCGTGGTCACGCCGGAGCGCGCGCTCAACCTGGGTTTTACCGGCCCGATGCTGCGCGGTTCAGGCTTTGCATGGGACCTGCGCAAGCAGCAGCCCTACGACGTCTACGACCGTATGGACTTTGACGTTCCCGTCGGTAAGACCGGCGACTGCTACGACCGCTACCTTGTGCGCATCGAAGAGATGCGGCAGTCCAACCGCATCATCAAGCAGTGCATCGACTGGCTGCGTGTCAACCCCGGACCGGTCATCACCAGCAACCACAAGGTGGCAGCGCCCGACCGCGAGTCGATGAAGTCGAACATGGAAGAGCTGATCCATCACTTCAAGCTTTTCACCGAAGGCTTTCATGTGCCCGAAGGTGAAGCCTACGCCGCTGTCGAACATCCCAAGGGCGAGTTTGGCATCTACATCGTGAGTGACGGCGCCAACAAACCTTACCGCCTGAAGATCCGTCCGCCCGGCTTCTCGCATCTGGCTGCCATGGATGAAATGTCGCGCGGCCACATGATCGCTGACGCTGTAGCTGTTATCGGCACCATGGACATCGTGTTCGGCGAAATTGACCGATGAAAAAGATTCCCCCCCGAAGCGCCTACGGCGCCTCCCCCTCAAGGGGGCGCCGCCTGCAGCCCGGCAAAGCCGGTTCTGCGGCGGCCCTCGAATTTTGCGCGATGGAGATACGAATTGGCTGAATTTTCCCCAACAGTGCTCGCGCTCTTTGACCGCGAAGTTGCCAAGTACCCCGCAGACCAGAAGCAGTCTGCGGTGATGGCCTGCCTCACCATCGTCCAGCGCGAGCAGGGTTTTGTCAGCGCCGACAGCGAAAAGGCCGTGGCCGCCTACCTGGGTATGGCGCCGATTGCCGTGCATGAAATCACAACCTTCTACAACATGTACAACCAGCAGCCGGTTGGCAAGTACAAGCTCAATGTCTGCACCAACTTGCCGTGCCAACTGCGCGACGGCAACAAGGCGCTGGTGTACCTGGAAAAAAAGCTCGGCGTCACCATGGGCGGCACCACGGCCGACGGTCTGTTCACATTGCAGCAGTCCGAGTGCCTGGGCGCCTGCGCAGATGCACCTGTGATGCTGGTCAATGACCTGAACATGTGCAGCTTCATGAGCAACGACAAGCTCGACCAACTGATAGACGGCTTGAAATCCGCAGAGGCCAAGTAACCATGACGACAGCTTCCAGCGCTTCGAGCGTACTTTCCCAGTTTGCTGCCACCGGCGTGCAAAGCTCTTTCCATGGCCGTCACATCAACCCGCAAATCATGGCAGGGCTGGACGGCCATAACTGGCGCCTGAAAGATTACCAGGCGCGTGGCGGCTACCAGGCGCTTCGCAAAATTTTGGGTACCGATGGCGGTGAAGGCATGACGCCCGACCAGGTCATCGCCGAGGTCAAGGCCGGCAGCTTGCGCGGGCGTGGTGGTGCGGGCTTTCCAACGGGTCTGAAGTGGAGCTTTATGCCGCGTCAGTTCCCCGGCCAGAAGTACCTGGTGTGCAACTCCGACGAGGGTGAGCCGGGCACCGCCAAAGACCGCGACATCCTGCATTACAACCCGCACGTGGTTATTGAAGGCATGGCGATTGCGGCCTATGCCATGGGTATCCCGGTAGGTTACAACTACATTCACGGCGAAATTTTTGCCACCTACCAGCGCTTTGAAGAAGCCCTGGAAGAAGCGCGCGCCGCCGGCCTGTTGGGCAACAACATTCTGGGCAGCAGCTACAGTTTTCAGTTGCACGCCACGCATGGTTTTGGCGCCTACATCTGCGGTGAAGAAACCGCGTTGCTGGAGTCGCTGGAGGGCAAAAAGGGCCAGCCACGCTTTAAGCCGCCTTTCCCCGCCAGTTTCGGCCTCTATGGCAGGCCGACCACCATCAACAACACCGAGACCTTTGCGGCCGTGCCCTGGATCATCCGCAACGGCGGACAGGCCTACCTCGAATGTGGCAAGCCCAACAACGGCGGCACCAAAATTTTCACCATCAGCGGTGACGTCGAGCGCCCGGGCAACTATGAAATCCCGTTGGGCACACCCTTTGCCACGCTGCTTGAGCTCGCCGGCGGCATGCGCGGAGGGCGTAAGCTCAAGGCCGTGATCCCCGGGGGCTCGTCCATGCCGGTGCTGCCGGCCGACATCATGATGGCCACCAACATGGACTACGACTCGATCGCCAAGGCCGGCTCCATGCTGGGCTCGGGCGCCGTTATCGTGATGGACGAAACCCGCTGCATGGTCAAAAGCCTGTTGCGCCTTTCTTACTTTTACATGCACGAAAGCTGCGGCCAGTGCACGCCTTGCCGCGAAGGCACGGGCTGGTTGTGGCGCATGGTCGACCGCATCGAGCACGGCCAGGGCCGCGCCAGTGACCTCGACATGCTGAACTCGGTGTCTGACAACATTCAGGGCCGCACCATCTGTGCGCTGGGCGACGCTGCGGCCATGCCGGTGCGCGCCATGATCAAGCATTACCGTGCCGAGTTTGAACACCACATCACCCACAAGACCTGCATGGTCCCGGTGGAAGCTTGACATCATCCGCGGCCAAAGCAACACGTAAGAGCGAGAGCAAACTCAATGGTTGAAATTCAACTCGACGGTCAGACAGTGGAAGTGCTCGAAGGCAGCACGGTGATGCACGCGGCTGAAAAAGCCGGCACCTATATTCCGCATTTCTGCTATCACAAGAAACTCAGCATCGCGGCCAACTGCCGCATGTGCCTGGTCGATGTCGAAAAAGCACCCAAGCCCTTGCCAGCCTGTGCCACGCCGGTAACGCAGGGCATGATCGTTCACACCAAGAACGACAAAGCCATCAAGGCTCAAAAGGGCGTGATGGAGTTTTTGCTGATCAACCACCCGCTGGACTGCCCCATCTGCGACCAGGGTGGTGAATGCCAGCTGCAAGACCTGGCTGTGGGTTACGGCGGCGGCAGTTCCCGCTACGAAGAAGAAAAACGCGTTGTCTTTCACAAGGACGTCGGCCCGCTGATTTCCATGCAGGAGATGAGCCGTTGCATTCATTGCACGCGCTGCGTGCGCTTCGGTCAGGAAGTCGCCGGCGTGATGGAACTGGGCATGTCACATCGCGGCGAGCACGCCGAGATCGAAACTTTTGTTGGCATGTCGGTGGACTCTGAACTCTCGGGCAATATGATCGACATCTGCCCGGTGGGCGCGCTCACCAGCAAACCTTTCCGCTACAGCGCACGCACCTGGGAGTTGTCCCGCCGCAAGTCCATCAGTCCGCACGATTCAACCGGCGCTAACTTGATGGTGCAAGTCAAGAGCAACGCGGTCATGCGCGTGTTGCCTTTGGAAAATGAAGCTGTCAATGAATGCTGGATCGCTGACCGCGACCGCTTCTCCTATGAAGCCCTCAACAGCAGCGAGCGTCTGACCAGCCCGATGATCAAGCAAGGTGACCGGTGGACATCGGTCGACTGGCAGACTGCACTTGAGTACATCGCCAATGGTCTGAAGCTCATCAAGGCTGACCACGGTGCCAACAGCATCGGCACATTGGCCAGCCCGCACAGCACTGTCGAAGAGCTGTACCTGGCCGGCGCGCTGATGCGCGGCCTGGGCAGTGACAACATTGACCACCGCCTGCGCAATGCTGAATTTGCGCCTGCCGGGTCTGTGCGCTGGCTCGGCACCTCCATTGCCTCTTTGTCCGAGTTGCAGCGCGTGCTGATCGTCGGCTCGAATCTGCGCAAAGACCATCCGCTGTTTGCCCAGCGCATCCGCCAGGCCGCACGCAAGGGCTGTGCGGTCAACGTCATCGTCTCCAGCACTGAGTTGTCATCCGCCGACGCCTGGGCGCTGCCAGTAGCCAACACGCTGCTGGGCGAGCCTGCCGGCTGGTTCAGCCAGTTGGCAGAAGTGGCATCGGCCATTGCTGCCGCCAACGGCGCTGCGCTGCCTGCCGGCCTCAGTGCCCAGACCGCCGGCACTTCGGCCCAGGCCATGGCCAAATCCTTGCTGGGCGGCGAGCGCAAAGCCGTCTTGCTGGGCAATGCGGCTGCGCACCATGCCCAAGCCGGCAGCCTGCTGACCCTGGCCAACTGGATTGCAGCGCAAACCGGCGCCAGCGTGGGTTACCTCACCGAAGCCGCCAACACCGTGGGTGCGCAACTCGCCGGTGCACAACCCCAGACTGGCGGACTGAACGCATCGCAAATGCTCAGCGGCCAGCTCAAGGCGCTGTTTTTGCTGAACAATGAGCCCGAGTTGGACTCGGCCGCCGGCGCTCAAGCTGCCGTGGCGCTGGCCAAGACCTCCATGGTGGTGACCTTGAGCCCTTTCAAAGCCAACATGGCTTTTTCAGATGTGCTCTTGCCGATTGCCCCCTTCACTGAAACACCGGGCACCTTCGTCAATGCCGAAGGCCGCGTGCAGAGCTTTCACGCGGTGGTCAAACCATTGGGTGAGACCCGTCCTGCCTGGAAAGTATTGCGCGTGCTGGGCAATATGCTCGGGTTGCCGGGCTTTTCGTTTGAGTCTTCTGTCGAAGTGCTGGCCCAGGTGTTTGGCCCGGCAGTGGACGGCCGCAGCCAGGTTGCTGCCGGCAAATTGAACAATGCTTCGGATGTGTTGCCAACGGCTGGCGCCGCCCCGGCCTCGCGTCCTGCTGTCGCCTCGATTTACCAACTCGACTCCCTGGTTCGCCGCGCAACTTCGCTGCAACTGACTGCTGATGCCCGCCAGGGTGCCGTATCTCAAGAACAAGAGGTCAGCGCATGATCGATAGTTTTTACCTCGCCGGACAAGGCCTCATGGGCGGCATGTGGCCTGGCACCGTGTGGCCGGTGCTCTGGACATTGATCAAGATCGTGGCGGTGCTGCTGCCGCTGATGGGCTGCGTGGCTTACCTCACGCTGTGGGAGCGCAAGGCCATTGGCTTCACGCAAATTCGGCTCGGCCCCAACCGCGTGGGCCCTTTTGGTCTGCTGCAGCCGATTGCCGATGCGCTCAAGCTGCTGACCAAAGAGATCATCATGCCGACGGCGGCGAGCAAGGGCCTGTTTGTGCTGGGCCCTATCATGACCATCATGCCGGCACTGGCCGCCTGGGCGGTTGTGCCTTTCGGCCCTGACGTGGCGCTGGCTAACATCAACGCCGGTCTGCTTTTCCTCATGGCCATCACCTCGCTCGAGGTCTATGGCGTGATCATTGCCGGCTGGGCATCTAACTCCAAATACGCTTTTCTGGGCGCTTTGCGCGCTTCTGCGCAAATGGTCAGCTACGAGATCGCCATGGGCTTTTGCCTGGTGGTGGTGCTCATGGTCTCGGCCAGCATGAACATGACCGACATCGTCATGGGCCAGGCCCGCGGCATGGGCGCTGACCGCGGCCTGAACTTCCTGTCCTGGAACTGGCTGCCGCTGTTGCCCGTCTTCGTTGTCTACTTCATCGCCGGCCTGGCCGAAACCAACCGCCATCCTTTTGACGTGGTCGAGGGCGAATCTGAAATCGTGGCCGGCCACATGGTCGAGTACTCGGGTATGGCTTTTGCCATGTTCTTCCTGGCCGAATACGCCAACATGATTCTGGTGTCTGTGCTGTGCGTCATCCTGTTCCTGGGCGGCTGGTTGCCACCCATTGACTCGGCGCTGTTCAACTGGGTGCCGGGTTGGATCTGGCTGGGCCTGAAGTCCTTTGTTGTGGTCACCATGTTCCTTTGGGTGCGTGCCACCTTCCCGCGTTTTCGCTATGACCAGATCATGCGTTTGGGCTGGAAGATCTTCATCCCCGTCACGCTGGTCTGGCTGGTGGTGGTCGGCGCCTGGATGCAGACGCCTTACAGCATCTGGTAATCATGGCCCCCACGCTTTTCACTTTGTGTAATTCGCTGCCCCCCGAGGGGGCCGTTGCGCCTACGGCCCGGCAAAGCCGGTTCCGCGGCCCCTGCTTGAATAATGCCTCTTCTACGACTCCCTTGTGCAGGAAATCATCATGAGTGCAGTTGCTTCTGTCAAAGATTTTGTATCGAGCTTTATGCTCACCGAGTTGCTCAAGGGCATGGCCTTGACGGGCAAGTACATGTTCCGGCGCAAGATCACGGT
This sequence comes from Polaromonas sp., assembly GCA_044357185.1. Classification (GTDB taxonomy): domain Bacteria; phylum Pseudomonadota; class Gammaproteobacteria; order Burkholderiales; family Burkholderiaceae_C; genus Polaromonas. The sequence continues at coordinate 9,483 of JBIKPY010000063.1, forward strand.
TCAGTTTCCTGAAGAAAAAACACCGATGAGTCCGCGTTTCCGGGGACTGCATGCACTGCGCCGCTATGACAACGGTGAAGAGCGTTGCATAGCCTGCAAGCTGTGCGAAGCGGTTTGCCCGGCCATGGCCATCACCATTGAGTCGGATGTGCGTGAGGATGGCAGTCGTCGCACATCGCGTTATGACATCGACCTGACCAAGTGTATTTTCTGCGGCTTTTGTGAAGAAAGCTGCCCGGTGGACTCGATTGTCGAGACCCACATTCTTGAATACCACGGCGAAAAACGCGGTGACCTGTACTTCACCAAAGAAATGTTGCTGGCTGTCGGCGATCGCTATGAAAGCGAAATTGCAGCCAACAAGGCGGCTGACGCCAAGTACCGCTGAACGCGGCGATGTGCTACCACCGACCCTCTTGCTGACCGCACGAAAGAATTCAACACAACATGGACGCTCAAACAGGTCTTTTTTATGCCTTTGCCGCGGTGCTGCTTTTCGCCGCCTTCAAAGTCATCACTGCCCGCAACCCGGTGCATGCTGCGCTTTACCTGGTGCTGGCTTTTTTTCAGGCCTCAGCTCTGTGGATTTTGCTCAAAGCCGAGTTTTTGGCGATCACACTGGTGCTGGTCTATGTGGGCGCCGTCATGGTGCTGTTTCTTTTCGTTGTGATGATGCTTGACATCAATCTCGATGGCGTTCGCAAGGGTTTCTGGAAGCACTTCCCGCTGGCCGCTGCGGCCGGCACGCTGATCGCTCTGGAAATGTCCGCGGTTCTGATGGGAGGCTTTCGCCTGGCCGAGCCGCCCAAGGCGGCTGCCGTGGTGGGCCAAGCCGTGGTCGAGTTGTCCAACACCAAAGAATTGGGCAAGCTGCTGTACTCGCAGTACCTGTACCCGCTGGAGGTGGCCGCAGTCATTTTGTTGGTCGCCATCATTGCTGCGATTGCATTGACTTTGCGCGAGCGTAAAGACTCCAAGCACATCGATCCGGCCGACCAGATTCGCGTCAAGCGCGCAGACCGTGTGCGCCTCGTGAAAATGAATCCGACGATGGCTGCGCCGCCGCAAGAAGCCCCTGTTGAGGAGAAAAAAGCATGATCACCCTGGGACACTTTCTGGCGCTGGGCGCCATGCTGTTTGCGATGTCGGTGATCGGCATTTTTCTTAACCGCAAAAATCTGATCGTGCTGCTGATGGCCATCGAGCTCATGCTGCTGGCCGTCAACATGAATTTCGTGGCTTTTTCTTACTACCTGAACGACATGGCCGGGCAGGTCTTTGTTTTCTTCATCCTGACGGTGGCCGCTGCCGAGTCAGCGATCGGCCTGGCCATTTTGGTGCTGCTGTTCCGTAACAAGTCCAGCATCAATGTGGACGAACTCAACACGCTCAAGGGCTGAGCCCTGGCCTGAACATACTGATTTTCTGAGTAGAAACAAGAACACAAGATGAGTCAAACCCTTAACGCATCCACCTTGCTGGCCGTGCCCATGGCGCCGCTGGTCGGTTCCTTGCTGGCCGGCATTTTGGGCACCTCGCTGGGCGGTAACTGGATCGGCCGCCGCCTGAGTCACACGCTGACCATTGCCGGCGTTCTGGTCGCTTTCATCATCTCGGCCATGACGCTCAAGAGCGTGGCCCTGGACGGTGCGCGTTTCAACGAGACGCTCTACACCTGGATGGTGGTGGGCGGCCTGAAGATGGAAGTCGGGTTTCTGGTTGACGGCTTGAGTGCCATGATGATGTGCGTGGTCACCTTCGTATCGCTGATGGTGCACATCTACACCATCGGTTACATGGAAGAAGACGAGGGCTACAACCGGTTCTTTGCCTATATCTCGCTTTTTACTTTCGCCATGCTGATGCTGGTGATGAGTAACAACATGCTGCAGCTGTTCTTCGGCTGGGAGGCCGTGGGCCTGGTGTCTTATCTGCTGATCGGCTTCTGGTTTAACAAGCCCACCGCTATTTTTGCCAATATGAAGGCGTTTTTAGTCAACCGTGTTGGTGACTTCGGCTTCATCCTGGGCATCGGTTTGATTGCCGCTTATGCCGGCACGCTCAACTACACCGAAGCTTTTGCCAAGACCGACGCGCTGGCCGCACTGACTCTGCCCGGCACCAGCTGGATGCTGGTGACCGTCATCAGCATTTGCCTCTTCATCGGCGCGATGGGTAAGTCGGCGCAGTTCCCGCTGCACGTCTGGCTGCCTGACTCGATGGAAGGTCCGACCCCGATCTCGGCGCTGATCCACGCGGCCACCATGGTCACCGCCGGTATCTTCATGGTGGCGCGCATGTCGCCCATCTTCGAGTTGAGTGACACCGCGCTGAGCTTGATCATGGTCATCGGCGCCATCACGGCACTGTTTATGGGTTTTCTGGGCATCATCCAGAACGACATCAAGCGTGTGGTGGCTTACTCCACGCTCTCGCAGCTGGGCTACATGACCGTGGCTTTGGGTGCCTCGGCGTATTCGGTGGCGGTGTTTCACCTCATGACGCACGCCTTCTTCAAAGCGCTGCTGTTTCTGGCTGCGGGCTCGGTCATCATGGGCATGCACCACAACCAGGATATCCGCTGGATGGGCGGCGTGCGCAAGTACATGCCCATCACCTGGATCACTTCGCTGCTCGGTTCGCTGGCCTTGATCGGCACGCCGCTCTTCGCCGGTTTTTACTCTAAAGACAGCATCATTGAAGCGGTGCACTTCAGCAACCTGCCGGGTGCCGGCTTTGCGCATTTCGCTGTGCTTGCGGGCGTTTTTGTCACGGCGTTTTATTCTTTCCGCATGTACTTTCTGGTGTTCCACGGCAAGGAGCGTTATGACCAGAACCCGGACGCGCACCACGGCCACCACGACGATGTGCATCACGACAAGCATGCAGGCCATCATGAATCAACCCACAAGCCACATGAGTCGCCCTGGGTGGTGACGGTGCCGCTGGTGCTGCTGGCCATTCCTTCGGTGGTCATCGGTTTCCTGACCATCGAGCCCATGCTGTTCGGCGACTTCTTCAAGGATGCGATCCAAGTCAACCTTGCCAAACATCCGGCCATGGCCGAACTCGCCAAGCTGTTCCACGGCCCGGCGCAAATGGCGCTGCACGGCCTGAGCACAGCGCCGTTCTGGCTGGCGCTGTCCGGTGTGCTGATGGCGTATTACATGTACATGGTCAACCCGGCCCTGCCTGCAGCCATCAAGCGCATGGCCATGCCGGTCTACACCTTGCTCGAGAACAAGTACTACCTCGACTGGTTCAATGAAAACGTACTGGCCCGCGGTGCCCGCGCCCTCGGTATGGGCCTGTGGAAGGGTGGCGACCAGGCCCTGATTGATGGTGCGCTGGTCAACGGTTCCTGGAAACTGGTCGGCTGGTTCTCCGCTCTGGTGAGACGCCTGCAGTCGGGCTTCATCTACCACTACGCTTTCGGCATGATCCTCGGCATCTTTGTGCTCATGACGTATTTCGTCTGGCTCAAAAAATAACAAACAAGAAGGAAGAACAAGAAATGGGTTTGTTGAGCCTGGCGATCTGGACGCCTATCTTTTTCGGAGTCGTGCTGCTGGCGCTGGGTCGTGACGAGCAGGCCCGCGCAGTGCGCTGGCTGGCGCTGACCGGCGCGGTGTTCAGCTTTCTGGTGACCTTGCCGCTGTACACACGCTTTGAGCTCGGCACCCCGGCGATGCAGTTCGTTGAGAACCTGCCCTGGATCGCACGCTTGAATGTCAACTACCACCTCGGGCTGGACGGCATTTCGCTGTGGTTCGTGTTGCTGACGGCTTTCATCAACATCATTGTGGTGATTGCCAGCTGGGAATCCATCACGCGCCGTGTCAACCAGTACATGGGCGCCTTCATGATTTTGAGCGGGCTGATGATCGGCGTTTTTGCCGCGCTCGACGGCTTGCTGTTTTTCGTGTTCTTTGAAGCCACTCTGATACCGATGTACCTGATCATCGGCATCTGGGGCGGCCCCAACAAGATCTACGCAGCTTTCAAGTTTTTCCTCTACACCTTGCTCGGTTCTTTGCTGATGCTGGTGGCGTTGGTCTTCCTTTATGTCAAGTCCGGTGGCAGTTTTGACTTGGCCACCTGGCACAAACTGCCGCTCAGCAGCCCTGTGCAAACGCTGCTGTTCTTTGCCTTTTTTGCTGCCTTTGCTGTCAAGGTGCCCATGTGGCCGGTCCACACCTGGCTGCCCGATGTGCACGTGGAAGCGCCCACCGGCGGCTCGGCCGTGCTGGCGGCCATCATGCTCAAGCTCGGCGCGTATGGTTTTTTACGCTTTTCGCTGCCCATCACGCCGGACGCTGCGCATGAATGGGCCTGGCTGATGATCGCGCTGTCGTTGATCGCCGTCATTTACGTCGGCCTGGTCGCCATGGTGCAGCAGGACATGAAAAAGCTGGTGGCTTATTCATCGGTGGCGCACATGGGTTTTGTCACCCTGGGCTTTTTCATTTTCAACCCCTTGGGCGTGGCCGGTGGTGTGGTGCAGATGATTGCGCACGGCTTTGTGTCAGCGGCCATGTTCTTGTGCATCGGCGTGCTGTATGACCGCGTGCATTCGCGAGAGATCGCCAGCTACGGCGGCGTCATCAACACCATGCCCAAGTTCGCAGCTTTTGCCTTGTTCTTTGCCATGGCCAATTGCGGCTTGCCAGGCACGGCCGGTTTTGTGGGTGAGTGGATGGTCATTCTGGGCGGTGTGCAGTTCAACTTCTGGATCGGCCTGGCCGCGGCTACCGCATTGATCTTCGGCGCGGCCTACACCTTGTGGATGTTCAAGCGCGTTTACCTGGGCCCGGTGGCCAACGACGACGTCAAGGGCCTCTCCGACATCAATGCCCGTGAGTTCCTCATGCTGACCTTGCTGGCTGCGGCCGTGCTTTATATGGGCGTGTACCCCAAACCCTTTACTGACGTGATGGACGCTTCGGTACTGGACCTGCTCAAGCATGTGGCCGTTTCCAAGCTGAACTAAAAGTGCTGCTCACTAGAACCCTATTTCAAAAGAATTCAGATGATTGACTCTTTAAGCTGGATCACCGTTTACCCCGAAATCATCTTGCTGGTCATGGCCTGCGTGATTGCAATGGTGGACCTGGGCGTGAAGACGCCTTTGCGTGGCACCACCTACGCGCTGACGCTGCTGACGCTGGCGGTAGTCGCTGTGCTGGAGGCTTTTTACGCTACCCAGGGCGCCACGGTTTACGGCTTTGGAAAAATGGTTGTCAGCGACCCCATGGGCAACTGGCTCAAGTGCTTTGCCAGCCTTGCCCTGATGATCACTCTGGTTTACGGCCGGCCCTACGCGGCCGACCGCGACATGCTGCGCGGCGGTGAATTCTTCACCCTGAGCCTGTTCTCGCTGCTGGGTATTTTTGTGATGATCTCGGGCCACAACTTCCTGGTCATCTACATGGGTCTCGAGCTCATGACGCTGTCGAGCTACGCGCTGGTGGCCTTGCGCCGCGACAACGCGACCGCCACCGAGGCAGCCATGAAGTACTTTGTGCTGGGCGCGCTGGCCTCGGGCTTTTTGCTCTACGGCCTGTCCATGATCTATGGCGCTACCGGCTCGCTCAATGTCAACGAAGTGTTTCAGGCCATTGCCAGCCGCCAGGTCAAGCACCAGGTGCTGGTTTTCGGTCTGGTCTTTGTTGTTGCCGGTCTGGCCTTCAAGCTCGGTGCTGTGCCCTTTCACATGTGGCTGCCTGACGTCTACCAGGGCGCGCCTACCGCCGTGACCCTGCTGATCGGTGCGGCTCCGCAATTGGCGGCATTTGCAATTTGCATGCGTCTGCTGGTACAGGGCATGCTCCCGCTGGCGATCGACTGGCAGCAGATGCTCATGGTGCTGGCCGTCGGCTCCCTGCTGGTGGGCAATCTGGCCGCTATCGCCCAGACCAACCTCAAGCGCATGCTGGCGTTTTCGACCATCGCGCAAATGGGCTTTTTCCTGTTGGCCATGCTGGCCGGTGTGGCCGGCGGTCACCAGCACAATGCCACCTCTGCCTATGGCGCGGCCATGTTTTATGTCATCACTTATGTGCTGACCACGCTGGCGGCCTTCGGAATTATCTTGCTCCTGGCACGTCAAGGCCATGAGGCTGAAGAAATCACTGACTTGTCGGGCCTGAACCAGCGCAGCCCGCTGTTTGCCGGTGTCATGGCCCTGGCCATGTTCTCGCTGGCCGGTGTGCCACCGCTGGTGGGTTTTTACGCCAAGCTGGCGGTGCTGCAGTCGCTGCTGGCTTCCGGCGACACCGGCTATCTGGTGTTGTCAGTGTTTGCCGTGATGGCCTCGCTGATCGGCGCTTTTTATTACCTGCGGGTGGTCAAGGTGATGTACTTTGACGCTCCCCACGCCGGTTTGCCAACCGAGATCCTTGCCCGCACTGATGCCCGCGCTGTATTGGCGCTGAACGGAGGTCTGTTGTTGGTCTTGGGTATGGCACCCGGCGGTCTGATGACTTTGTGCGGCGATGCCATTGCTGCGCTGGTCAAGACACTGGTCACTTGAGCCTATGAGCCAGGCAGCGCCAGTCTGGTTGGTGGTACTGCTGGCTTTGCTGGCCGCTAATTTACCTTTCATCAGTCAACGCTTCATGCTGGTTTACCGCCTGAGCACTGCTAAACACTTGGCATTGCGTTTGTTGGAGCTGGTGCTTTGGTATTTTGTGGTCGGCGCTGTGGCCCTGGCGCTAGAGCATCAGCTGGGTCAGATCGCGCCTCAGGGGTGGGAGTTTTATGCCATCACCGGTACGCTCTTTGTGACCTTTGCCTTTCCGGGCTTTGTGCTGCGCTACCTGCTCAAACTGCGATGACCCCACCTTCCGCAAAACCCGATGACTCGCACCTGAGAGAAACCCGTGTGGCCAGCCAGGAGCTGCTGCGCGGCCATTTCCTGCATGCCATGCGCGACACCGTGCGCCTGCCCGATGGCAAAGAGGCTTTTCGCGAGTACGTGATTCATCCGGGCGCAGTGATGGTGGTGGCCGAACTGCCGGACGGGCGGCTGGTGCTCGAGCGGCAGTTTCGCTACCCTGTGCAGTCTGTCATGGTCGAGTTTCCGGCCGGCAAGCTGGATCCCGGCGAAGACTCGCTGGCCTGCGCCCAGCGCGAGCTGCTTGAAGAAACCGGCTACACCGCCCGCCAGTGGGCGCGCGCCGGTGTACTGCACCCGGTCATCTCTTACTCCACCGAGTTCATTGACATCTGGTTTGCGCGTGAGCTCACAGCCGGCGAGCGCCAACTCGACGCCGGTGAGTTCCTTGATGTTTTCAGCGCCAGCGCCGATGAGCTGTTGCAATGGTGCCGTGACGGCCGCATCACAGACGCAAAAACCCTCACCGGTGTGCTTTGGCTGCAAAACCTGCGTTCCGGTGCCTGGAGCCTGGACTGGGCACGTGTTTGAGTTCTGGCTCACAATTCATCCATGAAAGTTCTTGATCTGAAATGCGCTGGCCAGCATGTGTTCGAAGGCTGGTTTGCGTCTGAAGACGATTTTCAAAGCCAGCTTGCCCGCGACCTGGTGCAATGCCCGCTGTGCGGCGATGCCGCCATCAGCAAACAGCTCAGCGCCCCGCGCCTGAACCTGGGCGCCACGCCACAGCTCAGTCCTGCGGTCGCCAGCGCGCCGGCTGCGCCTGATGCTCTTGTGTCCGGCGGCGGCAAGTCCACCAGCCGCGAACTGGTGCCAGTTGGCGCAGCGCCTGCGCCGTCAGCGCAAGACCTGCAGAACCTGCAAGCCGTTCAGGCCGACTGGCTGAAAATGGCACGCCATGTCATGGCCAACACCGAAGACGTGGGCAGCCACTTCGCCGAAGTCGCCCGGCAAATGCATTACGGCGAGACCGAAGAGCGAAGCATCCGCGGCCAGACCTCGCGGCAAGAAGCGTTGGCGCTGCTCGAAGAAGGCATTTCCGTGATGCCGCTGCCGATACCTGACGCGCTCAAAGGGCCGCTGCAGTAAAACCGCTTTTTAAGGGTAAAGTCCGCGCAATTGGCGTGTGTGCAAAATGCGCTGGCAAGCCACTATGAACGTGGCAGTGCGCAAGCTCACCTTGCGGTCTTGCGAGACCGACCAGACCCCGGCAAAGGCGTTTTTCATGATCTTCACCAGCCGGGCGTTGATCTCTTCTTCATCCCAGAAAAAGCTTGAGAAATCCTGCACCCATTCAAAGTAGCTGACCGTCACGCCGCCGGCGTTGGCAATCACGTCGGGCACCACCAGAATGTTGCGCGATTGCAAGATGTCGTCGGCTGCCGGCGTGGTCGGGCCGTTCGCACCTTCTATCACCATGCGTGCCTTGATGCGGTGGGCGTTGTGCACCGTGATCTGCTGCTCCAGCGCTGCCGGAATCAAAATCTCGCAGTCCACGTCCCAGAACTTGTCGTCTGGCAGCGACTCGGCTTTCTCAAAGCCGGCCACCGAGCCTGCAGCGGC
>JBIKPY010000107.1:0-5576 GCA_044357185.1 Polaromonas sp.
TTTCAAGGCCGGCACACCGATCAGCGTGCATGAGTTTTTGTACCCGCTGATGCAGGGCTACGACTCTGTGGCGCTCAAGTCTGACCTCGAACTCGGCGGCACCGACCAGAAGTTCAACCTGCTGATGGGCCGTACCCTGCAACAGGAATACGGCCAGGAACCGCAGTGCATTTTGACCATGCCGCTGCTCGAGGGGCTGGACGGCATTGAGAAAATGTCGAAAAGTAAAAACAACTACATCGGCATCGCCGAAGAGCCCAACAGCATGTTCGCCAAAGTGCTCTCAATTTCCGACACCCTGATGTGGCGCTGGTACACCTTGCTGTCCTTCCAGAGCGAAGCGGCGATTGCCGCGCTCAAGGCCGAAGTGGCGAGCGGCCGCAACCCCAAAGACGCCAAAGTGGCGCTGGCCAAAGAGATCACCACGCGTTTTCACTCGGCAGCTGCGGCCGATGCGGCCGAGCAGGACTTCATCAACCGCAGCAAAGGCGGCGTGCCCGACGAAATTGACGAGATCACACTGACCGGCGCGCCCATGGGCATCGCAGCCCTGCTCAAAGCCGCTGGCCTGGCCCCTTCGGGCAGCGAAGCCACCCGCCTGATCGACGGCGGCGGCGTGCGGGTAGATTCGAGCGTGGTCACCGACAAGGCGCTGAAACTGCCTGCGGGTACCTACGTGGTGCAGGTCGGCAAACGCAAGTTTGCGCGTGTCACGCTGAGCTGAGATTCGCCGTCACCGCTGACTTTGGACGCCGGACGCAGGCGGCCATGGCGCTCAGCTTCGTTCGTGTCCTCCGCCCTGCGGGCTCCCCCTTTACCTCACTGCGCTGAGCGCCATGGCCGCCTGCGTCACCAAGCGCTGTTGGAACTCTTTGGGTAAAGAGCGATAGCAAGCCAAAAGTGCCCGCTAGCGGGTCATGGCGGGGTGGATGCTGCAGCGAAATAAAGGAGGAGCCCGAAGGGCGGAGGACATTCGCGGAAGCGTTCTCACCGCCATGACCGGCGGACCAGCGCTAAGCACTTCAAATAAAGGAGGAGCCCGAAGGGCGGGGGACATTCGCGCAAGCATTGACCCAGCCATGACCGCAGCAACAGCGCCACGCACGCAAAATCAGTACGGGTTGTCAAACCCCAGCGATCCCATCAGCAGCACTTCCAGCGCTTCCATTTCCAGCGCGTCGCGCTCATTGCTTTCGTGGTCATAACCCTGGGCGTGCAGGCTGGCGTGCACCAACAGGTGGGCGTAATGCGCTTGCAGGCTCTTGCCCTGCGCAGCGGCTTCACGTGCCACCACCGGGCCGCACAGCACCAGGTCGGCTGTCACCATCGGCGCTTGCGTGTAGTCGAAGGTCAGCACGTTGGTGGCGTAGTCTTTGCCCCGGTAATCGCGGTTCAGCGTTCGTGCTTCGGCTTCGCCGACCACGCGCACGGTCATCTCGGCGTCGCGCAAAAGGGCGCGCGTGATCCAGCGCTGAACAGCGGCGCGGGGCAGGGCGGCGCGGTGGGCGTCCAGTTGCGCAAAGTCGCCAAATTGCAGCGACAAGTCCAGCGCGTTGGCGGCCTGGCACAGCGGTATCAAAGGTGCTGAGCGGGTGCCCATCTCAGACCTTGCGCCGGGTTTTACGGGCCGGTTGTGCGCTGCCTGGCGCCTTCACGTCGACGACATCGTCCGCCTCTACTTCAGCGGCGTTCGCATCCGCCTTAGCGCTGCGGTGTTTGTCATACGCATCGACGATGCGCGCCACCAGCGGGTGACGCACCACGTCGGCGCTGGTCAGGCGCGTGATGGCAATGCCTTGCACGCGCTTCATGATGCGCTCGGCATCTATCAGGCCGCTGAGCTGCGTCAGGGGCAAATCAACCTGGCTCACGTCGCCGGTGATCACGGCTTTGCTGCCAAAGCCGATGCGCGTCAAAAACATCTTCATCTGCTCGGGCGTGGTGTTCTGCGCCTCGTCCAGAATCACAAAAGCATGGTTCAGCGTGCGCCCGCGCATGAAGGCCAGCGGCGCAATTTCAATTTGCTGGCGCTCAAAGGCTTTTTGCACGCGCTCAAAACCCATCAGCTCATACAGCGCGTCATACAAAGGGCGCAGGTAGGGGTCAATTTTTTGGTTCATGTCACCCGGCAAAAAGCCCAGGCGCTCGCCGGCTTCTACCGCCGGGCGCGTCAGCACAATGCGCTGCACCGCGCTGCGCTCCAGCGCATCGACTGCGCAGGCCACTGCCAGGTAGGTTTTGCCGGTGCCGGCCGGGCCAATACCGAAGGTGATGTCGTGCGTGGCAATGTTCTCCAGGTACTGGCCCTGGTTGTGGGTGCGCGCGCGCAGGTCGGCGCGGCGCGTGGCCAGCACCGCTGCGCCGTCAGGCGCTCGGCGCAGCGCGGTGTCGCCGGCCATCATCAGTTGTACCTGCTCCTCAGGAATGGGCCGGCTGGCCATTTCATAAAGAGCCTGCAACACCTCGAGCGCCTGCTCGGCCCGCGCCTTGGGCCCGTCGATCTTGAACTGCTCAAAGCGGTGCGCAATCTTCACCTGCAAGCCCACCTCAATGCTGCGGATGTGCGCGTCCATCGGTCCGCACAGGTGGCCCATGCGGGTGTTGTTCGGCGGTGTGAAAGTGTGGCGAAGAATCAAAAGCGCTGTCCTTGGTGTGGGGCTTGTTGAGATGTGATTGTCGGTGCTTATCGGGCGGGCGGCGCGGGATCCATCGTCTCACGCCCGCACTGCTAAGATTTGCCAATGATCGGACGCATCACTGGCCAGCTGGCCGAAAAAAATCCGCCCGAGTTGCTGGTGGACTGCCACGGCGTGGGCTACGAGCTGCTGGTGCCCATGAGCACCTTTTACAACCTGCCTGCGCTGGGCGAAAAAGTCAGCCTGCTGACGCATTTTGTGGTGCGTGAAGACGCGCAAATCCTCTTTGGTTTTGCCACCGCCAGCGAGCGTGGGGCCTTTAGGCAGCTCATCAAAATTTCCGGCGTGGGCCCGCGCACCGCGCTCAGCGTGCTCAGCGGCATGAGTGTGGACGAGCTCTCGCGCGCCGTCAGCGCGCAAGAGGCCGGCCGCATCATCAAGGTGCCCGGCATCGGCAAAAAAACCGCCGAGCGCCTGCTGTTAGAGCTCAAGGGCAAACTGGGCGCTGACCTGGGCGCGCCCCTGAGCAGCGTCAGCGACAACCCCTCAGACATTTTGCAGGCCCTGGTGGCGCTGGGTTACAGCGACCGCGACGCCGCGCTCGCCCTCAAAGCCCTGCCCGCCGATGTCGGCGTGAGCGAAGGCATCAAGCTCGCGCTCAAGGCGCTGACCAAGTAAAGCCAGCTGACATATATGAGCATCCAGACCGACGACTTCGACATGTCCGCCCTGCCGCCCCAGCGGGTGATGTCGGCCCAGCCCGCTTCGCCGCGTGAAGAAGCCATCGAGCGCGCCCTGCGCCCCAAGCTGTTTGACGACTACGTGGGCCAGACCAAGGTGCGCGACCAGCTGGAGATTTTCATCGGCGCCGCCAAAAAACGCGGCGAAGCCCTGGACCATGTGCTGCTCTTCGGCCCGCCCGGCCTGGGCAAAACCACGCTGAGCCACATCATTGCCCAAGAGCTAGGCGTCAACCTGCGCCAGACCAGCGGCCCCGTGCTTGAAAAGCCCAAGGACCTGGCGGCGCTGCTGACCAACCTCGAAAAAAACGATGTGCTTTTCATTGACGAGATTCACCGCCTGAGCCCGGTGGTCGAAGAGATTTTGTACCCCGCGCTGGAGGACTACCAGATCGACATCATGATCGGTGAAGGTCCGGCCGCGCGCAGCATCAAGCTCGATTTGCAGCCCTTCACGCTGGTGGGCGCCACCACCCGCGCCGGCATGCTGACCAACCCGCTGCGTGACCGCTTTGGCATCGTCGCCCGGCTCGAGTTTTACAGCGCCGAAGAGCTGGCCCGCATCGTCAAGCGCAGCGCCGGCCTGCTTAAGGCCCCCATGGACGAGGCCGGCGGCATCGAGATCGCCAAGCGCTCACGCGGCACACCGCGCATTGCCAACCGCCTGCTGCGCCGCGTGCGCGACTTCGCCGACGTCAAGGGCAGCGGCGTCATCACGCTCGACATCGCACACAAGGCGCTGGCCATGCTGGACGTAGACCCGCGCGGCTTTGACGTGATGGACCGCAAACTGCTCGAAGCCGTGATCCACCGCTTTGACGGCGGCCCGGTCGGCCTGGACAACATCGCCGCCAGCATCGGCGAAGAGCCCGGCACCATCGAAGACGTGATCGAGCCCTACCTTATCCAGCAAGGCTACCTGCAACGCACCCCGCGCGGGCGCATCGCCACCTTGGCGGCCTTCCGCCACCTGGGCGTCACGCCGCCCGCAGGCCGGTCGGACAGCGGCTCTGACCTCTTCGCTCAGAGCTAAGCTGGACTAAGAGCCCCCCAGATGGATCCCCGCATTCGCGAGGATGAAGGCGACAGCTGTCGCTGGCTAGAAATGCCCGCACCGGCGACTTGAAACTGTTGGCGGGAATCTTGGTCATGATTGGGCGTCTAAAAGTTCATATATGAGGGTGCTATAATTTGTTCCTATATGAATTTTTTACTGCGAGTCCCTCTGAACGCAAATGCTGAGCAATTGGCCCGTCTACGGGCCTTGCAAGCAGCCTTTGCGCGTGTCTGTAATGCACTTGCGCCCACGGTGCAGCAAACGCGGGTGTGGAACCGGGTAGCACTTCACCACTTGACTTATCACAAGCTGCGCGAGCGTTTTCCTGAGTTGGGGTCGCAAATGGTGTGCAACGCCATCTACTCGGTGTCGCGTACTTGCAGGATGGTGTTTCAGCATGCGCAAAGTCCGTTCAATCTGAACAAGCTGGCTGACAGGCCACTGCCTCTTTTACGTTTTTCGGACAACTGCCCTGTCTACTTTGATCGCCACACCCTGAGCGTCAAAAACGGGCAGTTGTCCATGTTCACGCTTGACGGGCGTATGCGTTTTGCCCTGGCCTTGAAGCCGGTTGACGAGGCCAATTTCAATGAAAAAAAACTACGCGAAATTGTCTTGTCGTGTCGCGCCGATGGTGTGTATGAGTTGTCTTTCCTGTTCGACGACGAACAGGAAAAAAAAGCGTCAGAGCTTTTGGGCTCCGGCAACTCTGAAGTTCCTGAGTATGTCATGGTCGAGGAGGCCTCATGAGTTCGAATAAACCCACTACAGAATTGCGCTCGGCCATCAACGAGTTGATGCCTTACTTCAGGCGGGCCGCCTTGTTCAGTGTGTTTGCCAGTTTGCTGATTTTGGCGCCCTCGGTCTACATGCTTGAAGTGTATGAACGCGTCGTCAACACCCGCAGTCACATGACGCTGGCCATGCTGACGGTGGTGGTGCTGTTTGCCTTTGTGGTCATGGAGGTGCTGGAGTGGGTGCGATCTGAAGTCATGCATGAGGCCTCTCTGGCCTTTGACCGGCGCATGAGCGGCCGCATTTTCACCGCCATTTTTGAGGCCAACCTCAAACGCCTGCCCGGTGGTAGCGCCCAACCCATGAATGATTTGCGCTCTGTGCGTGATTTTTTGTCTACCCCTGTCG
>JBIKPY010000064.1:0-17420 GCA_044357185.1 Polaromonas sp.
TTCAAGGTGGTCAGCTATGGCCTGAACGCCAAAGAAGAAATTGACTACGACGACATGGAACGCAAGGCGCACGAATCCAAACCCAAACTGATCATCGCCGGCGCTTCAGCTTATTCGCTGGGTATCGACTTTGCCCGCTTTGCCAAAGTCGCCAAGGACGTGGGCGCCATTTTTCTGGTGGACATGGCGCATTACGCCGGCCTGATCGGTGCAGGCGTGTACCCCAACCCGGTGCCGCATGCCGACGTAGTGACCTCAACCACCCACAAGAGCCTGCGCGGCCCGCGCGGCGGCATCATCTTGATGAAATCCGAGCACGAAAAAGCCATCAACAGCGCGATCTTCCCCGGACTGCAAGGCGGCCCGCTGATGCACGTGATTGCCGCCAAGGCTGTTGCCTTCAAGGAAGCGCTGGAGCCCGGCTTCAAGATTTACCAACAGCAAGTTATCAAGAACGCGCAGATCGTTGCCGAGACCCTGATCTCACGCGGCCTGCGCATTGTCAGCGGCCGCACCGAAAGCCATGTCATGCTGGTGGACCTGCGCGCCAAGGGCATCACCGGCAAGGAAGCCGAAGCCGTGCTGGGCAGCGCCCACATGACGATCAACAAGAACGCCATTCCTAACGACCCTGAAAAACCGATGGTCACCAGCGGCGTGCGCATCGGCACACCGGCCATGACCACGCGCGGCTTCAAGGACGAGGAAGCGCGCATGACAGCGCACCTGATCGCCGACGTTCTGGACAATCCACGCGACGCCGCCAACATTGACGCCGTGCGCGCCAAGGTGCATGCCCTGACCAGCCGCTTCCCCGTCTATAAATAATGGTCCTTGACCGATGAAGTGTCCGTTTTGCGGCAACCTCGAAACCCAGGTCGTCGAGACCCGGATTTCTGAGGATGCAGACTTCATCCGGCGCCGCCGTCAGTGCAGCGCCTGTGAAAAGCGCTTCACCACCTATGAGCGGCCGGACGTCAACTTCCCGGCCATCGTCAAAAAAGACGGCCGGCGCATCGAGTACAAGCGCAGCAAAATTCTCGAATCCATGAACCTGGCTTTGCGCAAACGCCCGGTGAGCACCGAGCAGGTGGACTCGGCCATTGAGCGCATTGAAGAAAAGCTGCTCAACCTGGGTTTGCGCGAAGTGCCTTCAACACGCCTTGGCGAGTTGGTCATGCGTGAGCTCAAAAAACTCGACAAAGTCGCTTATGTGCGCTTTGCCAGCGTGTACCGCAGCTTTGAAGACATCGACGACTTCAAAAACCTGGTTGACGAGGTCAGGCGCTAAGGGAGCCAGGGCCCCGGGGACTGACCTGGCGCCTAGCGCCAGCATTCAGCCACGCTGCGGTTGCTGTTCAACACGCCCCGCAGACCGGTCTGGTTGATCGTCAGACTGCCGCAAACATCGCCGGCCATGCTGCCTTCGGGCACCGCCTGCACAAGGTAGCTGTTCACACTGGCTTCACGCACGCTCAGACGGTAGCGCACAGAACCTTGCGTGGGGACCTGTTGCAGACGCTGCGGCAAGACGGGCGCAGCATTTGCCGGACTCAGGTACTGGCCATTGGCACTGTAATAACGCTCCATGTAGTGCTGCGCCTCAAGCAGGGCAGCCATGGCTTCAGTGCGATGGCCTCTTTGCACATAGCGCGTGTAACCGGGCAGCGCGACCACGGAAAGTACGCCCATGATCACCAGCACCACCAGCAATTCCACCAAAGAAAAACCGGCAAACCCGAAGCGTCGGCAAGAGAGCGCAGATTGAAGCACTGGAGGTTTCATGTTGCAGGCGGATTGATGATGCGCATCCAGACGCGGTCTGCCAGGGTGCCGGCATCGCCGGGCGCAGCGCGTAGAACAGACAGACGGCACTGCAGCCAGACCACTGCGCCGCTTCGAGCACCCGGCAGACTTTCCCGGTAGTCCGGGCTGAAACCACGCGCCGTGATCACGTAGACGTCCGCGCTGCCCACGGCGGCACCGTTTTGCATCAAAGGCAGCGCCTGCCGCTCCACCACGCACTGGGGCAATATTGGCGGCACAAAAGCGCTGTCAGGGGATTCAACAAAGGATTGGGCGACGCTGGTCAGCGATGCGAAAGCGCCGCCTGTGCCCGACCAGGTCTGCGTGTTGGCCCAAGCGGGTGCGGCCTTATCGCTCAAGGACAGCAGCACAGCTTCTTGCAGGCTGCTGACCCGTTGAGCGTCAGCCAGCAAGAGTTGGCTTTGGCAATAGCGCAAAGCGGCCTCGGCATACTGCTCAGCCAGCCAGTGCATTCGAAAGTTATGGCTGACCCGTTCATTGGAGCTGGCGTTGCGCAAGCTGGCCGCAGACGTCAAGCCGATGACCACCAGCATGACCAGCACGATGATGAGTGATGCGCCTTGCCTGCGCGCTAAATTCAAGTGAAGCCGGCTCATCAGGGCGTCTTGCTGCGCAAGGCGATGGTGCTGAAATAAACGCGCCTCAAACGCCCGTCGGCAGCAGTCCGGCGAACCCCGTCACAGTCAAGATAGGACTGCCAAGCTGCATCTTCTGCTTTGGCCGGCGCCTCACTGCTGCGCATCAGCAAGCACAACCGCACACTCATGACGCGGCTGAAATCGGCGTCGCTGGCTTGTGTGTAGCGAATCAGCTGAGGCGAAGCGCCGCCGTCAGATTGACCGTACCAAAACTGCAAACGCTCGACGTTGTCCACCAGCGGTATGGTGCTGCTGCCACTGCTGCACCGCAGCTCGCTGCGCCCCGGGCTGCTGCTACCGACGCTGTAGCGATTGAAAGTGATTCCGTTTTGACTGGCCGGCAGGGCTACGCCGGCGCAGTCGGTACCCTTGCCGTTAGACACCACCGAGTTGTAGAGATCAACCTCGTAAGCAATTTCAATGGCAGGTGCTCCCCCGCTGCCGGCGCAAGTCGAAGGGTTGGCGGATGGCGCTGCGCTAAACCCTTTGTCGCAGCCAAACACTGCGCGTGCGTCATAGCTTTGGTTAAACACCCGCGTGTCCGCATTCATGCTGATGGGCATTGCATAACCGGCCATGAGCAGTTCGCGCGTCAGGATGCGCAAGCCGATCTGTGCGTCCTCATCCATCTGCGCTGCGGCCGATTGCAAACGACCCGTTTGAGCATTGCTCAGGTAAGAGGCCAGCACCGCACCCACCACCACCAGCCCGATACCCAGCGCCACCAGTATTTCTATCAGGGCAAAGCCAGAATTGTCAAAGCGCACGGCTAGGCGTTTCATGGATGAACCCGGAAATAGCTACAGCGAATGCTGCTGTCGCCCAGAGCCAGTCCTGCGGGGCACTCCTTGACCAGTGCGGTCGTTTCATCAGTATTGGCCAGCAGCGGGTCGCGCCAGGCCAGCCACACATCGGCAGCAGCAAAGGCAGCCTGCCTTTGCACAAACACCGAGCCTTGCGGAAGCGCTGCACGCGCCAAGACCCGCCACTGCGCCAGGTCCAAAGCCGCCAGTTCAAGTGCGCTGCAAACGCTGTTGCCTGCATTGCAAAGCTGCGCCGGCATAACCGGGCTGCCTGATTGGGCGGCAAAACTGGCGCTGTAGTCATAGGCCTGGGCTGCAAAGCCAGCCGAGTTGGCCCGCATGCGCTCGCTGATCTCCACGGCCAAGGTCAAAGCCTGGGCGCGGTATTGGCTCATCTTTGTATAGCGCAAAGCGGCCGCATTGGCGCTGGCCAATGCCAGCAAGGCCACCGCCGACAACAGCATGGCGACCAGCACTTCAATGAGCATGAAACCGCGCTGCCTGGGCATCATGAACTGCAGCTGGTGGCGCCGGCCAAGGCCAGGCGGGGCCGGCCCTGAGAAGACATGCAAACCCAGCGCTCGCCATTAGCGGGTACAGGCGCGACAGGCGTGAACTTGAAACTCTGGCTGGCCGGACTGGCCATGCCCAAGGGCCTGAAACTGAAACTGCTTTTGTCATTGGCCGGGTTGTCACTGGCGATTGACGCCATGCCCGACTGGCGCGTCTGCACCCGCAAAATCTCATCGCGGCCATCCACCACCGCGGTGTTGCCACCGTCAACAAACACGATCCAACCTTCCACCCAAACGGCGCTCTGGCTGCAAGCCAGGCCGTTGGCGGAGCTGCACACCGACACCTGGCCGCCGCGTTTGAGCGCTTCAGTACGGGCAAAGCGCAGGTCGTCGACCAGGGCCTCAGCTGTTACCAGCACCGTGCGTCTGGCCAGCAGGTCCCTGAAACTGGGCACAGCGAGCACGCTCAAGATGCCCATGATCGCCAAAGCGACCAGACACTCCATCAAAGTCACACCCATGAGCTCACGTTGCATGGGTTAAATAGTACTTATTAATCAAGTTTTTTGTAAGTTTTTTAATACCTAAAAATTATTTTTAACCGACTAATAGACGGCCAGCGCTTTGCTGGAGGACGGCCTGCCCTCCCAGACAGCGCCGGGCCGCACGCTAAACTGACACGGTGATCAACCTTGCTCTAGAAATGGCCCGTCAGGCCCAAAACCTCAGCGCACCCAACCCGGCTGTGGGTTGCGTGTTGGTTTCGGCCGGCGGTGAGGTGATCGGGCAGGGATACACCCAGGCCGTGGGCGGTGCGCACGCCGAAGTGATGGCGCTGCGCGACGCCGCTGCCCGTGGCCACGCCAGCGCCGGCGCTACGGCTTATGTGACGCTGGAGCCCTGCGCCCACCAGGGCCGCACCGGCCCGTGCTGCGATGCCTTGATTTCAGCCGGCATCGCCCGGGTGATTGCCTCTGTCGCAGACCCCAATCCGCTGGTCGCCGGTCGGGGATTTGAGCGGCTGCGCGCTGCCGGCATAGAGGTCGAGGTAGGGCCAGGTGAGCAGGCCGCACGGGAATTGAACATCGGCTTTTTCAGCCGGATGCTGCGGCAAACGCCCTGGGTGCGTATGAAAACGGCGGCCTCACTGGACGGTACCACCGCTTTGGCAGACGGCCAAAGCCAATGGATCACCTCGCCCGAGGCCCGTGCCGACGGCCATGCCTGGCGCGCCCGCGCCTCGGCCGTGCTCACGGGCATAGGCACGGTATTGCAAGACAACCCCGGCCTGGATGTTCGCCTGGTGCCTTGCAGCCGTCAGCCGCATCGCATCATCATCGACAGCGCACTGCAAACGCCGCCGGGCGCTCGCATCTTTGCGCCTGCGGGAGAGGTCTGGATCTACACCGCCAGCACCGACGAAGCCAAAACACAAGCTTTGCAAGCGCGGGGGGCCCGCGTGCACTGCTTGCCGGGCGCCAACGGCAAGGTGGATCTGGCTGCCGTGCTGCGCGACCTCGGTCAGCGGCAAATCAACGAGCTGCATGTGGAAGCCGGCTTCAAGCTCAACGGCTCGCTGGTGCGTGAAGGCCTGGTCGATGAGTTTTTGGTCTACCTGGCCCCCAAGTTGCTCGGCCCGGGCCAGGGCATGCTGGCACTGGCGGCGCTACCCGATTTGGCAGATGCCGTAGCGCTTGAATTCATGTGTGCCGAGCGCATCGGGCCGGACTTGAGGCTGATGGCGCGGGTCCTGGGACGAGGCAATTTTTAAGCCGGGCCCGATCAGGCCCATTTACCTGCGAAAATACCGTATGTTTACCGGAATCATCACCGGCGTGGGGCGCATCGTCGCTGTCCACCGCCTGGGCAGCTCTTTAGACCATGGCAATCGACTGACCATCGAAACGCCATCGGGCTACCTTGACGACGTCGGCCCGGGTGACAGCATCGCCCTCAATGGCGCGTGCATGACAGCCACCAACCTGGACGCCGCTCGCAACCAGTTCACCATCGACATCTCGGCCGAATCGCTGCGCAAAACCTGCGGCTTGTCCGAGCCCGGTCCCATCAACCTCGAAAAAGCGCTGCGCGCCAACGACCGTCTGGGCGGCCATATTGTCTCGGGCCATGTGGACGGCATCGGCAGCGTCACGCATTTCGCCCGCGTTGGCGAGAGCTGGGAGCTGCGCATTCTGGCGCCCGCCGGCATCAGCAAGTATTTAGCCTACAAAGGCTCGATCACGGTCAACGGCGTCAGCCTCACGGTCAACAGCGTGAATGACTTGCCCGGACCGGATGTTGGTTGTGAAATCAGCATCAACCTCATACCCCACACCGTCGAGAACACGGCCTTGGGCCAGCTTCAATCCGGCAGCCCGGTCAACTTGGAAATCGACCTGATCGCCCGCTACGTGGAGCGCATGCTCCAGGACACCCCGAAAGCCTTTGCATGACAGTTGAAGTTTCACCCGTTGAAGACATCGTGGCCGACATGGCGGCCGGCAAAATTGTCATTTTGATTGACGAAGAAGACCGCGAAAACGAAGGCGACCTGGTGCTGGCCGCCGACCATGTCAGCGCCGAGGCCATCAACTTCATGGCCCGTTTCGGCCGCGGCCTGATCTGCCTGACGCTCACGCGTGAACGCTGCGAGCGCCTGCAACTGCCGCCCATGGCCTTGCGCAACGGTGACAAAAAAGGTACGGCCTTCACGGTCTCGATTGAAGCGGCCGAAGGGGTGAGCACCGGCATTTCAGCCGCCGACCGCGCCCGCACGGTGCAAGCGGCCGTGGCCAAAAACGCCCAGGTCGACGACCTGGTGCAGCCCGGCCATATCTTCCCTCTGCAAGCGGTGGACGGCGGCGTGCTGATGCGCGCCGGCCACACCGAAGCCGGGTGCGACCTGGCGGCCATGGCCGGATGTTCGCCGGCCTCGGTGATCTGCGAGATCATGAACGACGACGGCACCATGGCACGCCTGCCCGACCTGCTGGTCTTTGCAGAGGCGCATGGCCTGAAGATTGGCACCATTGCCGATTTGATCGAACACCGCAGCCGGCACGAATCATTAATTGAAAAAATCGGCACCCGCACCTTGCAAACATCGTTTGGTGAATTCACTGCGCATGCCTTCAAAGACAAGCCAAGCCAGGGTGTGCACCTGGCGCTGGTCAAAGGCCAGTGGGCCGCAGGCGAGACCGTGGCCGCGCGCGTGCACGAGCCGCTGTCGGTGTTTGACGCGCTCGAAGTCGGCCGCACCATGCACTCCTGGAGCCTGGACCAAAGCCTGCAGCTCGTGGCTGCCGAGGGCCGGGGCGTGGTGGTGCTGCTGAATTGCGGCGAAAGCGGCGCGCAGCTGCTGGCCCAGTTTGAAGGCACTGCCAAAGCCAGTCACGCACCTGAGCGCGGCCGCATGGACTTGCGCTCTTACGGCATAGGCGCTCAAATTTTGCGTGACTGCGGTGTCCACAAAATGAGACTCATGGGCAATCCGCGCCGCATGCCCAGCATGACAGGTTACGGCCTGGAAATTGCCGGCTATATCAACAAACCATGAAGGTCACCCAACGTGTTTGAAGCAGACAAAGGCCAGGCCGCGCCACTCCAGGGACAGGGACTGTCCATCGGCATCGTGCAGGCGCGCTTCAACGAGGGTGTTACCAATGCGCTGGCGGCTGCCTGTATGGCCGAGCTGCTGTTGCACGGCGTGACAGCCGCGCAGATCCACCACCTCGTGGTGCCCGGCGCACTGGAGGTGCCGGTGGCCTTGCAAGCGCTGGCCGAAACCGAAAACTACGACGCGCTGATCGCCCTGGGCTGCATCATCCGCGGTGAGACTTATCACTTTGAACTGGTGGCCAACGAAAGCGGCGCCGCTGTCACGCGGCTGGCATTGGACTACCGGATACCGATCGCCAACGCCATTTTGACCACTGAAAACCTTGTTCAGGCCCAGGCCCGGCAAGAGGAAAAAGGCCGCGACGCTGCCCGCGTCGCCATCGAAATGGCCAACTTGCTCGACGATCTTTCCTGACATGAACATGACCACCGCTCCCAAACGCCCGCCCCAGAGCCGCACCGGCCTGACTGACACGGGCGTCAAAAAAGCCGCCGACAAATCTGCCCGCACCCGGGCTCGCGAGTTTGCACTGCAGGCGCTTTACCAGCACCTGGTGGGCCGCAACCAAGCCGACGCCATCGATGCCTTCACGCGCGACCTGGTCGGTTTCCACAAAGCAGATGCTGTGCACTTCGACGCTTTGCTGCATGGCTGCATTGAAGACGCCGTGGCGCTGGACGCCGCCATCCTGCCGCTTTTAGACCGTAAGATGAACGAGATCTCGCCCGTCGAGCATGCCGTGCTGTGGATTGGCGCTTACGAGATGCAGCACTGCCCGGACGTGCCCTGGCGCGTCATTCTCAACGAGTGCATTGAACTGGCCAAAGCTTTTGGCGGCACCGACGGGCACAAATGGGTCAACGGTGTACTCAACCGGCTCGCGCCCAGCTTGCGCCAGGCCGAAGTCGCCAGCGACAAGGCCCGCTGACTACGGGGCGCTGACATGCGGATTACACAACGCGCCCAAAAAATTGAGCCCTTTTATGTCATGGAAGTGGCCAAGGCCGCCTCCGCGCTGGCGGCGCAGTTTGCCGGCAGCAGCCGGCCTATGATTTTTTTGAATATCGGCGAGCCTGACTTCAGCGCACCACCCCTGGTGCAAGAAGCTGCAGCGCGCGCCATCTCGCAAGGCCACACACAGTACACGCAGGCCACCGGCTTGCCGGCGCTGCGCGAAAAAATCAGCGATTGGTACGCCAGTCGCTTCGGCGTCGATGTCGCGCCCGGTCGCATCATCGTCACGGCCGGCGCCTCGGCGGCACTGCACCTGGCTTGCCTGGCCCTGATCGAAGCGGGTGACGAGATCCTGATGCCGGACCCGAGCTATCCCTGCAACCGGCATTTTGTGGGTGCTGCAGAAGGTCGCTCCACCTTGATACCGACCACGGCGGCTGAACGCTTTCAGCTCACCGCAGACAAAGTGGATGCCGCCTGGGGCGCGCAGACACGCGGCGTGTTGCTGGCCTCGCCTTCGAATCCAACCGGCACCTCGATGGCTCCCGACGAATTGCAGCGCCTGCACAGTCTGGTGCACAGCCGCGGCGGCATCACGCTCATGGACGAGATTTACCTGGGCCTGAGCTACGAAGAACGCTTTGGCCAGACGGCTCTGGCCATGCCCGGGGAACTGGGCCGGAGCATCATCAGCGTCAACAGTTTTTCCAAGTACTTCAATATGACGGGCTGGCGACTCGGCTGGCTGGTGGTGCCCGAGGCACTCGCCTCGGTGATTGAGCGCATGGCGCAAAACCTGTTTATCTGCCCGAGCACGGTGGCGCAACATGCGGCGCTGGCCTGTTTTGAACCCGAGAGCCTGGCCGAGTATGAACGCCGCCGCGCCGAGTTCAAAGCCAGGCGCGATTACTTCATTCCCGAACTCAACCGGCTGGGCTTGACAGTGCCTGTGATGCCCGACGGCGCTTTTTACGCCTACGCCGACTGCAGCAACGCTGTGCAGAAACTGGGACTGCGCAGCGGCCAGTCGGACGGTACCGGCGGCAGCTGGGACTTTGCTTTTGAACTCATGCAGCGTGCGCACCTGGCTGTGGCGCCCGGACGCGACTTCGGCCAGGCTGCGCCGTCCAAGTACATCCGGTTTTCAACAGCCAGCTCGATGACGCATCTGCATGAAGCCGTAGCGCGCCTGGAGGCGATTCTTGGCTAAGCCCGCGCCGCCCCCTTTCAGCTGGACGCTGCGAATCTATTGGGAAGACACAGACGCCGGCGGCATCGTTTTTTATGCCAACTACCTGAAATTTTTTGAGCGTGCGCGCACCGAGTGGTTGCGCTCGCTGGGCATTGAGCAGCAGGCTTTGCGCGCCCAAAGCGGCGGCATGTTCATCGTCAGCCAGACCCAGGTTCGTCACTTGTTACCATGTCGGCTGGACGATGAAATCATCGTGACTGCCGGGCTGCTTGAAAGCGGGCGCGCCTCCATGACCATACAGCAGCAGGCTTTTTTGAAAACGCCTGGTCAGCCGCAATTGCTGGCCGAAGCCAGCATCCGCATCGGTTGGGTCAACGCCACCAGCCTCAAACCCGCACGCTTACCTGCTTCTATTTTGGACAGTCTGGAGAACCGCTCATGAACCAAGATCTTTCAATCATCCATCTCATCCTCAACGCCAGCTGGGTGGTGCAAGCCGTGGTCGCGCTGCTGGTGGGTATCTCGATAGCCAGCTGGGCGGCTATCTTCAGCAAAATCGTTGCGCTGCGGCGGGTGGCCGCGCTCAACGACGAGTTTGACCGCGACTTCTGGTCGGGCACCAGCCTCAATGAATTGTTCGCCGCCGCCACGCAAAACGCCCGCGGCACCGGTCCCATGGAGCGCATTTTTGCCAGCGGCATGCGGGAGTTTCAAAAACTGCGTGAACGCCGTGTGCTGGACACCGGCGCCTTGCTCGACGGCGCGCGCCGTGCCATGCGTGCCAGCTACCAGCGAGAGCTCGACAGCATCGAATCCAACCTGTCTTTTCTGGCCACCGTCGGCTCGGTCTCGCCTTACATCGGGCTCTTTGGCACCGTCTGGGGCATCATGCACGCCTTCACCGGCCTGGCGGCACTCGAGCAAGTCACGCTGGCCAGTGTGGCGCCCGGCATTGCCGAAGCCCTGGTGGCTACGGCCATCGCACTGTTTGCTGCCATCCCGGCCGTGGTCGCCTACAACCGGTTTGCGCACGACATTGACCGCGTGGCCAACAAGCTCGAAACATTCATTGAAGAGTTCTCCAACATCCTGCAGCGCAACCTGGGCGCGCAGTCGGCCTCCGGCCACTGAGCCGCCCGCGCCTTCAAGGAGCACGACACATGCCTGCAGTCAACTCTCGCGGCCGCGGCCGCCGCACCATCAGCGAAATCAACATGGTGCCCTTCATCGACGTGATGCTGGTACTGCTCATCATCTTCATGGTGACAGCCCCGCTGATCACACCCAGCGTGATTGCCCTGCCCCGCGTCGGCAAAGCGCCGGCTCAGCCACCCAAACCCATCGAAGTGCTGATCGATAAAAACAAGGTCATCCAGATCAAGGTGGACGGCACGCCTGTCACCACCCAGCTCAGCGAGGTCGGCAACAGCGTCAAGCGCCTGCAACCGGCCGTACCGCAAGGCGAGCAGCCCTCGCCTGTGGTGATCAGCGCAGACAAGTCCATTCCCTACGAAACCGTGGTCGATGTCATGGATGCGCTGCAACGTGCCGGTGTTTTGCGTGTAGGCCTGTCGGTGCAAAGCGGCAAAAAGTAAAAGCACCTGAAACAGATGCCCAGAGTTGATGACCGCTCAGACCTAGCGCCCCGCGCCGAACCGGGTGTGCTGCGCTCTTTCGGCCTGGCCTTGCTGGTGCATCTCTTGCTGCTCATCGCGCTGACCTGGGGCGTGAGTTGGAAAAGCAAAGACATGACACTGAGTTTCGAAGCTGAACTCTGGTCAGCCTTGCCGCAGGAAGCCGCACCGCCGCTGGAGGCACCCCCGACGCCGCCCGAGCCGGTAGCGCCACCCGCCCCACCCCCGCCTGCGCCACCGCCCAAGGCCGAAGCCGTACCCGATGCAGACATTGCCTTTGAGCGCGAGAAAAAGCGCCTGGCCGAAGAAAAAAAGAAAGCCCAAGCCCTGGCTGAAAAAGCTGAAAAAGCCAAAAAAATAGAAGAGGCCAAAAAACTCGCACAAGCCAAAGCCAAAGCGGCCAACGAAGCCAAAGCTGAAGCCAAAAAACTGGCTGCTCAAAAAGAGCAACTGGCCAAGAAAGAAGCTGCGCTGGAGGCCAAACAACGCAAAGAAAACATGGACCGAATTAATGCACAGCTCGGTGCCACCGGCGCGGCAGACGCCAAGGGCGCAGCCCAAAAGGCCAGCGGGCCATCAGCCAGTTATAGCGGCAAGGTTCGCGCCAAAGTCAAACCCAATATCGTCTTCACCGAAGACATTGCGGGCAACCCTGTCGCCGAAGTGGAAGTGCGCACCACGCCGGGCGGCAGCATCACCAGCCAGCGGCTGTTGAAGTCCAGCGGCAACAAAGCCTGGGATGATGCGGTGATCAAGGCCATCATCCGCACAGAAACACTGCCTCTAGACACCGACGGCCGGGTGCCGACGCCCCTGATCATTGAGTTCCGGCCTAAGGACTGAGGAAACAGGAGTGACGGTTTACTCGTACACCACTTGCACAAAGCCGCGGTCGGCTTGCGCCATCCAACTGGCCAGGGCGGCATCGCTGGGGTAGAACTTAGCGGCTTCGCCCAGTTGCAGCTCTGCGCTGGCGCCTTGCCGGTTCAGGCTCAGGCGCACAGACAGCCCGCGCACCTG
The DNA here is from genome assembly GCA_044357185.1 of Polaromonas sp. Classification (GTDB taxonomy): domain Bacteria; phylum Pseudomonadota; class Gammaproteobacteria; order Burkholderiales; family Burkholderiaceae_C; genus Polaromonas. The sequence continues at coordinate 12,203 of JBIKPY010000064.1, forward strand.
CTCGCCCTGCTCACTGCTGTGGCGACGGGGCGGAAAGTCTTTGACCAAGCGCGCCACATCCGGCGCGCTGCCATTGACGACCACACGCAGGTATTTGCCGAAGCGGCAGCGCGCTTCTTCGAGGTCCCAGACTTGCGTGACTTTGAGGCGAAAGCCACCCGCCATGCGATCGGGTTGCAAACTGCCTTGCACAATCACCAGCTCGTCGTCCTGGAGCTGGTTTCGGTGTGCATTGAGCACCGCTTCATCGGCAGTGGCTTCGATCACAGCCGTCTTGTCATCGAGTTTGAACAACGCGAGTTTGCCGCGCTGGCCGTTGATCACGCGCAGGTCCGTAACGATGGCAGCGATCAGCTGCGGCTCTCGCGAATCAATCAAGTCTGCAATCTTGCGTTTGGCAAACTTGCGCACTTCGAGCTCGACTTCTTCAAAAAGATGGCCCGACAGGAAAAATCCGATGGCAGTTTTTTCGTGCGTCAGGCGCGTCTTCACGCCCCAGGGCATGGCTTCGACCAGCGGCGGCTCTTGCGTGCTGGCGGCGTGCGAGTCGCTCATGTCAAAAAGGCCGCCCTGGTTGGCATTGGCCTGGGTGGCGGCCGCGAACTCAAACGCCCGGTCCACCGAAGCCAGCAGTTCGGCGCGATTCAGGTGCAGGTTGTCAAAAGCGCCGGCCTTGATGAGAGCCTCCACAGTGCGCTTGTTGAGCTTGGACTTGTCCACGCGCACGCAAAAGTCGTACAGCGAAGTAAACAGTCCGCCCTCTTCGCGCGCGGCGACCATGGCAGCAATGGCTTGCTGGCCTGTGCCCTTGATGGCACCCAGGCCGTAGCGGATGCTCTTGTCTGTGATGGGTTCGAAGCGGTAGTTGCCGCGGTTCACGTCAGGCGACTCAAAGCTGATACCCATCTTGACGGCGTCACCGAACAAGATCTTGAGCTTATCGGTGTCGTCCATCTCCACCGTCATGTTGGCGCAGAAAAACTCCGCCGTGTAATGCACCTTGAGCCAGGCCGTGTGGTAGGCCAGTAGCGAGTAGGCAGCGGCGTGCGACTTGTTAAAGCCATAGCCGGCAAAGCGCTCCATCAAGTCAAAGATTTCATCGGCCTTGACTTCATTGATAGCATTCTTGGCCGCACCGTCGCGAAAGATCTGGCGATGCGTGGCCATCTCGTCGGCGTCTTTTTTGCCCATGGCACGGCGCAGCATGTCCGCGCCGCCCAGCGAGTAACCGCCCAGAATCTGCGCGGTTTGCATCACCTGCTCCTGGTAGACCATGATGCCGTAGGTCTCAGACAGCATGCCGGCCACCAGCGGGTGCGGGTAGATGACTTCTTCGCGGCCTTGTTTGCGCGCCACAAAGGTCGGTATCAAATCCATCGGACCGGGCCGGTACAAGGCATTGAGCGCGATCAGGTCTTCCAGGCGCGTGGGCCGCGCGTCCTTGAGCATGCGCTGCATGCCGCTGCTTTCAAACTGAAACACCGCCTCTGTTTTGCCTTCTGCAAATAGGCGGTAAACCTTGGCGTCGTCGAGCGGCAAATTCTCAAAGGCAAAGTTTTCCTGACCGGCGTGGCGCTGCATGATGAACTCACGCGCGATCTCCAAAATTGTCAGCGTCGCCAATCCCAAAAAGTCGAACTTCACCAAACCGATCGCTTCGACATCGTTCTTGTCGTACTGGCTCACCGCCGAGTCGCTGCCGGGTTGCTGGTACAGCGGGCAAAAGTCGGTGAGCTTGCCCGGTGCAATCAGCACGCCGCCGGCATGCATGCCGACATTGCGCGTCAGGCCTTCGAGCTTGCGCGCCAGCTCGAGCAGCGTGCGCACGTCTTCTTCTTTGCTTTCGCGCTCAGCAAGAATCGGCTCGGCCTCCAGCGCGTAAACCATCTTGTCGTTTTTATCTCGATCCGCCGGCGGCAACTGCAGCGACACCGCCTGACCCGGCTTGTTGGGAATCAGCTTGGAGATGCTGTCGCAAAATCCGTAGGGAAAATCAAGCACACGGCCCACGTCACGAATGACCGCCCGCGCCGCCATGGTGCCGAAGGTCACGATCTGGCTGACCGCCTCTTTGCCGTACTTGTCCTTGACATAGTCGATCACGCGGTCGCGGTTGCTCTGACAAAAATCAATGTCAAAGTCGGGCATGGACACCCGCTCGGGGTTCAGAAATCGCTCGAACAGCAGGTTGTATTGCAGCGGGTCCAGATCGGTGATGCGCAGCGAGTAAGCCACCAGAGAGCCGGCACCCGAGCCCCGGCCAGGGCCTACAGGGCAGCCGTTGTTTTTGGCCCAGTTGATGAAGTCACCCACGATCAAGAAGTAGCCGGGGAATCCCATGTTCAAGATCACATTGATCTCGAAGTCCAGGCGCGCCACGTACTCGGGGCGTTTTTCCTCGCGCAGTTGGGCGTCCGGGTACAAGTGCAGCAGCCGCCCTTCCAGACCCTCATGCGAGGCATGGCGAAAGTAAGCGTCTATCGGCAGGCGCACGCCATCGACCTCGGGCGTCGGGTAGTCGGGCAGCATGGGTTTGCCCAGCTCCAGCTCCAGGTTGCAGCGCTTGGCGATCTCAACCGAGTTGGCCAGGGCCGACGGAATATCGGCGAACAACTCGCTCATCTGCGCTTGCGACTTGAAATACTGCTCGCGCGTGAACTTGCGCACGCGCCGGGCATTGCCCAGAATTTCGCCTTCCGAGATGCACACGCGCGCTTCGTGAGCTTCGTAATCGTCGGAGTTTAAAAATTGCACCGGGTGTGTGGCCACCACCGGCAGTTTCAATCGCGCAGCCAGTTGCACCGAAGAGAGCACATGACGCTCGTCATCGGCACGCCCGGCGCGTTGCACTTCCAGGTAAAAGCGGTGCGGAAACATACCGGCCAAGTACAGCGCGCATTCCATGGCACGCGTCTGATCGCCCTGCAGCAGCGCCTGACCCACCGCACCGGTTTGCGCGCCGGCCAGCGCGATCAGGCCTTCGCCGAGTTCCTGCAGCCATTCAAGCTTGACGATGGCCTGGTCGCGCACCACATTTTTTGTCCAGGCGCGGGTGATCAGCTCAGACAAATTGAGGTAGCCGCGCCGGTCTTGCACCAACAGCAGCAAGCGGGCCGGCGGGGCGCCCGGTTCTTTGCCGGGCACTTCGACCCAGAGGTCAGCACCGATCAGTGGCTTGACGCCCTTGCCGCGGGCCTGCTTGTAAAACTTAACCGTGCCAAACAAATTAGACAAGTCGGTGATGGCCAGTGCCGGCTGCTCATCGGCCTTGGCGGCCCCGACAATTTCATCTATCCGGTTGGTGCCGTCAACGACGGAAAACTCTGTGTGAATACGCAAATGAACAAACATACGGTTCATTTTAGGCGCCGCATGCGCGCTCAGCGAAATATGTAAGAGATCCTTTTTTAGTTCTTTTTGTTTACAATTTGCGGCATGCCCATCCTCAATATCGCGGCCTACCGTTTTGTCCATCTGAACGATTTGCCTGCCCTGCAAACTGCGCTACACCAGGCGCTGAGCTACCACAGCATCAAGGGCACGGTGCTGCTGGCCGATGAAGGGATCAACCTGTTTTTGGCCGGCGAGGATGTCGCAGTGCATCGCTTTTTGGACTGGCTTCGTTTTAACCGCCGTTTTGCGGGTTTAGAGGCCAAGCAAAGCTGGTCCGAGCTGCAGCCCTTTCAAAAACTCCAGGTCAAGATCAAATCTGAAATCATTCGCATGAACCGTCCTGCGATTGCGCCGGCCCAAGGCCGTGCGCCAACGGTGAACGCGGCCACACTGAAAATCTGGCTGGACCAGGGCCATGACGACCACGGTCGGGCGGTGGTGACACTGGACACGCGCAACCAATTTGAGGTGGATTGCGGAACATTTGCCGGGGCCATCGATTGGCGGCTGAACAAGTTCACTGAGTTTCCGGATGCTTTTGCAAGGCACCAGCCCTCGCTGCAAGGCAAAACCGTGGTGAGCTTTTGCACCGGCGGCATACGCTGCGAGAAAGCCGCCCTCTTGATGCGCGAAGCCGGCTTGGCTGATGTCTACCAGCTTGAGGGCGGTATCTTGAAATACTTTGAAGAAGTCGGGCAGGCGCACTTCAAGGGCGGCTGCTTTGTGTTTGACGAACGGCGTGTGCTCGATGCCCAACTCGCACCCCGCCCCGAGCTGGGCCCGGAACTCAGCGCGCAACTCAGTCCTTGAGCACCTGCAAAACGTCGGAGCGGAATTCCCGTTTGTAGAGAATCAGAACCACCACGGCGGTGGCGATCATGAAGGCGGTTGACGAGAAAAACCAGGCCATCAGTGCAAAGCTCATGTAGTAAGCGCGCAATCCGTCATTGAAAGTTTCAGCCGCCAGCCCGACCATGTGGCTGGCGCGCGCTGCAAAGGTTTCACGGTCAAACTTGCCTGATTCAAAATCTTGAGGTGAAGGCAGGGAGCCGATCAACAAAGCTGCAAAGGTGTACTGGCGCATGGACCAGCTGAAGCGGAAAAACGCGAACACAAAGATGCCGATCATCAGCAGCACCTTGAGGTCAAAAATCAGCACGGAGGTTTGAACTGCAAAGGGAATTTCGCGCACCAGCTCACTGGCCCGGTCCGTTGTGCCCATCAGGGCGAACAAGCCGCCGATGATGATGATGGTGGTGGACGAAAAAAACGAAGGCGTGCTCGACAGGTTCTGCGTGATGATGCCGTCGAGCACGCGCGGGTCGCGCCCGGTGGCTTGCAGCATCCAGAAGTGCCGGTAGCGGTTGGTCGCCCGCAGGATAGACGGACGCCTGACGTCTTCATGGCGGGCAAACCAGGAATAGCTGAGCCAGCAACCGAAAAACCAGACGATGGCCGACCAATCCTGCCAGGGCAGCAGACTAAAAATACGCATGGGCCATCTTAAACGCTGGCTGCCCTGCCCTTCAGATCAATCGGCCTTGAAGCGTGCTGCCACCTCCGCCACGCGCCGGCCAAAGGCCTGGGCAGTCTCCAGATCGCCCGGCAGCATTTCGCTGGCGCCGGCATCCGAAGGCGACTGTGCCATGGCGCCGCTGGACGATCCCAAAAAGTTGGGGTCATTGCGTTGTGCCGCTTTGCTGTTGCTGGGCAACATGCCAAGCCCCACCCAAACACCGCCGTGCTGCATGGCCAAGGTACACAGGTAGTTCAAGGTGCTTTGCTTGTCGCCGTTGAGCGAAGCGCTGTTGGTAAAGCCGCCGAA
>JBIKPY010000010.1:0-50401 GCA_044357185.1 Polaromonas sp.
CACCACCTTGGGCTTTAGCGTGCCGATAGTTTGCCGCGTTGACCGCAGACACCTGGAGCTGGTGGTGGACGCTATGCGCCACGGCGCCTTGCATGTTTTGCCGGCCGACGAATGGTCGCCGGCTGCCTGGCAGGTGGTCACCACGATTCGCGAATCACACACTGTGAGCGCCAAACCATCGGCCAAAGCCATTCGCGCACCGCGCAGCGTGGTGTATGTGGACCCAGCCAGCCGGCATTTGCTGGCACTGGCCCAGCGTGTGGCCCTGGCCAATGTGACAGCCCTGATTGAAGGCCCGACCGGCGCCGGCAAGGAAGTGCTGGCCCGCGTGCTGCATGAGTCTTCAGCCCGCGCCAAAGGCCCATTTGTGGCGCTCAATTGCGCTGCATTGCCGGAGCACCTGATTGAAGACATGTTGTTTGGCCACGAGAAGGGCGCTTTCACCGGTGCTGTGAAAGAGCATCACGGCATGTTTGAGCAAGCCCAGGGCGGAACGCTGTTTTTAGATGAAGTCGGCGAAATGCCGCTGAACCTGCAAGCCAAGCTGCTGCGCATATTGCAAGAGCGCCAAATTATCCGTTTGGGTGGCGACCGTACCATTGACCTCGATGTGCGCGTGGTGGTGGCCACCAACAAAGACCTGCGCGCAGCGATTGTGGCGCGCGAGTTCCGAGAAGACCTTTACTTTCGTATCAGCACCTTCAAGCTGCGCGTGCCTGCGCTGCGCGAGCGACCGGGCGACATTTTGCCGCTGGTGGCGCGTTTGCTGGCACGTCATGCGCCCGCAGACCGTGTGCTCAGCGTGAACGCCCAGGCCCAAGCGGCGCTGCAGGCCTACAGCTGGCCAGGCAATGTGCGCGAACTTGAAAACGTGGTGCTGCGCTCGCTGGTGATGTGCTCTGACAACACGATTACCCTTGATCACCTGATGTTTGACGAAGCCCCGACACCTGCTTTGCGTGCGGCCGAAGTCGCAACGCCTGTTCAAGCGATTGCAGCCGCAGCGCCCTCGACAGAGCGGCTGTTTGCCGAGCCCTTGCCAGAGCCTGCGCCTGCTGGCGCTTTTTGGCCAGCCGCAACCCCCGCCGCCAGCCTGAACACCGAAGACGGCGCCAGCTTGCAGGAAGCCGTCAAGTCCAACGAACACCAGCTGATCATGGCCGCTATCCAGACCACTTTCAGCCGCATGGAAGCTGCGCACAAGCTGGGCATCAGCCCGCGTACTTTGCGCTACAAGCTCGCCAAACTCAAGGTCAACAGCCCGGGTGCCGGCATGGCCCTGGCCAACGACTGACTGCGTTTTAACCAGACTGAACACGAGAGACACACCATGATTGAAAAAGCCACTTCCAGCGCCAATATCCAGTCCATGCTGCAGACACTGCGCACTCACCAGAGCCAGGCGGCCGGCGGTGTCGCCGGACTGGGCAGCGACGGCCCCGAAAAAACAGGCTTCTCAGACGCCGTGAAGTCCTTGTTCAACCAGGTCAATGAGGCGCAGCAAAGTTCGCGCAGCAAAATTGAGGCTTACGAGCGCGGCGAAGACATTCCCCTGACCGACGTGGTACTGGGCATGCAAAAGTCATCGCTGTCCTTTGAGGCCACCTTGCAGGTGCGCAATAAAGTGCTCAGGGCGTATGAAGACATCATCAACATGCCGGTTTGAGACCTGCCTGAAAGACATTGACCATGGCTACTAGTTCAACTGCAACCCTTGCGCCCGGCGCTTTTGGCCCGGGCGGATCTTCTTCCGGCTCACTGCCTGCGGTCAGCGGACCGGGTGGCGCTGTGCGCGCCAATCCGGGCGACGCTGGCAATGCTGCCGGCAGCCCCGGGGGCATGCTGACCACCATCGCCGGCCCGATGGGCTCGGTTCGCCAGGTGCTGGACCAGCCGACGATCAGGAAATTACTGCCATTTCTCTTGATGGCCTTGATGCTGCTGCTGTTCGTGGCGGTGTATTCGGCTGTCAACACCCCCAATTACCGCCCGATTGTTGCCGGCATGACCGAAGCCGATCAGCAGGCGGCCTTTGATGCTTTGAAGGCAGGCGATTTCAAGCCGGTGCTGGACGCCGCAAGCGGCCAGATCACTGTGCCGGCCAAGCGCTACCACGAGGCCCGCATATTCCTGGCTTCCAAAGGTTTGCCCAAGACGGGCCAGGTGGGCCTGGACTCGCTCAAAGACCAGTCTTCCATGACCACCAGCCAGTTCATGGAGCAGGTGCGTTACACCGCCGCCATTGAGCAAGAGCTGGTGCGCAGTATTTTGCAAATTGACTCTATTTCTGCGGCCCGTGTGCACTTGGCGCTTGCCAAGCAGTCGGCGTTTGTGCGCGACCGCACGCCGCCCAAAGCCTCTGTGGTGGTGACGCCGCAGCCAGGCCGCGCCATGTCGCCCACGCAAGTGCAGGCCGTGGTGCATCTGGTGGCTTCCAGCGTGCCGCTGCTCACCCCCGACAATGTGTCGGTGGTGGACAACATGGGCAAATTGATTACCGATTCGTCAAACGACGCAGCGCTTGGCCTGACCGCCGCGCAGACCCAGCACAAGCAAAAAATGGAAGAGATGTACCGTCTGCGTATCAACCAGATCCTGATGCCGATCGCTGGCGAGTCCAATGTGACATCGCAAGTCAATTTGTCGCTGGACTTCAGCCAGACTGAAGTGACCACCGAAGACTATGACACCCGTGAAAAAGGTCCGAAAACGCGCTCAGAGGTACTGAGCGAAGACCGTAGCACCATCAAAGATTCGAGTGGCGTGCCGGGCGCACTGTCCAACACACCGCCTGTGGCGCCTTCGGCCACACCGGACACGGCTGCCACGCCAGCCACTCCAGCTAAAGCCAGTGATGAGCGTAATAACATCACCGCCCGCAGCACCCGCAACTATGAGTTAGACCGTTCGGTACGCCACGTCAAGAGCGCGACTGGCACGGTGGAGCGCCTGAGCGTGGCGGTGGTGATCAAAGAGCGTGCCCCTATCGTGCAACCTAAAGACGACAAGGGCGTTGCACCTGAGCCCCAGCCCAACCCGTATAAGCCTGAAGAAATTGAGCGCATGCAAAGCCTGGTGCGCAGCGTGGTGGGTTTCAATGAAGCCCGTGGTGACGTGATCACCGTGATCCCCGCCCGTTTTGAACCCGAACCTGTGATTGACCTGAGCGTGGCCTGGTACAAAGATGAAGCCATCATGGACCAGATCAAGAGCGGTTTGCTTGGGCTGTTGTTCGTGGTCTTCTTGCTGTTGGTGGTGAGACCCGCTGTGATGCACATGCTGGGACGCGAACAAGCCGAAAAGGACGCTGCTGCCGCCCTGGCGCTGACCCAAGCTGCACCGCTGGGCGACGGCGAGTTGAGCCCGGAAGACATGAGCGCCATCCAACTGGGCGAGGGCGAGACCCTGGAACAGCTCAAAGCCAAGCTCAAACCGAAAAAGTCAAACATTTCAATGGAGATGCTCGACACTGCCAACTCCTACGACGACAAAGTGGCTTTGGTGCGCATGATCGTGGCCGAAGATTCCGCCCGCGTTGCCAGTGTGCTGAAAAACATGATCAAGGCCGGCTGAGGCTGACAAGGACTACAAAATGGCCGAAAAAGAAGATCCCAAGCAACTCACCGCTGAAGAAATTGAAGCGGCAGAGAGACTGCAAAAAGAACTCAGTGAGATGTCCGGCACCAAACGTGCCGCTGTCTTGATGCTGCTGCTCGGTGAGCAACAGGCCGCTGAGATCATCCGATTTTTGAACCCCAAAGAAGTTCAAGCGCTCGGTGGCGCCATGGTGTCTGTGGCCGACTTGTCGCAAGAGGCGGTGAATTCCGTTCTGGACGAATTTGTCTTGACCATCAAAAAGCAAACCAGCTTGGGCCTGGGCACCACCGATTACGTGGAAAAAGTGCTCAAGCGCGCGCTGGGCGAAGACAAAGCCGCCTCGGTGTTGGGCCGCATCTTGCCCGGCCAAAGCAGCAAGGGACTGGATATTTTGAGCTGGATGGACGCCCGCTCGATTGCCGAGATGATTCGCGGCGAACACCCGCAGGTCAGCGCCATTATTTTGTCGGTACTTGAAAACTCTGTGGCTGCCGACGTTTTAGCCTACCTGCCGCAGGAAAGCCGTGCGGAAATCATTCAGCGCGTGGCCAGCCTGGAGGTGGTTCAGCCTTCAGCGATGGAAGAGCTGGAAGCCATCATGAAGAAACAGTTCTCCAACAATTCGTCGGCACAGTCCTCGAGTTTTGGTGGTATCAAGGCTGCGGCCAAGATCATGAACTTCACCAAGACCGCTTTGGAAGCCTCGGTCATGGGCAGCCTGGCTGAGATTGACGCCGACTTGATGCAAAAAATTCAAGACAATATGTTCACCTTCGACAACCTGGTGAGCGTGGACAACCGCGGTATTCAGGTGCTCATGCGCAATGTCGAGCCTGACTTGCTGATGATTGCCTTGAAGGGTGGCAGCGAAGAGGTCAAAGACAAGTTCTTCGGCAATATGTCTGAGCGTGCGCGGGGTATGTTCCGCGATGACATGGAGGCCAAAGGCCCGCTGCGCATTGCCGACGTCGAAGAAGCTCAAAAAACCATCATGCGCATAGCCCGTAAGCTGTCCGATGCCGGCGACCTGGTGCTGGGCGGAGGCGATGACTTTGTCTGACCTTGCTGCATTGCGGGCACCTCGTGAGCGCACTGCGCGTGTTTGGCAGGCACTGGACCTGTTGCAGCCGGGCAGCGGCCACAGCGCTTTTGTGCGCAAGTCCTGGTCGGACGCGCCCAAGCAGGTGTTTGCCACCCACGTGGTCAAGACCTGGTCGCCAACCGGCCAGGGCGACGGCTTCGACGCGCAAGCCCTTGACAAGCTGGGCGATGAGGATGTGTTGGCCAATGCCGTACTCTCGCCAGCCGATGCTGCAGCGGCCACACTGGCACTGACTGAAGACGCCCTGGAGGCAGAACGTCAGGGCGCTTACGACAAAGGCCTGGAGGAAGGCCGTCGTCAGGTACGCGAAGAATGGAATACCGAAAAGAAAAAAACCCGTTCGACCAGTGAATCCATCATGGTCGAGCTGGACGCTGCGGTGCGCCGCGTTATTGACACGCCGGACAAACTGTACGAGCCCATCAAACGCCTGGCGCTGCATTTGGCTGAGCAATTGGTGCTGGCTGAGTTGACTGTGTCCCCGCAAGCCATTGAACGGCTGGTGCGCCGCTGTGTGGATGAGCTGGCGCCTCAACGGCTGGCGCCCATCACCGTTGAGCTCAATGCGGCCGACCTGGCTGTGCTGCAAGCCATGCCGGTCACAAGCCCGGCGGCTAACAATGTGAGCGCCGGTAACGCCGGTAATGCCAGCGACAACAACACATCGACCAAGCCTGAAGGCGCGCCTGCCAAACCAACTGCTCCGCAATGGCCCTGGCATTTGCAGGCCAGCGACGACCTGTTGCCCGGCAGCGTACGCGCCAGCGCCAGCGACGCCGTGGTCAGCGACTTGATTGAACACCGGCTGGAAGTGCTGGCCCGCGGTTTGTTATTGGACAGCACGCGCGGCATGGCCCAGTCGGCCTTTCAGCCCTCACGCATGGCTGCACGCATGTCCGGTGAGCGCGAAGTGGTGGACGCGCAGCCGCGCATGTCACCCGCACCTGCACCGACACGTTCATTTGCCGCACCCATGCCGCAAGATCTGCAAGACATTGACGATATCGCTGCTGATGGCTTTGCCGATGAGCTGGCGCCTAGTGCAGCCGGGTCAGAGCCGCCTGAGACTTTAGACGGGCTGGACCTGTCCGCCATGGATTTGCCGGACCTCAACCTGGACGGGCTTGAAACCCAAGCCGACTGGAAGAACCCAGCGCCGGATTCTGAGCTGGATGCCGGTCCATTCGATGATTTAAACCCTGATGCGGACAAGCGTGATGTCTGATTTTGCACAGGAAGTGCAGCGCAACATGGCGCAGATCCGCGGGCCACGACCGGAGCGCTCCGGCACGCTGGTGCGGCTGGTGGGTATGCGGCTTGAGGCGCGCGGCATCATGGCGCCCATTGGCACCTGTTGTGAAGTCATTGGCGAGGGCGGTCAGCGCATCGAAGCCGAGATTGTGGGCTTTAGCGACAAAACCCTTTACCTCATGCCTTTTACCGAACCCACCGGCATAGGCCCCGGCTCCCTGGTACGGGCACTGCCCGACACCGGCTTTGCCACGCTAGGGCCTGAACTGTTGGGCCGCGTGATTGACGGCCGGGGTGACCCCTTGGACGGCAAACCCAAATCGCAAGGCGCAACGCGCTTGAGCCTGCACGGCCTGCCTATCAACCCCATGGAGCGCGGGCCGATTGACCGCGTGCTGGATGTGGGCGTGAAAGCCATTAACGGCTTGCTCACGCTGGGCCGGGGTCAGCGCATTGGTTTGGTGGCCGGCTCCGGCGTGGGCAAAAGTGTGCTTTTGGGCATGTTGACCCGCTTCACCAAGGCTGACGTGGTGGTGATTGGTCTGGTGGGCGAGCGGGGCCGCGAAGTGCAGGCTTTCATCCGCGAGTCGCTGGGCGAAGAAGGCCTGGCCAAGTCGGTGGTGGTGGCGGCACCCGCCAACGTATCACCGGTTTTGCGCCTGAAAGCCGCCCACATGACGCACCTGATTGCAGAGTACTTTCGCGACCAGGGCAAAGATGTCTTGATGCTGGTGGACAGCCTGACCCGCGTGGCCCATGCCCAGCGCGAGATCGGTCTGGCCATTGGTGAGCCGCCAACGGCCAAGGGCTACCCGCCGTCGGTCTTTGCGCTGCTGCCTAATTTGATTGAACGTGCCGGTGTTGGACGTAACGGCCACGGCTCCATCACGGCCATTTACACCGTGCTGGCCGAGGGCGACGACGCTAATGACCCGATTGTGGACATTGCCCGCGCTTCGCTGGACGGGCAGGTGATGCTGTCGCGCAAGCTGGCCGATGCGGCGCACTACCCGGCGATTGACTTGACCGGTTCTATTTCCCGTTTGTCGCAAACCTTGCTGAGCCCAGAAGACATGAAACTGGCCAACCGCTTCAGGCGGCTGTGGTCGCTGTACCAGCAGAACGTTGACTTGATTCAAGTGGGCGCTTATGAGGCCGGCTCCAACCCCGAGGTGGACGAAGCCATTCGCTTGCGCGCCGACATGGAAACTTTTTTAAGGCAAGACATGCACATTGGCGAAGTCGAGGTAAGCACCCGCGAGGGATTGCGTCGCCTTTTCGCCGAATGATGTGTTTTGTTTGATTGACTTATTGACCTATAGACCTATTGAACTTATGAGCGGAGCTAAATCATGAATGCACCCAGAGCTTGTTGGACTGTTCTGGCCCAGAAAGCACAAGACCAGGTCAGCCTGGTTCAGGCTGAAATGGCGCAGGGCAGGGCACGTCTGCTGTCTTTGCAGGCAAGCCGTGAGCGGCTGCAAAAGTTGTACGAGGACTACCAAAAAGCACCCCCTGATTCGGACGCTAGCGCCGGTATGCAGGGAACCATGAACCAGCGACAGTTCAGCTCGCAGCTGCTGACGCTGATGGACCGTGTGCAGCATGACCTGGCGCAAACCGAAACGGCCTTGACGCAATGCCGTGTGCGCTTGAACGAAGCCGAGCGCGAGCGCCTGAAAATGCAGTCATTGGTGGACCAGGACTTGCTGGCTTTCAATGCTCATGCCAAGCGCCGCGAACAGCGGCAAATGGACGATTTAGGCGTGCTGCAGTTTAATTTTCAGTCGCGTTGAGATGAACCCCTCGGGCGGCTTGCCATGGCACTTTCGGGCCTGGCGCTCAAGTGCCTTGTGGTCGCCAAGCTGCGGGCAATTGGCCAATTGGCTGGCACAGTTGCAGCCCAAGTCGAAACAGCTGATTTTGCTTGGGCCCAGCGCCGGCTGGATGCTGCCTTCGGCCTGGCTGCTGCGCTTTGACTACATTCATGCCATTGACCTGGACCCGCTGGCACCCCGGCTGTTTGCACTGCGCCATGGCGCAGCCCTGAAGGCCGGGGGCGTGCGCTGGCAATACCAAAGCGCGAACGCGCTGAGCGAGCTGCCCCGACTTTTGCAGGCCTATCCCCAGGCCAGTTTGTTTTTTGACAATGTTCTGGGTCAACTGCGCTTTCATGCGCCCAAGGGGCAGGACGCGCAGCAGTTTGTCGAACAACATTTAACGCAAATCAAGCGCCACTTGCAGGGGCGGGAGTGGGGCAGTGTGCATGATCTGCTCTCAGGCCCCGCCCAAGGGCTGGCGCCCGGCCAAGACTTTCCGCTTGCATGCGAGGCAATGACTTCTGAGATCCGGCCACCAGAGTCCGGCAGGCAGCCCGACACCGCCTGGCTGGCAGCTGCCCGCCCGCATGGCCAGTGGTTAGACCATCTGACCGACGCCGTGTTTCCACCTTCTACCCCTGTGCAGAACCTGGCTTGGGCCTTCAAACCGCGCTACTGGCACTGGTTGCAGGCGGGCTGGGTAGGGCCGGACCGGACCTGAGTGGCCCAAGCCGCCGCTGGCGGCGCCAAGCATTGATAATGTTGCAAAACATGAATTTTGTTTGGAAAAGTAGGGGATTGATTAATTCGATTTAATCAACAGCAATTCGGAAAACTGCTGCACCAGCAGACTCTCAGAGCCTTTGCCGGACTCAAGTTTGCTATGCTGCGGCCGATTTCTTAGCTGATAGCCTCTTATTGACGTGTGCGCACGGGTGCGGGGCGGACGAAACCATCAACAGCGGGCAGCTTTTTAAGCTGGCTTTGCAGGACTGACCGATGAAAAGAATTCTGGCTGAGGTGTTGCTCGTATTGGCGCTGGGCGCTGCGGCTTTTTTTGGCTGGACCAATTGGAAGAGCAACACGGCCAATGGGGGTCAGGTCGCCGAGCTGACAACTCAGGTTGAGGAGTCCGGCAAAAAACTCAAAGCCGCTGAAGAGGCTTTAGCGGAAGCTTTGGCTGAGACTGCCAAGCAAATCGAACCGCTTAAAACCAAGTCACTGGAGCTCGATGCCGTTCGCACCGCCATGTCGAGTGGCGAAACACTCAAAGACCTGGAAGCTGCCTACAAGAAAGAAAAATCACTCTCGCCCGATCGCCAGGTGGGTCTGGGTGCGATTCGTTTGCTCACCAAAGGCAGCAAGGACCCGGCCACCGTTGAGGCCTTTAAAAAGGCCCTGGAAAGCGCCGACTGGTCGGGCCGAAAGCAAGTTATTTGCGCCGCCCAGAATGCGCTTGCCGCAGCGGGCGAAAAAGTCAACATCATGTCGGAGTGCGAAGGTTCGGGCCAGCCGTCTGACAAGGGGTCGGCCGCTAAATCGGGCGCGCACAGCAGCAAAGCGGGTGACAACAAGCATGCAGTTCACTGGGGTTACGAAGGCGCCATGGGTCCTGAATCCTGGGGCAATGAGTTTCCAACTTGCGCCCGGGGCAAGGCGCAGGCACCGCTGGACATCAAAGGCCCGTTTGAAAAAGCCTTATTCAATGTGTCGCCTGACTACAAGAGCGGGCCGCTGAAGATCATCAACAACGGCCATACCATCCAGGTCAACGTGCCGCCAGGCAGCAAGCTGCGCATAGACAGCCAGCCTTTTGAGTTGGTGCAGTTCCACTTTCACCGCCCCAGCGAAGAGCAGATCAACGGCAAACCCTCGGCCATGGTGGCTCACTTTGTTCACAAAAACAGCGAAGGCCGTCTGGCTGTGCTGGGTGTGATGCTCAAAGAGGGCAATGAAAACCCCGGTATCAAAACGCTTTGGACCCATGCACCCACCAAAGAGGGCCCTGAAGTCTCTCCCGAAGGCGTGAACTTCAACCCGGGCAATCTGCTGCCGCGTGAGTACGAGTTCTACAGTTACGAAGGCTCCTTGACCACCCCGCCCTGTACCGAAGGCGTGCGGTTTTTCATCCTGAAGTCTCAGGTGAATATCTCCAGAGAACAGGTCGAGGCTTTCCCGTTCAAGAAAAACGCCAGGCCGGTGCAGCCGCAAAACGGCAGGGCCATCGCGGGCTGATCATCGGCAGGGTTTTCAGGCTGTGGCGGTCTCTATCTGGTCTGTGAGTTCGAGCCAGCGTTCTTCCAGTGTTTGCAGCTCGGCGTCCACCGCTTTGAGGCGCTTGCCGGCTTGGGCCATCTCGGCCGGGGCGACGGTAGCCGTCAGTAGGGTTTCCAAGCTCTGACGCTCAGTGCTCAGGGTTTTCATTTGAGCATCGACTTTGTCGAGCTCTTTTTTCAAGGGCTTGAGGTCGGGCTTGGGCGCCGGTGTTTTGGCGGCTGCCACGGCTTTGGGGGCCGGGACGTTGCTGGCTTTTTTGGCTTCTTCGCGCTGGCGTTTGGCTTCGTCTAACAGGTAGCGCTGGTAGTCGTCCAGGTCGCCGTCAAACGGCGCCACGCCGCCGTGCGAGACCATCCAGAATTCGTCGCACACGGCGCGCAGCAGCGCCCGGTCGTGGCTGACCAGCATCACGGTGCCTTCAAATTCATTGAGCGCCATGGACAGCGCTTCGCGCGTGGCCAGGTCCAGGTGGTTGGTCGGCTCGTCCAGCAGCAAGAGGTTGGGGCGTTGCCAGACGATCATGCACAGCACCAACCTGGCTTTTTCGCCGCCGCTCATGCTGCCCACGGACTGCTTGACCATGTCGCCGCCGAAATTGAACTGGCCTAAAAAGCTGCGCAGGTCTTGCTCGCGGGTCGGCTGGCCGCTGATCTTGCCGGCGGCGGTGACTTCTTTGACCAGCCGGATCATGTGTTCGAGCGGGTTGTCTGCGGGGCGCAGTACGTCGAGCTCCTGCTGGGCAAAGTAGCCGATGTTCAGGCCCTTGCCTTCGAGCATTTCGCCTTCAATCGGCGCCAGCGCACGGGCGATGGTTTTTACCACGGTGGACTTGCCCTGGCCGTTAGCGCCCAGAATGCCAATACGCTGACCGGCCAGCACTGACTTGCTGACGTTTTGCACTATGACCGTGGGCGGTGTGCTGTCGGGTGCGTCTTCCGGGGCGGGGTAGCCGAAGTAGACGTTTTGGATCGACAACATGGGGTTGGGCAGGTTGGCCGGTTCCTTGAACTCGAAGGTGAAGTCGGCTTCAGCCAGCAAGGGCGCGATTTTTTCCATGCGGTCCAGCGCCTTGACGCGGCTTTGCGCCTGCTTGGCTTTGCTGGCCTTGGCCTTGAAGCGGGCAATGAACTTTTGCAGGTGGGCGATCTTGTCTTGCTGCTTGGCGTAAGCGCCTTGTTGCAGCGCCATCTGTTCGGCGCGCAGGTCTTCAAACTTGCTGTAATTGCCGCCGTAGCGCGTGAGTTTGGCGACTTCGATGTGCACGGTGACATCGGTCACGGCATCTAAAAATTCGCGGTCATGGCTGATGACCAGCATCGTGCCCTGGTAGCGTTTGAGCCAGGCTTCCAGCCAGACCAGTGCGTCCAGGTCCAGGTGGTTGGTGGGCTCGTCAAGCAGCAGCAAATCCGACGGGCACATCAGCGCTCTGGCCAGTTGCAAGCGCATGCGCCAGCCGCCTGAAAAGCTGTTGACCGGGTTGTCGAGCTCGCTGACTTTGAAGCCCAGACCGAGGATCAGCGCCTGGGCGCGGGCTGGCGCGTCGTGCGCGCCAGCGTCGTAGAGGTTCATGTAGGCGTTGGCCATGCGGTCGCCATCACCGCTGGCGTCGGCGGCGTCCACCTCGGCTTGGGCGGCTAGCAGCACCACGTCGCCTTCAATAACGTAGCTGGTGGCGCTTTGCTCGGTCTCGGGCATGTCCTGGGCGACCTGCGACATGCGCCATTGCGCCGGAATGTAGAACTCGCCGCCGTCTTCATGCAGTGTGCCGTTGAGCATGGCAAACAGCGATGATTTGCCCGCACCGTTGCGCCCGACCAGGCCGACTTTTTCGCCGGGGTTGAGGTTGACCGACGCGCTGTCGAGAATCACTTTGGCGCCGCGACGCAGCACCACGTTTTTGAGGTTAATCATTGAAAAGGGCAGACAGAAAAATAAATCAGCTCAGTTCCTGGCGCGTGAGCAACAGCACCTGGTCACTGCCGGCGCTGGTTTCAAACCACAAGGGCGAGAGCGTCGGGAAAGCGCGTTCGAAGTTGTCACGTTCATTGCCGATTTCGAGCACCAACACGCCATTTTCGCTCATATGCTGCACTGCGTCATGAAACAGTGCGCGAATGAAGTCCATGCCGTCCTCGCCACCGGCCAGCGCCAGGGCCGGCTCGGCCCTAAATTCGGCCGGCAAGGCGGCCATGCTGGCGGCGTTGACATAGGGCGGATTGCACACAATCAGGTCGTAGGGGCCGGGGCAGGCGGCCAGGCCGTCGGATTCAATCAGTTGGATGCGGTCGCTCAGCGCATGCCGGTCAACATTGATGCGCGCCACTGCCAGCGCACCCACGCTGATGTCGGCCGCGTCTACCTGCACATCGAGGTAGGTCATGGCGGTTAGCACGGCCAGGCTGCCGTTGCCGGTGCACAGGTCCAGCACGCGCCGGGTGTCTTCGCTCAGCCAGGGGTCTATGCTGCCGTCGGCCAGCAGCTCGGCAATGAAGCTGCGCGGAATGATCACGCGCTCGTCCACATAAAAGGGCACGCCTTGCAGCCAGGCTTCACGGGTCAGGTAGGCGGCGGGCTGGCGCGTGCGGATGCGTTCTTCAACCAGGGTGGCCACCAAATCGGCTTCTTCGGTGGAGACCAGGCGTTCGGCCACGCTGTCCAGGTCGTCCAGCGGCAAGCCCAGACGCCACATGACCAGCCAGGCGGCTTCGTCAAAGGCTGTTTGGGTGCCGTGGCCAAAACCATCGCTCGGTGTGAGGCCGGCGGCATCTAAGCGTTCGCTGACGGTCTGAATCAAGGTCAGCACCGTCAAGGACGCTGCGTTCATGCCGCCGACAGACGCTCCAGCACGCCCTTGTAGATGTTTTTCAGCGGGTCCAGCGAGGCGACCAGCACGTGTTCATTGATCTTGTGGATGGACGCGTTGATGGGGCCCAGCTCAATGAGCTGCGGACAGATCTTGGCGATAAAGCGGCCGTCACTGGTGCCGCCTGTGGTCGAGAGTTCTGTTTGCAAACCGGTTTCAGCCGTGATGGCGCTGCGCACCGCCTGCACCAGTTCGCCGGGTGTGGTGAGAAAAGGCTCGCCGCCCAGCGTCCATTGCAGGGTGTATTCGAGCCCGTGCTTGCTGAGCACAGCTTCCAGGCGCTGCTTCAGACTGTCTGCGGTCGATTCGGTTGAAAAACGAAAATTAAAGTTCACCACCAATTCACCGGGTATCACGTTGCTGGCGCCGGTGCCGCCATGCACGTTAGACACCTGCCAGCTGGTGGGCTGAAAAAATGCATTGCCCTTGTCCCATTGGGTAGCCACCAGCTCGCTCAGCGCCGGCGCAAACAGGTGAACAGGGTTTTTGGCCAGGTGCGGGTAGGCGATGTGGCCTTGAATACCTTTGACGCTGAGCTTGCCGCTGAGCGTGCCACGGCGGCCGTTTTTGATCATGTCGCCGAGCTGATCGACCGAGGTGGGTTCACCCACGATGCAGTAATCCAGCTTTTCACCACGCGCCTGCAGTTGCTGGCAAACCACCAGCGTGCCGTCTTTGGAAGGGCCTTCTTCGTCGCTGGTAATTAAAAAAGCGATCGACAAAGCCGGTTTCGGGTGGGCGGCCAGAAACTCTTCGGTCGCCACCACCATGGCGGCGATCGAGCTTTTCATGTCGGCAGCGCCGCGACCGTAAAGCAGGCCACCGCGGTGGCTGGGTGAAAACGGCGGCGTGGTCCATTGCGCCAGCGGGCCGGTGGGCACCACGTCGGTGTGGCCGGCAAACACCAGCGTGGGCGAGGCGGCTCCGGCGCTGCCATTGAACTTGGCCCACAGGTTGGTGACGCGAAAGTCGTCGGGGCCGCTGACGATGGTCTCACACACAAAGCCCAGCGGCGCCAAACGCGCTGATATCAGCGCCTGGCAACCCGCGTCTTCGGGTGTGAGCGAGGCGCGGGAGATCAGTTGCTCGGTCAGGTGCAGGGTGGCGCTCATACGGGGCTTTGCAAGGACAGTTGCTTAGTCGCGCAGCAGGTCGTTCAAGCTGGTGGTGGCGCGTGTCTTGGCGTCGACACGCTTGACGATCACAGCGCAATACATCGAGTACTTGCCGCCGGCCTTGGGCAGGTTGCCCGAAACCACCACCGAGCCGGCCGGGATGCGGCCGTAAGTCACGGTGTCGGCTGCGCGGTCATAAATCGGGGTGCTTTGGCCGATGTAAACGCCCATGGAGATCACAGAGTTTTCTTCGACGATCACGCCTTCAACCACTTCAGAGCGGGCGCCGATAAAGCAGTTGTCTTCAATGATGGTCGGGTTGGCTTGCAGCGGCTCCAGCACGCCGCCCAGGCCGACGCCGCCGGACAGGTGCACATTGCTGCCCACTTGGGCACAGCTGCCGACGGTGGCCCAGGTGTCGACCATGGTGCCTTCGCCGACCCAGGCACCGATGTTCACATAGCTGGGCATCAGGATGGCGCCTTTAGAGATGAAGCTTCCGCGCCGTGCCACAGCCGGCGGCACCACGCGCACGCCGGTAGCGCGCATTTCAGCCTCACTGAGGTGGGCGAATTTGGTTTGCACTTTGTCAAAAAAGCCCAGGTCGCCGGCGCGCATCAAGACGTTGTCTTTCAGGCGAAAGCTCAGTAAAACGGCTTTCTTGATCCACTGGTGCGTGGTCCACACGCCCACGCTCTCGCGCGTGGCCACGCGCAGCACGCCTTTGTTGAGCTGGCTGATGACCTGCTCAACAGCGTCCAGCACCTCAGGCGGCGCAGAGGCGGGTGAGAGTTTGCTGCGGTCTTCCCACGCGGCGTCGATGATGGTTTGCAGAGCTTGTGTCATGTTGTTGGCGGTTTAAAAGTGAGCAATGAAAAAAGTTCAGGCTGCGGGGGCAGCCTGGGCTTGGCAAAAAAGGACGATGCGTTCGGCAGCTTCAAGGCATTCGGCGGTTTCGGCCACCAGCGCCATGCGCACGCGGCCGGCGCCGGGGTTGAAGTGTTTGCCGTCAGGCCCTGTCACGTCGCGCGCCAGGTAGCTGCCGGGCAAAACCACCACATTGTATTGAGCCAACAGCTGGCTGGAGAAGTCCTCGTCAGAGCCCTTGAAAGCAGCTGGAATCTCGGCCCACAGGTAAAAGCCGGCGTCGGGCAGCGAGACGTTCATGACGCCAGCCAGCAGGGGTGTGACTTCGGCGAACTTTTGCCGGTACATCTCGCGGTTGGCCACCACGTGGGCTTCGTCGTCCCAGGCTGCGCGGCTGGCGGCCTGCACCACAGGGCTCATGGCGCTGCCGTGGTAAGTGCGGTAGAGCAAAAATGACTTCATGATGGCCGCGTCGCCGGCCACAAAGCCGCTGCGCAGGCCGGGCACATTGCTGCGTTTGGACAGGCTGGTCAGGGCCACCAGGTTTTTAAAGTCCTTACGGCCCAAAGCCAATGCCGCCTGCAAGCTGCCGAGCGGCGGCTCGGGGCGGAAATAAATCTCGCTGTAGCACTCGTCAGAGGCAATGACAAAGCCGTGGCGGTCGCTCAGCTCAAACAGCTGCTTCCATTCGGCCAGGTCCATCACCGCGCCGGTCGGGTTGCCGGGGGAGCAGACGATCAGCAGCTGGGTTTTGGCCCAGACCGAATCGGGCACGGCGGCCCAATCAATACCGAAGTTGCGCGCCGGGTCGCTGGGTGCATAAAACACCTCGGCCCCGGCCAGCAGGGCGGCGCCTTCGTAGATTTGATAGAACGGATTGGGCGAGACCACCGTGGCGCCTTGGCGGCTGGCGTCAACAATGGTTTGCGTCAGCGCAAACAGCGCCTCGCGTGAGCCGTTGACCGGCAGCACCTGGGTGGCCGGGTTCAGAGTGACGCTGTATCGGCGGGCCACCCAGTTGACCATGGCCTGGCGCAGCGCCGGTTCGCCCAGTGTGGCCGGGTAGCTGGCCAGACCGGCCAGGCTGGCGCTCAGCGCGGTTTCGATGAGTTCTGGCGTGGCATGGCGCGGCTCGCCGATGCCCAGGCTGATGGGCCGCAAAGCCGGGTTGGGCGTGACCTTGGCGTGCAGTTGGCGCAGCCGCTCAAAGGGGTAGGGCTGCAGTCGGGCGAGGAGGGGATTCATCCCTGCATTATCGAGGGAAACCCTGTGGTGGCGACGGCTGCAATTTCCTAAACTGCAAGTCATGGCTATTGAAACCATGAACCCTGTTGTGATGCCGGCTCAAGAACAGACCGCGGCCCTGCCCGTCTTTCGTCTGAGCGATTTGCGCTTTTTGCTGCTGCTTTTGTTGCCCGGGTTCACGCTGCTGGGCGTTTGGAGCGACCCCTCCGCCAGCCCCTGGCGCACCGCTGCTTTTTACCTGAGTGTGGTGGCACTGGATATCTTGCTGCCCGGCGGGCGTCTTTCGCCGCCACCGGCGCGCAGCTCCTTTTATTTTGTTGCACTGATGCGTCTGTATGTGCCCTTGCAGCTGGCTTTGCAACTGAGCGCCGCCTGGATAGCCCTGCACTCGAGCTGGCAGCTTGCACTGGGCATTGCCCTGACGGTGGGCTTTGTGGCCGGAGCGCAGGGCATCACGGTGGCCCATGAGCTGGGACATTCCCGCCACCGCATTGACCGGTTTCTGGGCTGGGTACTGATGAGCAGCGTCTGCTACGCGCATTTCATGGTCGAACATTACCGTGGCCACCACCCTCGCGCCGCCACGCTGGATGACCCGGCGAGCGCGCGCCGCGGTGAAAGCCTGTGGCGTTTTTTGCCACGCACGCTCTGGGGCAGCTGGCGCAGCGCCTGGGCGCTGGAATCCCGGCAGCTCGAACAGTTCAAACGCTCCTGGGCCGACAGCCCGCTGGTCTGGGCTTTGGCGGTGCAGGTGCTGCTGATGCTGGCCGCGGCTTGGGCCGGCCCGACGCTGCTTTTGTTCTGGCTGGTGCAGGCGGCTTTTGCCGTCTGGTTGCTGGAAACCGTCAACTACATTGAGCACTATGGCTTGGTGCGCGGCCACACCGACGGACGTCGCGAAGCCTTTGGCGCCATGCACGCCTGGAACGCTGATCACCTGGTCAGCAACAGCTTGCTGATTAACCTACAGCGTCATTCAGATCACCACATGCACCCCTTGAAACCTTATGCCAGTTTGCAGCGTCTGACCCCCACGCCGCAACTGCCAACCGGTTATGCCGGTTGTCTGGCGCTGGCTGCTATTCCGGCGCTCTGGTTTCGCGTGATGCACCCGCGCCTCGGGTCATAATCTAGCCAATTCGCTGACTTGGCGGCACCCCGCAAAAGGGCGATTCGGAATATTAGTTTTTGGATAAAACCAATTAATATCAACGAGTTACAGCAACAATTTCATCCTCGTTAGGCTGGTCGTGCGTCTTAATTCCATCAAGCTTTCGGGCTTTAAATCATTCGCTGAACCCACCAACTTCGTGCTGCCGGGGCAACTGGTGGGCGTGGTGGGGCCGAACGGCTGCGGTAAGTCCAACATCATGGACGCGGTGCGTTGGGTGCTGGGCGAGAGCAGGGCCTCTGAATTGCGTGGTGAATCCATGCAAGACGTTATCTTCAACGGAACCAACACCCGCAAGCCGGCCAGCCGGTCCAGTGTCGAGCTGGTGTTTGACAACGCCGACCACCGCGCCGGCGGCCAATGGGGCCAGTTCGGCGAGATCGCCGTCAAGCGCGTGCTCACGCGGGACGGCACCTCCAGCTACTACATCAACAACCAACCGGTGCGCCGGCGAGATGTGCAGGACGTGTTTTTGGGAACCGGTCTTGGCCCGCGCGCTTACGCCATCATCGGCCAGGGCACTATCAGCCGCATCATCGAATCCAAGCCGGAAGAGTTGCGTCTGTTCCTCGAAGAAGCGGCCGGCGTGTCCAAGTACAAAGAGCGCCGCCGCGAAACGGCCAACCGTTTGTCAGACACGCGCGAAAACCTGACCCGTGTTGAAGACATTTTGCGTGAGCTCAATGCTAATTTGGACAAGCTTGAAAAGCAGGCTGAGGTGGCACTGCACTACAAGACCTTGCAAGCCGACGGCATGCTCAAGCAGCAGCAGCTGTGGTTTTTAAAGCGCGCCGAAAGCCAGGCTGACCAGTCCAAAGTCCAAGCCGATGCTGAAAAAGCTGTCAATGAACTTGAAAGCCGGCTGGCTGATCTGCGCCACATCGAGGCTGACCTGGAAACAGTGCGGCAGGCGCATTACGCCGCGGGCGATCAGGTCAACCAAGCCCAGGGCAAGCTGTATGAGGCCAGCGCTGAAGTCGGGCGTCTGGAAGCAGAAATCCGCTTTGTGGTCGACGGGCGTGTGCGCGTTGAGCAGCGCCTGGCGCAACTCAAGGAACAGGCCGCCCAATGGTCAACACGCCAGGCCGATGCTGCTGTGGAAACAGACGGGCTGAGTGCGCAAGCGGTGCAAGCCGAGGAGCATGCCGAGTTGCTGGCAGCTCAAAACGAAGAACAAACGGGCCGGCTGCCGGCGCTCGAAGAAGCGCTGCGTGCCGCACAGGCCACGGCCAATGAGCAGCGTAGCGGCGTGGCGCAGGTTCAGCAGCAAATCCAGGTTCTGGCGGCTGACCAGCGCAATATCGAAGAGCAAAGCCGTGCTTTGGGTGTGCGCCGGGAGCGCCTGCTGGCCGACCGCAATGCTTTGAATGCTCCGGATGAATCCCGCCTGGTCAACCTCAATGAGCAGTACGCTTCGGCCAAGGCCAGCCAGGACCAGGCCCTGACGGTGCTGCAAGAGCTCACCGACAGCGTGCCCCGCCTGGACGATGAGCGTCGCCAACTTCAGCAAAGCGTCAACAGCGAATCAGCCCGCCAGGCCGACCTGTCGGCGCGTGTTGAGGCGCTTAAAGCATTGCAGGAAAAAGTCAAAACAGACGGCAAGCTCAAGCCCTGGCTGAGCAAGCATGGCCTGGATGGTCTGCAGGGCCTGTGGAGCCGCATACACATTGAGCAGGGCTGGGAAAACGCTTTAGAGGCCGCGCTGCGCGAACGCCTGGGTGCGCTTGAAGTCAGCCGACTGGACATGGTGCGCGGCTTTGCCGGCACCGACGGTCGCGATGCACCGCCGGCCAAACTGTCTTTTTACTCCCCGCCCGTGGCTGGCGCGGCCGCCCGGGCCGGTACCGCTGGGCTCAAGCCGCTGGCAGACTACCTGCGTCTGTCCGATGCGGGGCAAAGTGCTTTGCTGGCCGACTGGTTGCAAGGCTGCTACACGGCCGCCAACCTGGATGAAGCGCTGACGGGCCGCAGCAAGCTGCAAGCCGGCGAAGTGATTTATGTGCAAGGCGGTCACGCAGTGACGCAGCACAGCGTGAGCTTTTACGCGCAAGATTCCGAGCAAGCCGGGCTGCTGGCACGCGCGCAAGAAATTGAAAACCTCGACAAACAACTGCGTGCGCAGGCCTTGATTGGCGACGAGGCGCGCAGCGCCCTGGTGCGCGCTGAATCTGCTTACAGCGAAGCTGCGCAACGCCTGGTGACAGCGCGCAGCGAAGCCGCCGAAGCTCAGAGCCGCAGCCATGCCTTGCAAGTGGCGGTCTTGCGCCTGTCGCAACTGGCCGAACAGACCCGCGCCCGCAGTGAGCAGATTCAAACCGACCTCAGCGAGATCGATGTGGAACTCGATGAGTTTCAGGAGCGCCGCGTCTCTGCAGAAGCACGCTTTGAAGAGTTGGACATGCAACTGGCCGACAGCCAGGAACGCCATGCCCAACTCGACGACCGTGTGATCGAATGCGAGCGTCAACTCAATGCTTCGCGCGAGCAGCAACGCTCACTGGAGCGGCAAATGCAAGAGGCGCAATTTGCGCTGCGCAGCCTGGCCTCGCGTCGCGAAGAACTGGCCCGCGCCATTGAGATGGCCGCGCAACAAGCAGCCTCGCTGGCCGACGAAGAGCAACGCGCCAAAGATGAGCTTTCCCGCTTGAGTGATGCGGCGGCACAGGCCGGCTTGCAAAGCGCGCTGGCTGTCAAACTCGAGCGCGAAGCCGACCTGGGAGCCAAACGCAGCCAGTATGACGACCTGAGCGCCAAACTGCGAGCCAGTGACGAACGTCGCCTGCAGCTGGAACGGCAGCTTGACCCGCTGCGCCAGCGCATCACGGAAATGCAGCTCAAAGAGCAGGCCGCTCGTTTGGGCTTTGAGCAATACGCCCAACTGTTGACAGATGCCGAGGCCGACCTTCAAGCGCTTGAACTGTCGATTGAAACCGGTCATGTGCGCCTGAGCGGCCTGCAAACGGAGATTGATCGCATCAACCGCGAGATCCAGTCCCTGGGCGCGGTCAATCTGGCCGCACTCGATGAGTTGACCAGCGCCCGTGAGCGCAAAGGATTTTTGGACTCCCAGTCGGCTGACCTCAATGAGGCCATGAGCACTTTGGAAGATGCCATCAAAAAAATCGATATCGAAACACGGGAGTTGCTCTCCAGCACCTTCGAGGTGGTCAACGGCCACTTCGGCAAGATGTTCCCCGAGCTCTTTGGCGGCGGTAATGCGCGCCTGGTGATGACCGGCGAAGAAATCCTGGACGCCGGCGTGCAGGTGATGGCGCAGCCGCCGGGCAAGAAAAACCAGACCATTCACTTGCTCTCCGGTGGCGAAAAAGCGCTCACCGCGATTGCCTTGGTGTTCGCTATTTTCCAGCTCAATCCGGCCCCTTTTTGTTTGCTCGACGAGGTCGATGCGCCGCTGGACGACGCCAACACCGAGCGCTATGCCAAGCTGGTGGTCAGCATGAGCAGGTCAACACAGTTCCTTTTCATCAGCCACAACAAAATTGCCATGGAAATGGCCGAGCAGTTGATCGGTGTGACCATGCAGGAGCAGGGCGTCTCGCGCATCGTGGCGGTTGATATGGGGGAGGCCATCGGCTTTGCACAAGCGGTGCCTGTGGCATGAGTAATTTGCAACTGGGTCTGGCTATTGCCGGCGCGGTGGTGCTGGCGGTGGTGGTGGCGCACGGCGCCTGGACCTCGCGTAAAAACCGTCCGCGCCAGGCTACGAATTCAAGCGAGTCATCAGAGCAAGCAGCTCAAACCGATGCGCCTGAAGACAGCGATGAGCGCCAGGACCCGGCTTTTGACGGTAGCCTCGAATCCCTGACCACGCTCACCAGCATCGAGAAAAAAGCGGCGCTCGATGCGTTGATTGACGTGATTGTGCCGATCGCTGTTGATACCCAGGTCTCGGGTGAGGCGGCTCTGGCCGCCATGCCGCCCACGCGGCGCGTGGGCAGCAAGCCTTTTGCGGTTGAGGGCTTGAGCATTGACACCGGCGAATGGGAAATTCCTGTGGCCGGTCAGCGTTACAGCGCATTTCAGGCCGGGGTGCAACTGGCCAACCGCACCGGTGCACTCAATCAGATCGAATATTCTGAATTCGTTATGAAAGCCCAGGCTTTTGCAGACGATGTCAATGGCGAGCCGGAGTTTCCGGAGATGCATGAAGAAGTCGCTCGGGCCCGGGAGCTGGACCAGTTTGCCGGAGAGCATGACGCCCAGATCAGCTTCACATTGCGGGCTGCCACCATCGCCTGGAGCCCTGGCTATGTGCAACAAAATGCGGCCCGTCACGGCTTTGTGCCTGGCGCCATTCCCGGGCGCATGGTGCTGCCGGGCGCGCAAGCCCAGGCGCCTATTTTGATTTTGGCTTTTGACTCGCAAGCTGCCATGGCCGAAGACCCGGAGCAAACCGCTTTGCGCGAGCTGACCATGTCTTTGGACGTGCCCCAGGTGGCCAGGTCTGAGCAACCCTTTGACCGCATGTGCCAGGCCGCGCTGGCCCTGGCCTCGGCCATGGACGGTGCGCTGATGGACGACTACGGCAACCGCATCCGTGCGGACTCCATGCAAGTGATCAAAGCCGACCTTGAAAAGCTCTATGACACGCTCGATGCGCGCGAGCTTTCAGCCGGCTCTGCTTTGGGCCGGCGGCTCTTTTCCTGAGCCTGCAGTGAACGCACCAGACCCTGCATCGCCAGCCGACTCCGGTGCCGGCGATCTTTTCTCTGCACCATCGCCCGCCGAGCGCGCTCAAGCGTTACGCGCGCTGCTGCAGCATCATGCGCATCTTTATTACACGCTCGATGCACCGCAAATCCCGGACGCTGAATACGACCGCTTGTTTGCGCAGTTACAAGCTTTGGAACTTGCGCACCCGCACTTGCGCACACTTGATTCGCCCACGCAGCGGGTGGGCGGCCAAATTCTGGACGGTTTTGCCAGCGTCAAGCACGTGGTGCCCATGCTCAGCATCCGCACCGAAACCGACACCGAGGCGAGCGGGGCGCAGAGTTTTGACACCCGCATACGCAAAGAACTGGGTTTGACAGAGGCTGATCCCGCCGTTGATTACGTCGCCGAACTCAAGTTTGACGGCCTGGCCATGAGCCTGCGCTATGAAGGCGGTGTGCTGGTGCAGGCCGCCACGCGCGGTGACGGCGAAACCGGTGAAGATGTCACGCACAACATCCGCACCATCGGCCAAATTCCTTTGCACCTGCCGGCTCAAGCCCCCAAGGTGCTCGAAGTACGCGGCGAGGTTTACATGGCCCGCAGCGACTTTGAAGCCTTGAACGATCGCCAGCGCGCACGCATTGCCGCCGGAGAGAAGGGTGAAAAAACCTTTGTCAACCCGCGCAACGCCGCCGCCGGTGCCGTGCGCCAGTTGGATTCCGGCATTGCCGCGCAACGCCCATTGAGCTTTTTTGCCTATGGTGTCGGTGACATCACACCTGTGTATCAAGGCGGGCCCTTGTTCAATACACATCACGAATTACTGATGACCCTGAAAAACTGGGGCCTGCCTGTGGCGGAGCAAACCGCCTGCGTGCAAGCGGCCTCGGGCCTGGTGGATTTTCATCAACGCATTGGCTTAGCGCGTGATGCACTGCCCTTTGATATTGATGGTGTGGTCTACAAAGTCAACAGTCTGGCCGCGCAACGCCAACTCGGCTTTGTCAGCCGTGAGCCGCGCTGGGCCGTGGCGCACAAATACCCGGCCCAAGAGCAACTGACCACGGTGCTGGGCATCGATGTGCAGGTGGGTCGCACCGGCAAGCTCACCCCGGTGGCCAAGCTGGCGCCCGTGTTTGTGGGCGGTGTTACCGTGACCAACGCCACGCTGCACAACGAGGATGAAGCCCGCCGCAAGGATGTGCGCCTGGGCGACACCGTGGTGGTGCGCCGCGCCGGCGATGTGATTCCCGAAGTGGTGAGCGTGGTGATGGACAAGCGCCACGGTGATGCCCAGCCTTTCACCATGCCGCGCCTGTGTCCTGTCTGCGGCTCGGCAGCTGTGCGTGAGGAGGGCGAGGCCGATTACCGCTGCACGGGCGGGCTGTTTTGTGGCGCGCAACGCAAAGAAGCTATCTTGCATTACGCGCACCGCCGTGCAGTCGAGGTTGATGGCTTGGGCGACAAGCTGGTCGAACTGCTGGTGGACGCCAACATCATTCGCAACTTGCCGGACTTGTACCGTTTAGGCTTGAGCTCTCTGGCCGGACTCGAGCGCATGGCCGACAAGTCAGCCAACAACCTGCTCGAAGCGATTGAAGCATCCAAGCAAACCACTTTGCCGCGTTTCCTGTTCGGTCTGGGTATCCGCCATGTGGGTGAGGCCACCGCCAAGGCGCTGGCCCGTCATTTCGGCCAACTGGACGGCATCATGGCAGCCAGCGCAGAGCAGCTGCTGGAGGTCGATGACGTGGGTCCTGTGGTGGCTCAAAGCATACGTACTTTTTTTGAGCAGGCGCACAACCGCGAAGTGGTCGAGCAACTGCGCGCTTGTGGCGTGACCTGGGCCGAAGGCGAGCCCGCCGAGCGCGCACCGCAGCCGCTGGCTGGACTGACCTTGGTCATCACCGGCACGCTGCCTACGCTGGGTCGCGACGAGGCTAAGGACAAAGTAGAAGCCGCCGGCGGTAAGGTTGCCGGCTCGGTCAGCAAAAAGACCGACTATGTGGTGGCCGGCGCCGAGGCGGGCAGCAAGCTGACCAAGGCCTTGGAACTTGGCGTGAAAGTCATCGACGAAAACCAATTGATGGAGTTACTCAATGGCAGTGCATGAGATATTGAAGATGGGTGATGAGCGGCTGCTGCGCGTGGCCCAGCCCGTGACTGAATTTGACACTGACGCGCTGCACCTTCTGGTGGCTGACATGTTTGAGACCATGCGCGCCGTCAACGGTGCCGGTCTGGCTGCGCCGCAAATTGCTGTGGACTTGCAACTGGTGATTTTTGGCACGGACGCAGTCAACCCGCGTTACCCCGATGCGCCCTTGATTCCCCGCACCGTCTTGCTCAACCCCGTGATCACGCCACTGGGCAGCGAAGAGGAAGTGGGGTGGGAGGGTTGCCTGTCAGTGCCCGGTCTGCGCGGCATGGTGCCGCGCTGGTCGCGCATTCGCTACACCGGCTTTGACCCTTTTGGTGAGCCGATTGAACGCGAGGCAGACGGCTTTCATGCGCGGGTGGTGCAACACGAGTGCGACCATTTGATCGGTAAGCTGTACCCGATGCGGGTGCGTGATTTCACCAAGTTCGGCTACACCCAGGTCCTGTTTCCAGGGCTTGACGAGACTGCCGACGACTGAGGCGGGCGATAGCGCCGGGCTTCAGGCTTTCAGGGCCTCGAGCAGTTCGGTTTCGATGGCTATCTGCGCTTTGTTTTGCTGCAGCTCCGGCCCGTCGATCAAAAAAGTGTCTTCGACTCGCTCGCCCAGCGTGGTGACTTTGGCCAGTTTCAAGTTGATGCGGTGACGGGCCAGCACGCGGGCAATCGAGTACAACAAGCCAACCCGGTCGCTGGCGGACACGCTGAGCAGCCAGCGCTGGGCTTTTTCGTCGGGCCGCAAGTCCACGCGTGGCGTGATCGGAAAGCTTTTCACGCGACGCGACACCCGGCCTTTGCCCGGTGGCGGCAGTGGTCCGGCGGTCTGCAGGATGCGAATCAGTTCGGCTTCCACCATGGAGACCGCCTCGCGGTAATGCTCGTGCGGTGTGGCGCTGATCACCTGAAAGGTGTCCATTGCATAGCCGTTGTTGGCGGTGTGAATTTTGGCGTCCACAATGCTGAAACTGGCCGTGTCAAAGTAACCGCAAATACGGGCAAACAGATCGGGCGCATCGGGTGTGTAGACCAGCACCTGCATGCCTTCACCGTCTGAAGAGCGGCGCGCACGCACCACCGACTTGCCGGAGCCCACATGGCGCGACAGCTGCCGCGCGTGCCAAGCCAGGTCGCCCGCTTCATGACGCATGAAGTAGCTCACATCGAGCGTGGCCCACAGCGCTTTTTGCGACTCAAAAGGCTCTGCGTGCAAGGCCAGCAAAGACAAAGCTTCGCGCTTGCGGGACTCGACTTCAGCCTGCGGGTCAGGCGCACGACCGCCCAGCATGCGCAGGGTGTAGCGGTACAGGTCTTCGAGCAGTTTGCCCTTCCAGGCGTTCCACACTTTGGGACTGGTCCCGCGAATATCGGCCACGGTCAGCAGGTACAAGGCCGTGAGGTAACGTTCATTGCCGACGCGTTTGGCAAAGCCGGCAATCACTTCAGGATCGCTCAGGTCTTCTTTTTGCGCCATGCGGCTCATGAACAGGTGCTCACGCACCAGAAATTCGATAAGTTGCGTATCTTCAGCAGCAATGCTGTGCTGGGTGCAAAAGGTTCGAACGTCCTTGCAACCGAGCTCTGAGTGGTCACCGCCACGGCCCTTGGCAATGTCATGAAACAGTGCCGCGATGTAAAGAATCCAGGGCTTGTCCCAGCCGGCCGCCAGTTGCGAGCACATGGGGTATTCGTGCGAATGCTCGGCCATGAAAAAACGCCGCACGTTGCGCAGCACCATCAGGATGTGCTGGTCCACCGTGTAGACATGGAACAGGTCGTGCTGCATCTGCCCGACGATCTTGCGGAACACCCACAGGTAGCGGCCCAGCACGGAGGTCTGGTTCATCAGCCGCATGGCATGCGTGATGCCTTCCGGCTGCATCAGAATCTTGCGGAAAGTGTCGCGGTTGACCGGGTCACGTCGAAAGCCGGCGTCCATCACGCTGCGGGCGTTGTAAAGCGCGCGCAGAGTTTTCGCAGACAGGCCGTTGACGCCCACTGTGGTTTGGAAAAGCAAAAAAGTTTCCAAAATTGCATGGGGCTGTTGCACATACAGCTCGTCGCTGGCCACTTCGATGCGGCCGGCTTTTTCGAAAAATCGCGCGTTGATCGGCCGCAGCGGTTGCGTGTTGGGGTTCAACCGCTCTTCAATATTGAGCAGCAAAATCTGGTTGAGCTGGGTCACTGCCTTGGCCGCCCAGTAATAGCGGCGCATCAGCGACTCGCTGGCGCGGCGCGCCAGCCGCGAGCCATCGGGCGCCACACTGGCGTAGCCGAAGGACTCGGCCACAACAGTTTGCAGATCAAACACCAGCCGGTCTTCACGCCGGTCGGCCAGCATGTGCAGGCGGGCCCGAATGAGGCTGAGCAAAGCCTCGTTGGCCTTGATCTGCCTCACCTCAAAGGCTGTCGCCAGGCCGTTGCGTGCCAGCTCTTCCCAGGACTTGCCCAATCCAGCAGCCCGCGCCACCCACAACACGACTTGCAAGTCACGCAGACCGCCGGGGGATTCTTTGCAGTTGGGCTCGAGCGCGTAGGGCGTGTCTTCAAACTTGTTGTGGCGCTGCCGCAGCTCCAGTGACTTGGCCACAAAAAAAGCCTTGGGGTCCATGGCTTTTTCAAGCCGGGCTTGCAGGCTGAGAAAATTGGCTTTGGAGCCGGCCAGCCAGCGCGCCTCCAGCACCGATGTTTGCACAGTCACATCTTTGCTCGCCTCGTGCAGACATTCACTTTCTGTGCGAACACTGGAGCCGATTTCCAGACCCGTGTCCCAGCAGCTGCCGATGAAGTTTTCGATGCGCACTTTGAGGCTGGAATCGCCCGACGGCGCGTCGATCAGGGTGCCATCGGGCAGCAGCAACAGCACATCGACATCTGAGTAAGGAAACAACTCCCCGCGGCCGTAGCCACCGACGGCCACCAGACTGCATGATTCTGGAAAGCCGGCGCGCACCCAGAGCTGTTGCAAAGTTTTGTCGGTGTGGCGCGCTAAGGCTTGCAATCGTGAACGGATGCCACGCGTGGAGGCGCCGCTTTGTGCCAGGGATGCCAGCAAATCGGTTTTGCCGCTGCGGTAATGCTCACGCCAGTGCGCCAGCTCAGCGGCTGTCACCGTCGAAGTGCTTGCTACGCTGGGGCTGGATGCTTGCATGCAGGGGCAGATTCAGGCGCCGGTCGTCTCTGCCGAGCGGCTTTGGGCATGGGCTGGGACAAAAGCCGGAATTGCCGGACTGCCGGCGGACAGGGTCAGCACCTCGTAGCCCTGTTCAGTGACCAAAACGGTGTGTTCCCATTGAGCAGACAGGGAGTGGTCACGGGTGACGATGCTCCAGCCGTCTTTTTCAGGGCCGTCTTTGATCTCGCGTTTACCGGCGTTGATCATGGGCTCGATGGTGAAGGTCATGCCGGGCTTGAGCTCATCGAGCGTGCCGGGGCGGCCGTAGTGCAGAACCTGAGGCTCTTCATGAAACTTCTGGCCAATGCCGTGGCCGCAAAATTCACGCACGATCGAAAAACCCTGCTTTTCGGTGAAGGTTTGGATGGCATGACCGATGTCACCAAGCCGAACCCCGGGCTTGACGCGCATGATGCCTTGCCACATGGCTTCGTAGGTGATGTGGCACAGGCGCTTGGCCGCAATTGAAGCCTCGCCCACCAAATACATGCGGCTGGTGTCGCCGTGCCAGCCGTCCTTGATGACGGTCACGTCAATGTTGACGATGTCGCCTTTTTTCAGGGCTTTGTCGTTCGGAATGCCATGACAAACCTGGTGATTGACCGAAGTGCAAAGCGATTTAGGGTAAGCGCCGTAGCCCGGAGGCTGGTAACCCAGCGTGGCCGGAATGGTTTTTTGCACCTGCGTCATGTAGTCATGCGCCAGCCGGTCAATTTCGTTGGTGGTGATGCCCGGCTTGACGAACGGTGTCAGGTAATCCAGCACCTCGGAGGCCAGTTTGCCGGCCACGCGCATGCCTTGAATGCCCGCAGCATCTTTGTAGGTAGTACTCATGGCCGACATTATCCCACCTGGCTCATGTCAGTGTGCGGCCAGACACGGGCCCCGGCCTTTGCGGAGATACGGACTGATAAAATCAAGTTTCTCCGCGCAGCGCTGCCTGACTTTAGGGCTGGAGCGGCCCCCAACCCAGGATTCAGCAACAGGCTGGTCCAATAACTACAAAGCCACTGCCACCGTGACCCTGCATTTGACGACTTTTGAGGGGGAACCCCGGGGTATCAACGCCCTCAGCGAGTTTCGCGCCCGGCAACTGCTCCCCCGACTGCAGGCGATTTCAGACAAGATCAGTGGCGTCAGTGCCCGTTTCGTGCATCTGGTGGCCACCGAAGCCCCGCCCGATGACACACTGGAGGCCCAGCTGGAGGCGCTGCTCAACTACGGCGAGCCCTCACGCCAGTGGCCGGCGAACCCGGCAAGTGCTACTTTTTTCACCGTCTCCCCCCGTCTTGGAACGGTCTCGCCCTGGGCCTCCAAGGCCACGGACATTGCCCACAGTTGCGGCTTAGCGGTCAAGCGCATTGAGCGCATCACCGAGTACGCGCTGCTGATCAAGCCCGGCTTGCTGGGAAAAACCTATTTGAGCCTGGAACAACGCGCGCAAATCAGCGACTTGCTGCATGACCGCATGACCGAAAGCATCATGACCGAGCGCGCGCAAGCCGCCGGCTTGTTTGCCGAACTCCGTGCAGCCCCCCTACAGGCCATTGATGTGCTGGGCGGCGGACGCCAGGCGCTGGCGCAAGCCAATGCGACTTTCGGTCTGGCGCTGGCCGACGATGAGCTGGACTACCTGGTGCAGGCTTTCACCGGCCTTCAGCGCAACCCCACCGATGTGGAATTGATGATGTTCGCGCAGGCCAACAGCGAGCACTGCCGCCACAAGATATTCAACGCCGAGTTCACGATTGACGGCGTGCTGCAGGACAAGAGCCTGTTCGGCATGATCCGCAACACCGAGCAGCTCAACCCGCAGCACACGGTGGTGGCGTACTCAGACAATGCTTCGGTGATGGAAGGCGGCAAATTAGAGCGCTTTTTTGCCGGCTCTGACAAGAACTCTTCACACCAGAGCTACAGCGCCCGCGCTGACGTGTTGACCCATGTGCTGATGAAGGTAGAGACCCACAACCACCCCACGGCGATTTCCCCTTTTCCCGGTGCCTCGACGGGCGCCGGCGGTGAAATTAGGGATGAGGGCGCTACCGGCCGCGGCTCCAAGCCCAAGGCCGGCCTGACAGGTTTCACGGTCTCGAGGCTGTTTGACGATGCATTTGGCAAGCCCGGCCATATCGCCAGCGCCTTGCAGATCATGACCGAAGGCCCGCTGGGCGGCGCGGCCTTCAACAATGAATTCGGCCGGCCCAACCTGGCGGGTTACTTTCGCGAGTACGAGCAGACCGTGGGCGGCCAGCGCTGGGGTTACCACAAGCCCATCATGATCGCCGGCGGCCTGGGCACCATTGACGCTGCCTTGACAAAAAAAATCTTGTTTCCGGCTGGCACTTTGCTGATTCAACTGGGTGGCCCCGGCATGCGCATCGGCATGGGCGGCAGTGCTGCCAGCTCCATGGCCTCGGGTGCCAATGCCGCTGAGCTCGACTTTGATTCTGTGCAGCGCGGCAACCCCGAGATCGAGCGCCGCGCGCAAGAGGTGATTAACCAGTGCGCGCAATTGGGTGCAGCCAACCCGATTCTGGCGATTCACGACGTGGGCGCGGGCGGCTTGTCTAACGCCTTTCCCGAGTTGGTGAACGACGCCGGCCGCGGTGCGCGTTTTGACCTGCGCGCCGTGCCGCTGGAAGAAAGCGGCCTGAGCCCCAAAGAAATCTGGAGCAACGAAAGCCAGGAACGCTATGTCATGGCGATTGCGCCGGAGTCCTTGCCGCAGTTCAAAGCCTTTTGCGAACGCGAACGCTGCCCGTTTGCAGTGATTGGCTTGGCGACTGAGGAGCGGGATCTGGTCGTGATGGACGGTGGCGCAGATTCTTCATCCAAGCAAGGCGCAGCGGCCCCCCCACGGGCTCCAGTCCATATGCCCATGAACGTGTTGCTGGGCAAGCCGCCCAAGATGCACCGCGATGTGAAGTCAGTTTCGCGCCCGATCCAAGCGCTGGACCTGACCGGCGTGGACCTGCAGCAAAGCGTGATCCATGTGCTCAGCCATCCGACAGTGGCGTCCAAGCGTTTTCTCATCACCATCGGCGACCGCACCGTGGGCGGCCTAACGCACCGCGACCAGATGGTCGGCCCATGGCAGGTGCCGGTGGCCGACTGTGCTGTGACGCTTGCCGACTACCGGGGCTTTGCCGGCGAGGCCATGAGCATGGGCGAGCGCACGCCGCTGGCCACGACCAACGCCGCTGCCTCGGCCCGCATGGCGGTGGCCGAAGCCATCACCAACTTGCTGGCCGCGCCTATCGAGCTGCCCCGCGTCAAGCTATCGGCCAACTGGATGGCCGCTTGTGGCGAGCCCGGCCAGGACGCCGCGCTGTACGAAGCCGTGAAAGCCGTGGGCATGGAACTGTGCCCGGCCCTGGGCGTGTCGATTCCGGTCGGCAAAGATTCGCTGTCCATGCGCACGGTCTGGACTGAGGGCGCCGAGGCTAAAAAAGTCACCTCGCCGGTCTCGCTGATCGTCAGCGCCTTTGCCTCGCTGGCCGATGTGCGTGGCACGCTCACACCGCAGCTCAACGCCGAAGAAGCCGACAGCACGCTGATTTTGATTGACCTGGGTAAGGGCCGGTGCCGCATGGGCGGCTCTATCCTGGCGCAGACCCTGGACAAGGGGGAGGGCGCGGTACCCGACCTGGATGACCCGCAGGACCTGGTGAACTTGGTCAACGCGGTCAACGCGCTGCGAGCCAAGGGTGACATACTCGCTTACCACGACCGCAGTGACGGCGGCCTGCTGGCTGCGGCTTGTGAGATGGCCTTTGCCGGCCAGGTCGGCGTGTCGCTCAACATCGACATGTTGCTGGTCGAAGGTGACGGCATTTCCGACAGCCGCATGGATACCGGCGACAGCAAAAACTGGGCAAGCCAGGTCAGTGCGCGCCGCGATGAACTCACGCTCAAGGCACTGTTC
The DNA here is from genome assembly GCA_044357185.1 of Polaromonas sp. GTDB lineage: Bacteria > Pseudomonadota > Gammaproteobacteria > Burkholderiales > Burkholderiaceae_C > Polaromonas. The sequence continues at coordinate 31,244 of JBIKPY010000010.1, forward strand.
AATGAAGAGCTGGGCGTCTTGATCCAGGTGCGCACCGCGGTTCGCAACGAAGTCATGCAGCTTTTGCGTGAACACTCCCTGGCCGCCTTCAGTCACTTTGTCGGCAAGACCCGGCCGCAGCATGCAGCGCTGGATGTCGGCAAAGGTCAAATTCAAATTTGGCGCGACACCAAGGCCGTGTTCAGCGCGTCATTGCAGGACCTGCATCAGGTGTGGGACGCTGTGAGCTGGAAAATCTGCCAGCAGCGCGACAACCCGCAAGGCGCTGACGCCGAGCATGCGAGCGTCGGCGATCCGCAAAACACCGGCTTGCACGTGTTGCTGCCCAAAACCTTCCCCCAAGCCTCTACTTTTGACGGAGCCCCAGCACTGGCCCTGTTCCGCCCGCGCGTGGCCATCCTGCGTGAGCAGGGCGTGAACTCGCATGTGGAGATGGCTTACGCCTTCACGCTGGCCGGCTTTGAAGCTTGCGACGTTCACATGACAGATTTGCAAAGCGGCCGCGCGAACTTGCAGGATTTCATTGGCGTGGTTGCTTGCGGCGGTTTCAGCTACGGCGACACGCTGGGTGCGGGCATAGGCTGGGCCCGCTCGATCATGTTCAACCCGGTGCTGGCTGAGCAGTTCAAAGTCTTTTTTGCCCGCACCGACACCTTTGCCCTTGGCGTGTGCAACGGCTGCCAGATGTTTGCCGAGCTCGCCAGCATCATCCCGGGCGCTGAAGCCTGGCCGCGCTTCACCACCAACTTGAGCGAGCGGTTTGAGGCGCGCCTGGGCCAGGTCGAGGTGCTTGAATCACCGAGCTTGTTTTTCAAAGATATGGCTGGTGCGCGCCTGCCGATCGCAGTGGCACACGGTGAAGGTTTTGCCAACTTCGTGCGCCGCGGTAACGCGGCCAAAGCGGTGGCTGCCATGCGCTTTACTGACCACCTGGGCCAGCCCACCGAGGCCTACCCGGCCAATCCGAACGGAAGCCCCGGCGGCCTGACAGCCGTGACCACGGCCGACGGCCGCTTCACAGCCATGATGCCGCACCCCGAGCGGGTGTTTCGCAATGTGCAGATGAGCTGGACTGCCGGCCAGGTGCAAGAGTTCAGCCCGTGGATGCAAATCTGGCGCAACGCGCGCAAGTGGGTCGGCTGACAAGCCGACCCGTGATCACCAGCACGGCGGACGCTTGTCGATGAAGGCTTGCACACCCTCCAGCGCTGAGTCGTCCATCATGTTGCAGGCCATGGTCTGCGCGGCGTCGTCATAGGCGGCTTGCATGCCGGTCTCTATCTGGCGGTAAAAAAGCTGCTTGCCCATCTCAATGGGTAGCCGCGGTTTGCTCAAAATGCGCGAGACCAGGGACTCGACGGCTTCGTCCAGTTGCGCCGGGTCAGCCACCCTGTTGATCAGGCCTTTGCTCAGTGCCTCTTGCGCATCGATGAAGTCGCCGGTGACCAGCATCTCAAAGGCGGCTTTGCGTGACAGGTTGCGCGACAGCGCAACGCTGGGTGTGGCGCAAAACAGGCCTAGGTTGACGCCGCTGACCGCAAAGCGTGCGTCGGATGCAGCGACCGCCAGGTCACACTGCGCCACCAGTTGGCAGCCGGCGGCCGTTGCCATGCCTTGCACTTTGGCGATCACTGGCACCGGCAGGTGCTGCAGGCTCATCATCATGCGGCCGCACTGGGCAAACAGTTGCTGGTAGTAGCCAAGCGCGGGTTCGGCGCGCATTTCCTTGAGGTCATGGCCGGCGCAAAATGCGCGCCCGTTCGCCGCAACGACCAGCACGCGCAACGCGGGTTCGGCGGCTAATTGGTCAAGCTCTTTTTGCAGGGCGTTTAACAGCGCTTCATTGAGGGCGTTGAAGGCCAATGGTCGGTTCAGCGTCAGGGTGGTCACGCCGCGGGCGTCGTCACTGCGCAGCAGTACGGGGTCGAGTGGGGTGTTGGGCATGGTGATGACCTCAGGATTTTGTGGACGTTGATGGTGTGACGGCATCCGTGCGGGCGCGCTCGCGCAGCTGGAACTTCTGAATCTTCCCGGTGGATGTTTTGGGTATGTTCTCAAAGCGTATGTCTTTGGGCACTTTGTAGCCGGCCAACCATTCGCGGCAGTGCGCCACCAACTCGACAGCCGTGACGCTGCTGCCGGCCCGCGTCTCGACATAGGCCAGCGGGGTCTCGCCCCATTTGTCATCTGGCTTGGCCACCACGGCGCATGCCAGCACGGCGGGGTGTCGGTACAGCGCGTCTTCGACTTCGAGTGAGCTGATGTTCTCGCCGCCCGAAATGATGATGTCCTTGCTGCGGTCTTTGATCTTGACGTAACGGTCGGGCTCCATCACCGCCAGGTCACCGGTGTGAAACCAGCCCCCGGCAAATGCGGCAGCCGTGGCGCCCGGGTTTTTAAGGTAGCCCTTCATCACGATGTTGCCCCTGAACATGATCTCGCCCATGGTCCGTCCGTCGGCCGGGCATTCGGCCATGCTCAGCGGGTCCATCACGGTCATGCCCTCCTGCAGGGGGTAGCGCACGCCCTGGCGGCCGTTGAGCCGGGTTTGTTCGGCAAGGCTCTCTGCGGCCCAGGTGGCGCGCTGCACGGCCACGGCCGCAGGGCCATAGACTTCGGTCAGGCCGTAAACGTGGGTGATGGCAAAGCCGATGCCGGCCATGCCCTCGATCATGGCGGCCGGCGGTGCAGCCCCTGCCACCATACCGCGTACGCCCGGCGGAATGCCTTCGCGCAAGGCTGCTGGAGCGTTGTAAATCAGGCTGTGGACGATGGGCGCGGCGCAGTAGTGGTTGACCGCGTGGGTGCGCATCGCCTCCAGGATGGACTGGGCATCGGTCTTGCGCAGGCACACATGCGTGCCTGCCAGCATGGCCACTGTCCACGGAAAGCACCAGCCGTTGCAGTGAAACATGGGCAAGGTCCACAGGTAGCGCGGGAAATGCGGCATGGTCCAGGTGGCGGCATTGCTGACGGCGTTCAGGTAAGCGCCCCTGTGGTGCGTGACCACGCCCTTGGGATCGCCCGTGGTGCCGCTGGTGTAGCTCACGGCAATCGCATCCCATTCGTCAGTCGGTCCGTCGAGCCTGCCCAGCGGGTCGTGGCTGGCCAACCAGGCCTCGTAGTCATGGGCGCCAACGCGCTCGCCCGGACCGTTGAATTCGCTGTCGCAGACGTCGATCACCAGCAGCGTTCGGCCGTGCTGCTCGCGCAGTATCTGCAGCGCCTGTGTGATCACGGGTGAGAACTCGCGGTCGGTGATCAGCACCTCGGACTCACAGTGGTTCAGCTGCCAGGCCAGCAAGGCGGCGTCAAGCCGAGTGTTCAGGGTGTTGAGCACCGCACCGAGTGCCGGCACCGCGTAGTGGGCTTCGACCATCTCGGGCGTGTTGGCCAGCATGGTGCTGACTGTCTGGCCGCGGCCTATACCGTCCGCCTTGAGTGCTGCGGCCAGGCGCGCGGAGCGCTCGCGCGTCTGCGCCCAGGTGTAGCGGCGCTGACCATGGACCACGGCGGGTAGGTCGCCAAACACTTCGGCGGTACGCTCGACAAAGCTGACGGGCGACAGGGCTACAAAGTTGGCGGGGCTCTTGTCCAGCTGCTGATCGTAAATGGTCATGCGCAAGTCCAGTGGGCTACCTATGCCTCAGGAACGGTTAGCGGTGGTCAGGGCCTGGTCGATGTCCCACAGAATATCGTCGAGATGTTCCAGACCCACAGAGATACGAATCATGTCGGGCCCGACGCCGGCGGCCACTTGCTGCTGCGCGTCGAGCTGGCGGTGCGTGGTGCTGGCCGGGTGGCTGATCAGGGTACGGGTGTCGCCGATGTTGACCAGATGGCTCATGAACTGCGCCGATTCGATGAATCGGATGCCCGCTTCCAGACCGCCCTTCAGGCCGAAGGCCAGCAGGCCTGAAGCGCCGCGCATCTGCCGCATCAGCAGCGCGTGCTGGGGGTGATCGGGCAAGCCGGGGTAGTTGACCCAGGCCACGCGCGGGTCGGCTTGCAGAAAACGCGCCACGCCAAGGGCGTTGCTGCAGTGCCGCTCCATGCGCAGGGGCAAGGTCTCGACGCCTTGCAATATTTGCCAGGCGCTCATGGGGCTGAGCGTTGCGCCAAAGACGCGCAGGCTTTCCATACGGCATCGCATGGTGAAAGCAAAGTCGCCAAATGTCTCGTAAAACTTGACGCCGTGGTAGCCCGGCGAAGGCTGTGTCATACCCGGAAATTTCCCGTTGTCCCAGGGGAAACGGCCGCTTTCAACCAGCACGCCACCCAGCGTGGTGCCGTGGCCGGCCAGGTACTTGGTGGCCGAATGCACCACCAAGTCGGCACCCAAGGACAGCGGGTTGCACAAGAAGGGGCTGGGCACGGTGTTATCGATGACCAGCGGCACACCGTGCGCATGGGCCACTTCGGCCACGGCGGCAATGTCGAGCACCTGCAAGCTGGGGTTGCCCAGACTTTCGGCAAACACGGCGCGGGTGTTGGGCTGCATGGCGGCGGCAAAGGCTTCGGGCCGGGCGGCATCGACAAAGGTGGTCTGAATGCCGAACTTGGCCAGGCTGACCGCCAGCATGGTGACCGAGCCACCATAAAGCGTTCCTGCCGCCACCACGTGGTCACCGGTCTGCAACATCGTCATCAGCGCCATGGTCTCGGCCGCCATGCCGGATGCCGAAGCCACGGCGGCCCGTCCGCCCTCCAGCGCGGCGACCCGCTCTTCAAAGGCCGCCACCGTGGGATTGCTCAGTCTGGAGTAAACATTACCGAAGGTCTGCAGGTTAAACAGCGAAGCGGCGTGCTCGGCGCTGTCAAACACAAAGCTGGTGGTTTGGTAGATAGGCAGGGCCCGGGCGCCGGTGGCGGCATCGGGAATCTGACCGGCATGGATGGCAAGAGTTTCAGGTTTGAATTGGCGTTCAGACATGGCGGCGTGCTTTGCGTTGAACTTTAAAACTAATGAGGACGCCGGGCCGAAATGACGCCGGTGTTAACCCCGACCCAGTTCAGGCCGCCAAACAGTCGCGCATGTTCGATCTTGACGCAGCGGTTGTAAACCGAGGCCAGACCGGCCTGGCGCACCAGTTGGTCGGCTTCGAAGTTTTGCACGCCCAGTTGTTGCCACAGGCACTTGACGCCGATGCGGATGGCTTCATCCGCCAGAGGCAGCACGTCCTCAGTGCGGCGAAAAACATCAACCATGTCCACCGGCTGGGTTATGTCGAGCAAGCTGGCATACACCTTTTCACCCAAAATCTGCTGGCCGGTGGCGGCGTAGCGCGGATTGACCGGAATGATCTTGTAGCCGTGCGACTGCATGTACTTGGCAGCAAAAAAACTGGGCCGGTGCCACTCGGCCGACAAACCCACCACGGCGATGGTTTTACATTGCCGCAGCAAATCCCTGAGCGTGCTGTTGTCGTTATGCATGGGTGAATCTTAACGGGAAAGCGCCAAAAACCCCATTGTCGGGAACCCTGCCTGAGCGGCAGATCCGCTGGCCACAACAGCAAGCTTGACAACAGTTGTTTCCGCTCGCCCAAGGGCCATATGAATGGACGTGTTGGTAGGGGGCAGGGTCACATCGCCAACTTGAAAAAAAGAACTGAAGCCAATACAAAACCACCAATAAAAAGGGTCTCCACAACAAAGAGCATCAAGGGTTTCCAGCCCATGTTCAAAAGATCCTCAATGCTTGTTTTGATGCCGGCTGCCGCAATGGCCAAAACCAGGCACAGTCGTGAAATGTCTGTCGCTGTCTCGACCCATAGCAATGGCAACAGCTGTGATGTAGCCAGCAGCATCATGACAATGAATGCGATCAAAAATGCCGGGATCAAGGGCATCGTTACGTCATCCTCGCCCAGGTTTTGGCTGTTTCGATAAAGAAAGGAAATCACCATCACTACAGGAACCAGCAACATCACTCGAAAAAGTTTGACCACTGTGGCAACTTCACCCGCTTGTGGGCCGACGATCATGCCAGCCGCGACAACCTGCGCAACGTCATGGATGGTGCCACCCAAAAATATGCCTGCAGGGGTTTGCGAAAGTTCCAGCCATTGAGTCAAAAGTGGGTACAACACCATGGCCACAGTGGATAAAACCGTGACAGACACAATAGCCAATAAGGTGAAACGTTGATTTTCTTTAGTTTGTGGCAATACAGCGGAAATAGCCAATGCTGCCGAAGCACCACATATGGCCACCGAACCACCGGATAGCAATCCCTCGTCGCGCGAACGACCTAGTCTGGATGCAGCCCACACGCCGAACAGGATAGTCAGCACAAGTCCTGAAAAAATAACAACTGCAACAGCCGGCCCTAAATTCACCACCTGTCCAACAGTGATGCGTGCCCCCAATAATGCAACTCCAATGCGAAGAACCGAACGACCGCAAAAGTCAACGCCCGGTTTCACGCTGGCGTGTTTATTCAAGAAGTGGAACGACAGGCCGAACAATAGCGCGTAAAGCAGCAATGGTCCGCCAAAATGCGCGGAGAGAAAATTTGCTGCCAGTGCAATGACTATACAAACCAAAGTGCCTGGCGCATAGCGACGTAATGCAAGCCAAATGCGGCCAGGTAAATTTAATAACATCAGAGATTTTGGGGAGAAATTGACAGGAACATTTGATGAAGTCAGCTAATCTTTGCGATTATTGATGAAGAGTGTCGTCCACCAATTGTTCCAAGCAGGGGCTGATCGATCTTTAGTCTGGCGGCTTGAGTCTTGGGTGCCAAGGTTGGCGGCCAGCCAGGACGCCGGATCGTTGAATAATTTCCGCGACGGCTTCTTCTTGGCGATAGGCCATCACATGCACCCCGGCAACACCCTTGATCTCCCTTATTTCCTGGACAAGGTCAACGCAAATCTTACGGCCTTCAGTCAATTGATCTGTAGCGCCACTCATTCGCTGGATGACAGTGTCGGGAATATGCACTCCGGGGAGTTTGGAGCGCATCCACTCGGCTGCACGTGCTGACCGTAAGGGTCCCACCCCAATCAGAATAAATACGTTATCGAGCAAGCCGAGGTCTTCAATGCAACTTATGTATTGCCTCAAGCGGGGTAAATCGTAGCAATACTGAGTTTGGATGAACTGGGCCCCGGCAGCGATTTTTTTTGCCAATTGCTGTGCATGCAACTCGAAAGGCAAGGCGCTGGGATTTGCCGCAGCACCGAGGAAAACCTTGGGTGCTGATGTCAATTTGCGACCGCTTTGAAACATATGGTCGTCTCTCATCTTGCGTCCTGTTTGTAGCAGGGACATGCAATCCAGATCAAAAACCGGCTTGGCTTGGGGATGGTCACCGAGTTGCACGCCGTCGCCGCTCAAGCACAAAATATTGCTCACGCCCATTGCGGCTCCACCAAGAATGTCTCCTTGAATGGCAAGGCGATTCTTGTCGCGACAAGAAATTTGCATGACCGGCGAATAACCAGCGCGCGTTAACAGCGCGCACACAGCCAAGCTGGACATGTGGCAATTGGCACCACTGCCATCGGTGGCGTTGATGGCATCGACATAGCCGTCAAAAATTCGAGCGCGGCGGTACACATCTTCAGCTTGGGCAGAGTCGGGCGGGTCCAACTCTGCCGTCACAACGAATGTGCGACTGCGCAAAAGACGCTCCAAACTACCAGAGGAGGAGTGTCCCGGCGGAATTATCGGATCGGCCTCATGGGCCAAGTCGCCGTACATCATCATGGATGACTACGCCGTGCCATTTGAAGCCACGAAGACTTGCCCTTTAGTCTGCTGTCAACGGGCAACTGGACGATCTTGAACGCTTGCTTGCCTTCAGCCATGCGCTGGCTGCCTTCATATGCTTCAATCCACACACAACGCATTTCGGGTTTAACCTCACAGTGTCCGTTAGCTCGAACACCGCCACAGGGCCCATTGCGCAAAGTTTTTGGACAGTTCATGGGGCATGACATTCCGGAAGAACTCAGCGAGCATTGGCCGCACATCTGACAGTCGAAAAGTATGCCTTTGACGAATTTTTCCACTGCAGCCATCGGCTTTTCCAGGCGCTCGTAGCCAATCGCATTCCAAAGTGGGTGTAAGGCCACAAGAACCTTCTCGAACCCCTTGTAAAAAATCTCAATGCCACGGGCATGGCGCACAGACCAGCGGCGTACCGAATACATCAGCTTTGATCTTTCGCAGTGGGTTCAGGGGAAGGGCAGTAGAACGACCTCGCCGGGGCGATCCACCCCATCTGGGCAATGCACGATGACAGCCTGTCCTGGAGCCCAGTGGCTGCGCTCGATCATGGACAAGCCGACGTTACGTTTAAGACGCGGTGACCACATGGCCGAAGTGATCTGTCCAACCTTCACATTGTCAGCCTTCACTGGCCAGGGTTTGCCGCAGACGGGACCCGGACCTCCATCAAAAAGAACGCCTCGAATCTCCCTTTGGTGCCCCTGGGCTGAGATACTCTGCAGGGCTTTGAGACCCAGGAAATCGACAGAGCCGTCTAGCGTGCAGAATTTACCCATGCCACATTCAAGAGGATTGTTTTCAAGGGTGAATTCATTGCCGTAGGACAGCAGGCCGCCTTCTACGCGCTCGATCAGGTTTGGGCAGCCGGGGCTGATGTCGTAGGCCTGCCCGGCCTCCCAGATCTGATCCCACAGCGCGCTGCCAAGGCTGCTGTCGTTCAGGTAGATCTCAAATCCGCCTTGCTTGGAGTAGCCACCACGCTGTATCAGTTGGCGCGTACCCTTAAAGTCGACAAAATCAAAATTGTAAAAACGAATATTGCGCACAGCTTGACCAAATATGCTGGCCAATAGGTCCTCGGCTTTGGGACCTTGTATCGCAAGAACAGAGACATCGGGTTCGATCACCTTGACATCGAGCCGTGCACCCAAGGCCAACCCTTTGGCCCAGAGCAACACATCGGAGTCGGCAATCGAAAGCCAGAAACGATCCTCAGCCAGCTTGAGTAGCACCGGGTCATTGACCATACCGCCTCGTTCATCAACCAGAGGCACATACATGCACTGGCCTACCCTGGCCTTGCTGATGTTGCGTGGCGTCATCCATTGCACAAGGCGTGCCGCGTCAGGTCCGGTGATCTGCACCTGCCGCTGGCATGAAACATCCCAGAGCTGAACATGCTCGCGCAAGTGCCAGTAGTCCTCTTCAACGGTCTTTTGAAACGCCTTGGGCAACAGCATATGATTGACAACGGAAAAGCCGCGCACACCGTGCTGCTCGACGCGATCGGTGTAGGGTGTGCGCCGTATGCGGCGAGACATGTTCAGGCCTGAGGTGGACATGGAAGTGATCCCTTGAGGTTTACGAGTTCAAATGCGAGCTGCTGATGTTTCAGGCGAATCCCCGCCGGGGTCAGTCCAACTTGATGCCGGAGCTGAGAATCAGCTCGGACCAGCGTGCCGACTCCGCGCGCACATAAGCGCTAGCCTGTTCAGGGGTTGTGGGTTCGGCCAAGCCGCCGCTGGAGGAGATCCAGGTCTGCAAGTCCGGCTGCATGATGATTTGACGGACTTCATCGGCCAAACGGTTGCGCACCGGCGTTGGCAGTCCGGCCGGCCCTATCAGTGCCAGCCAGCCCTCGGTGACGAGGCCGGGAAAACCTGCTTCAACTACGCTGGGGACGTTCGGCAAAGCGGGGTGGCGCTGTGCGCTGGTGATGGCCAGCGGTCGCAACTGACCGGAGCGAACGAAGGGCATTCCGGCTGTGACGTTTTCGACCAGCATCGCGGCGTGTTTACCCAGCACCAGAGAAGCGGCTGCGGCGGTTCCCCGGTTTGGCACATGGGTCAACTTTGCGTTGGTGGTGCGGACCAATTGCTGACCCACCAAGTGCATGATAGAGCCGGTCCCGGCGGATGCGAAGTCCAATCCGTTTGGAGTGACTTGCGATTGTTGGACCAACTCCTTCAAGCTGGTAATGGGGGAGGCCGGGTCGACCATGAACAACATGGGCCCGCGGTAGACAATAGCGATCGTTGTGAATCCAGTTTGCGCGTCATAGGGCAACTTTGAGTAGAGCGTCGGGTTTAGAGCAAGTTGACCTATCCCGCCTATGCCTATGGTGTAACCGTCGGCCGGCGCTGCGGCGATGGCCGTCACACCGATGCTGCCGCTGGCACCTGGCTTGTTGTCGACTACAACCGCCTGGCCAAGGCTGCGGGATAGCCGCTCGCTAATCATGCGTGCGACCAGATCGGCCGAATTGCCTGGAGGCTGCGCCACTATGAGCTTGATGGGTCGGTTGGGATATGTCTGTTGTGCCCAAGCATTGCCAGCTGCGATCAATGTCAGTAAAGAAAAGGCTTGGGCCCAGATTACGATTGACGACCTGAAGTTCATTTGCTCATCCTTTTGAATAATCTAGGAATTTTGGGCACTGCCTGTGTCGCATTTGGGAAAGTGACTATGCGGGTGCAGTCAGCTTGACAACCACACGCTGTACCCGTTGGGGGCCATCACCAGAGGCATGTGGTACGCCCCACGCGGATCTGGCATACAAAACCGTATCACTACCTCTTTTTGGATGCGCAGGCCCGGCAGCTTCAGACCCAGTTTGTCGAAGTAGGCCCCTGTCTGGAACACCAGTTCGTAGTCTGCCGCTGTGTCGACCATGGCCGGCTCGATGAGTTGCGACAGGCGACCGCCGGCGTCGGTACGGCTGATAAAGACGTCGATGCGTTCGCCGCTGGGGGCAATTTTTAGCAGCGTAATGTCGACCGCAGCCGCATGGCTGCCATCGACCGAATTCAGGGTGTGGGTGCTTAAAGTTGCCATTTCGCGCTCCTATTCGATCGACGCTTTATCGCGTTTGCTGGTGGTGGCTAACACGATGGGGCTGATGACGCCCTTGGCTTTAACGTTGACGCAGGCTGTCTTACCGCTGGCGATAGCGCGGCGAATCGCTGGCCCCAAATCTTCTCGCCGTTCGACCAATTCGCCATGGCCGCCCATGCCCTGAAAGAGACTGTGGAAGGGAATGTCTCTGAAGTCGGTGGCGAAGTGTTTGCCATTAGCAAACAGGCGTTCTTGTTGCTGCGAAATGCAATCAAGACCGCCGTTGTTGTCAATCACCACGACGATGGGCAACTCCTCCTGGAACGCTGCCTCGATCGACAGGCCGCCGGACAAAAATGCCCCATCGCCGCTGATGAGCACCACAGTAGACTCGGGATGCGTGTTCTTGGCGGCCAGGGCCAGCGAAACACCCACCCCCAGCAGGCTGAAACTGCCCGGGTGAAGGATGCCGGCCAGTTGCTGCCCGTGCCAACCGGCCAGGTTGACAGCAATCTCAGACCAGAAATGGGTGTTGCCTCCATCAAAAACCAGCCAGTCCTGGGCGCCCATCTCGGCCTGCACATCCAGTGACAATTGAAGGGGGTGGATTTTGCCGCCGTGGAGAGCGGTGGCATCGGTGTCCTCCTTCAAATCGGCCAGGGTCTTGCTCACCCAATCGCTGCGCCATTGGCGGTTCATGTCAAACCAACTGCGATCGAGCGTCCAAGCACCTTTAGCCTTGAGCGACATCAGTGCGTCCAGAAAGGCACCAGGGTCACTGAGCAATACGTGGTCAGCCGAGCGGTTCATTTGGATCTCTTCGTCCGATCCGTTGACACACACCAGTTGCAGTGAATCCGGAAACAGTGGCGCATTGCCGAAATTCATCTGGTTGTCCAGGCGACCACCGATCATGATGACCAGATCGCAGGCTTCTAGTGCTTGGCGGGAAGGTTGGTACTGATGGATATCAGCCAAGCCCATATAGGCTTCGCAGTGTTCGCCGAGCAGCTTTTGGTGATAAGGGATGTTGAAAATCGGGATATTCAATGCGCTGGCGGTAGCTTCCAACTTGGGTGCATTGCCCGACCACCAGACACCGTGTCCACCGATAAAAATCGGCCTTTTGGCGGCCGCGACCAAAGCCAGCAGGGGCTCCAGAGCGTCTGGATCAGGCCAGGCACGGGGAGGGCGAGCGGCTGTTCGGAGATAGGGCCTTTCTTCCCGCCCAGCATCGACCGGAAAGGAAGAAAACATGATGTCCACAGGAAGACTAAGGTGCACGGGACCCGGGTAACCACTGGTGGCGATTTTCCAGGCTCGGTCCACGCATTCGCTGATGCGGGTGCCGTCAGTGATACCCACACTGTGCTTGGTCAGAGGCGCGGCAATTGCCACATCGTCGATCTCCTTGAAACCACCGGCACCCTTGCGTTTAAGCGTGCTTGAGCCGGTCACAAAAATGACAGGCGAACGTTCGCCCCAGGCCTCCATCATGGCCGGCACGGCATTGGCGAAGCCTTCGGGCCCGACCAAGCACACCGCCGGCTTTCGGGTGATGCGGGTATGGGCATCGGCCAGGTGGCCGGCCACCTGTTCATGCGGGCAATTGATGACGCGCGTACCGCATTCCATAAAGCCTTCCAGTGCTGGATTGCAGAACCCGCCAGAAAGTGTAAAGACGTGTTCAACTCCCTTTTCAATCAGGGCTCTGGCCAATATGGCGCCGCCACGAAGAGTAGGATTTTTTGGGTTTGACATGGTGTTTCCCTAGGTTGGTTTCAACTGAGCGGCGCCGCAAGGTGGGTGTTGTTGATGTCGTTGATATCGGACAAGCCAATCTGGGCCATGGCCACCAAGAGGGATTCCACGATGGCATCGAGCAAGCTGGAAAGTCCGCGGGCACCGTCTGCGCCCAAGGCATAAAGTAGCGGGCGGCCCAACATCACGAAGTCGGCGCCGCTGGCAAGTGCTTTAAGAATATCTTCGCCGGAGCGGATGCCACTGTCAAAAATGAGCGGAAAGTCCGGCCCCAAGGCCGCCCGCACCTGAGTGAGGGCATTGATGGCTGCCGGCGCGCTGTCAAGTTGGCGACCGCCGTGGTTGGATACATAGATAGCATCAGCGCCAGCCGCCCGTATGCGTTGCGCGTCATCGGGGTTAAGCACACCCTTCACGACAAGCTTACCTTTCCAGCGCCTACGAAGTTGGTCCCAAAAGTCCCAATTAGCGCCTGCACGGCTGGCATAGCGGTCAAAGCTTTTACCCCCAGGGGTGGCATCGAAATTGGCCGCTGCCGGCACACCCGCAAGCAGGCTCGCCAGCGACCAATGCGGATGACGCGCAAAGTCCATGAATTGCTGGGTTCCGATGCGAAACGGCATGTTGAAACCGTTGCGCTGATCGCGTGGCCGTGGAGCGACGCGTGGTACATCTACCGTCAGAATAAGCACCTGGTAGCCGCAAGCCTCGGCCCGGTCCACCAAAGCCCAGGCAGTCTCAAGCGAGCCTGTCACGTAAAGCTGAAACCAGGCGAGCGCTCCAGCTTGTTCGGCCATACTTTCCAAGGTCGTCGAGGCCGCGGTGGAGACGCCATGCGGCATGCCTCGCTTGACGGCCTCGGCTGCCAGCATTCGGTCTGCCCCTGGCCAAGCCAGGTTGCACATGCCCATGGGCGCGATCCCAAAAGGCAGGTTCAGGTTCTGGCCCAGTAAAGTCTTGGTCAACTGGTACTGCTGTGTTGGTGCGAGCACGCGGGGCATCAGACGCAGATGCTCCAGCGCGGCCAAGTTGTTGGCGGCAGCGGATTCATTGCCAACGGCTCCGTCGATGTAATCGAACACGATACGGGGCAGTCGCCGATGCGCCTTATGGCGTGCGTCATCACTAACGTATAGGCTGTTGCGGCTCACGGTTTGCGCAGTCTTTGGGTTAAATTAAGGGGACCTGTTCCGACGGCGAATGAGAATATTTTTAAGTCTTTTGAACCATCTGACAAACGATTAAATATGCGCTATGCATGAAAATTAGTTTATCAATACACTTTCAATGATGAAAATCCAGCTTCACAGTTTGCCGTTGACAGCACTGCGATCGTTTGAGGCTGCGGCACGTTTGCTCAGCTTCAAGGCTGCAGCCGAAGAACTTCGCGTAACTCCCACCAGCGTCAGTAACCAGATCAGGCGGCTTGAAATGCAATGGGGTTGTCTCTTGTTTGTGCGAAAGACGCGCAAAGTCTTTCTCACTGATGCGGGGCGATCACTGGCGCGAGTGACCAGTCGGGCCTTTGAAGACATCCTGGCTGAGGTCCAAACCCACATCTCATCGAATCGCATTACCGTCACACTTGCTTTGGGCCCGATCTTTGGTTCCCGCTGGTTGATTCCCCGGCTCAGCAAGTTTTATCGATTCAATCCCAATATCGAACTTGTGCTGCATCACGGCTCACGCATAACCAGCGCTGAGCAATTGACGGCCACGATCGCAGTCGATTGGGGTCTGGGCGACTGGCCGGGTCTGGATGCCCACCGTTTGCTTGACATCGTTTATCGGCCCATCCTGAGCCCGAAGCTGCTGGCCGATGGCGGTGGAATCAAGAGCCCAAGTGATCTGACCCGCTACCCCATCATCCATCAGTGGGACAGGGAGGAGTGGAATGCCTGGCTCAAATTAGTCGGCCATCCCGATCTGGGATTTGCCCGTGAAACCATCATGCGCGATTCAAATTTGGCACTACAGGCCGCCATGGACGGACAAGGCGTGGTTATGGGCACTTTCCCTTTTTTGGACAGTGAACTGTCGTCGGGGCGACTGGTCTGTCCCTTTCCTGATGAACTGAGTCCTGAGCGCGGCTATTACTTGCTCAGCCGCCCAGGCGCGCGTTCTGTTCCGGCGGTCAATGCCGTGTGCGCCTGGATTGAGGCCGAGGCCGCTTCGCCGCTTTGAGTCGCACGCGTGATTCGGTAAGCACCCGCACCAGCGCGGGCGGAGAAAGTCGACGATTGTCCATATCCATCGATCAGCAAAGCGACCCCATCATCTATGGCCACGCCATCAGGCAGTTCAGCCTGTGCGATGGCGGCGGCTAACGCCGGTTTACGCTGTGGCTCACTGTCATAGTGAGGACAACAACTGCCGGCCACCAATCCGATGCCGGATACTGGTTGCAGGCCCAGGCCAGCTGTATCTGACAGTGCACTTTCGAACCAGACGCTGGCGCCTGCACTGACACCCGCCATTAAAACGCCCCGTCTGGCAGCGTCAATCAAAACCTGATCCAGTCCGCTTTGGCGCCAATGGTTGATCAACCGCAGGGTGTTGCCTCCGCCCACGTAAATGATATCAAGAGCCTGTGACCAGCGCGCCGTGTGCTGCGCATCACTGCCCGGGGCAAGGTGCGTGGCATGCTCTGAAAGCGTGCCGAAACGTTCATAAAAACGGCTGATTTTTATCGGGTCGTCGTCACTGGCGGTCCCAATAAAGCCCACACGAGGCCGCTGGCAACCCGATACCGCCACAATGAAGTCTTCAAGTTCAGGGTCAGTTTTGTGGGTAAAACCGCCTCCACCAATCGCAATGAGACGTTGAATTGGCTTCATGGCTGCATTGTATTTGTCGGTCTCGTCATTTGTTGGTGCAAAAGTGCAGATGCCTTCACCGATGCCGCAAAAAGACTTGACAGACAATTTTAGAAACGAAAATTTTTAGTCCATAGCATGCATAAATGTTGCTTATGAGAACTTCATTTTCTGGACAAAATTTGATAATCTTCATTTTCTAATAAATAGAACATCTGGTTTATTTCGCGTAAATTATCAGGAGACTTGCTATGAATAAATTTGTATTTTCTTTGACTTTGGCATCATTGATGGGTGCTTCTGCTGCATGGGCTGCTCCCTCGGGTACCTTGCGACAAGCCCATGAGGTGCAGTTCGGGAATGCCTCTGATTTAGATCCGATTTCAAGGGGCCGGGTTTTTACGGTCACTGAAAAAATCATGAGTCGCCTCGTGAGACCTGGCATAGACGGTAAAAACGCACCAGACCTGGCCGTGAGCTGGTCGTCCAATTCTGCAGCAACTGAATGGACATTCGTCCTCAGAGATGGCGTTACGTTTCATAACGGAAGGCCATTCACTGCGGCCGACGTGGTCTATTCCTTACAGCGCGTGCAGGACCCTAAGCTGGATTCACCCGTACGTGCCACGATTGGCATGATCAGCAAGATCGAAGCTGTCAATCCTAAAACGGTCAAGATGACGCTTAACGCGCCTTTTGCCGACCTGCCCCTGGTACTCACAGATTACAGGCTGATGATGATTCCCAATGGATCGGGTGACACCATCAAAACCACGGGTATTGGCACCGGACCTTTTAAGTTGGAGAAATTTGATCCGCAAGGCACCTCCGTCCTGGTGGCCAACCCGACTTATTACGATGGTCCTCCGGGCGTAGCGAGGATGGAAATCATCGGCATACCTGACGCAAATGCACGCTTTCAAGCCCTCATGAGCAAGCAAATAGACTTGCTTCCGAGCGGTGTCTCGCCGCAGCAAAAATCTTTGCTTGAGCGGGCGGGTGGATTTGCGTTTCAAAGTGTCCCGACAGGAAACTGGCGTGGTATTGTTTTTCGCACCGACATGAAGCCCTGGGATGATGCGCGCGTGCGTCGCGCCGTCCGTCTTGCGGTGAATCGCAAGGCAATGCTTGATTTGGCAGGCGGCGGCCTCGGCAGCATCAGTTGTGACACCCCGGTCGGACCTACTGATCAATATCGCTGGAATGGAACCTGTAATCAAGACATCCCCAAGGCAAAAGCCTTGCTCGCGGAGGCTGGCTTTCCTAACGGCATAGACTTGGAATTGCCTGTCAGCACGCTTCAAGACGTTTGGCCGGCTATGGCTGAGGTATTTCAACAGCAAGTGGCCCCTGCTGGTATTCGCGTCAAAATCGCAGCGGTTCCAGCTGATGGCTACTTCGACAAGGTGTGGATGAAGGCCCCTGTATCTATGACGCGCTGGAATCAGCGACCTGCCGACGGTATGCTCAATGAGATTTACCGTGGGGGAGCGAGATGGAACGAAAGTTTCTTCAAAGACCCGAAATTCGACGCTGTACTCGATGACGCTCGTAAAGAAGTCAACTTCGAAAGGCGTAAAGCCAAGTATCAGCAAGCGCAAGAGTACCTATGGGAAAACAGTGGTACTTTGGTGGGGTTTCATGCCACCGTTTTGGGGGCAACTACGGCCCGCGTGAAAAACCTCGACGCGGTTGAGAATTTTTCAATTCGTTGGCACCTGATCAAAGTTGATTAAGAGCCAAGTAGAAGCCGCTGCGCTTTGGTCCTAAGGGCAGCGCGACGGCTTCAAATTTAAGAGGCCTGATGGATGTTGCGCATGATTCTGCGTCGCCTTTTGCTGGGCGCTGTGACTGTCGGGCTGGTTTCATTGATTATTTTCACGGCAGTAGAAGTCTTGCCTGGCGACGCATGTACGGCTTTGCTCAAGCAAGATGCACAGGGCCAGCGTTTAACAAATTGTCGCCAAGAGCTTGGTCTAGAGCGTTCGGCAACACTGCGCTACTTCGATTGGGCCGGTTCTGCGCTGACGGGGGATCTGGGCTTTTCTGCTCACAGCACTAAACGCATCAGCGAACTGGTAGCCGACAGGCTAAAAAATTCTTTACTGCTTGGCATTATGGCCTTGGCCGTGGGTTTACCTCTGGCTTTTCTTGCTGGGATCCTGGCTGCTTTGCAGCGAGATAAGTGGCTTGATCTGGTGCTGTCAGGATTAGCTATCGGTGCCATGACAATACCGGAGTTTGTGTCCGCCACACTGCTGATTCTTGTCTTCAGTGGTTGGCTGGGCTGGTTACCCGGCATCGTGCTGACTCCGCCGAGCGCTCCTTTGCATCAATTTTTCCCTGCGATTGTTTTGCCTGTGGCTGCGCTGGCCATGGTGATGACCGCACATATTCTGCGAACCGTTCGCTCGAGCATGATTGAGGTGCTCGACAGCGACTATGTCCGCATGGCCACCCTCAAAGGCGTGACTTATCGAACCATGGTCTGGCGTCACGTTTTGCCTAACGCCTTACTTCCGGCCATCAATGTGGTGGCCTTGACGGTGGCTTGGCTTCTGGGCGGGGTGGTCGTGATCGAGATGGTTTTCAACTACCCAGGCTTGGGGCGCTTGATGATTTCGGCCATTTCTGACCGAGATCTGGCACTGGTGCAAGCCATTGCCTTGATTGTTGCCGCGGTCTATGTGTTGGTGAACTTATTGGCTGACCTGTTGACCCTGGTGGCCAACCCACGGCTGCGCACTGCGGCCAGAAGGCAGTCATGACCAGCAGCATGGCTCCTGGAAATGTGCAGACCTCCACGTGGATGCTGCGTTTAGGACAGACCCTCCGCGCAATGGCTTCGAGGCCTTCAGGCGCCATTGGTTTGGCTATTGTTTTGATCCATCTGCTTATCGCATTGAGCAGTCCTTGGCTGGTGCCCTTTGACTACAAGGCAATCAGTTCCTTATTGATTTTGAGCCCTCCAGATGCCGTCCACTGGTGGGGTACCGATCATTTGGGGCGTGATGTGTTCACGCGTACCCTGCTAGGTGGCCGGGAGGCCATCTTGGTAACGCTGATAGCCACTCCCTTGGCGGTCGTTTGGGGCGGTTTTGTCGGCATCTATTTGGGGCTTGTCGGCGGTAAGTTGGATGATGTGCTGATGCGGCTGGTAGATGCATTTCTGGCCCTGCCCTGGATTCTCAAGATGCTGCTGATGATTGCCACTTTCGGTACCGGCTTGGGAGTGCTGATTCCAACCCTGGCTTTTTTTTATGGAATCCCGGTTATTCGAATTGCGCGGGCAGCGGCCCACAACGTGGTGGCGCGCGACTTCGTGTTGGCCGCTCGAGCTCGCGGCCACGGCAGACTTTCCACCATCGGCCGCGAGTTGTTGCCCAACGTGCTTGACGCGCTATTGGTTGAGGGTGCTATGCGTTGGTCGTGGATGCTCTTGGCCTTCAGTTCCCTTTCTTTTCTGGGATTTGGTGTATCCCCGCCAACGCCCGATTGGGGTCTTATGGTGGCCGATTCGCGAACCTTTTTGGCGATTGCGCCATGGTCTGGTCTGTTTCCTATTGCAGCTTTGAGCTCACTGATCATCGGCATCAACCTGACTGCCGACGCCCTCGCCAAGACCCTGGGTGTAGACAGGGCACAAAAGGCGCCAATCTGATATGGACAAGCCTACCGTTCTGTCCTTTCGAGACCTCAGTATTGGCTTTGTGAGCCGGGCGGGTCAGCTGTTACCTGTGCTGAGAAACATCGACCTCCAGATTCAGCGTGGCGAAACTGTGGG
>JBIKPY010000108.1:0-5377 GCA_044357185.1 Polaromonas sp.
CCCAGCGGTTGGCGCTGCAAGTACGCGCGCGAGGGCAGCAGGTGCAAGGGCGTCGCCACTTTTTCGGGTTTGAGCCAACGCGGCAGCGACTTCAGGGTGTGCGCCAGCAGCGAGCGCAGCAGCAGTAAATCGGCTATGTCGGTCAGTTGGGGCGAACGCACGCCGAAGTCAGCCTCGACCGCTGCCGCCATGGCCGGTCCGTGTTCGTCGAGAAGGCGACGCACTCGCAGCAAGCGGTCACGCCGCAGAGCCAGCGGCACGGCCATGTACTGGCGGCTGGCCCGGTGCTGGGCATCAAAGAGTGCGCGCAAGGCGATGTCAGGCGAGTTCTGGTTCATGATTGAAATCATAAACTGGGCAGAGGCGCCGGTCAGATGAGCCTGGCAGCCTAGGCGCCATCAACCGGGCACGAAAGGAAGGTGAAACGATCTCAGGCTGCACCGGTGTCCGTTAGCATCGCCTTGCCGAAACTGAAAACACCGGGGTCGCGGATCGGATCCACATCCACCGAGATCGCGCTCTTGGGCGGAAAACGCCCTTCTAGCAGCAGTTTGGAGAGCGGATTTTCAATGCGCTGCTGAATTGCCCGTTTGAGCGGGCGCGCACCGAACACCGGGTCAAAACCGACCTTGGCCAACTCAGCGATGGCCGCCTCTGAAACTTTCAGATGCAAGTCCATCTTTTGCAAGCGCTCAAGCAAAACCTTGAGTTGAATGCGCGCGATGGATTCGATGTTACTGGCGTCCAGGGAATGAAACACCACCGTCTCGTCGATACGATTGAGAAATTCAGGCCGGAAATAATTTTTCAACTCATCCGTCACCGCATCACGAACGTCTTCGTAAGGCTGACCCACCATCGACTGGATGATGGGCGAGCCGATGTTGCTGGTCATGACGATCACCGTGTTTTTGAAGTCCACTGTGCGGCCCTGGCCATCGGTCAGGCGTCCGTCGTCAAGTACTTGCAGCAGAACATTGAAAACATCAGGATGCGCCTTTTCAATCTCATCGAGCAGCAGCACGCTGTAGGGTTTTCGGCGGACAGCCTCGGTCAGATAACCGCCCTCCTCGTAGCCCACATAGCCTGGCGGGGCGCCTATCAACCGGGCCACTGAATGCTTTTCCATGAACTCGCTCATGTCCATGCGAACCAGGTGATCCTCGCTGTCAAACATAAAGCCGGCCAGTGCCTTACAGAGCTCGGTCTTGCCCACGCCGGTCGGGCCTAGAAACAGAAATGAACCGGTAGGCCGGTTCGGGTCACTCAGGCCGGAGCGCGAGCGGCGGATGGCGTTGGCCACGGCGCCTATCGCTTCGTCCTGGCCAACCACCCGGTCATGCAGCTTGGTCTCCATTTGCAGCAACTTGTCACGCTCGCCCTGCATCAGTTTGCTCACCGGAATGCCGGTGGCCCGGGCGACGACCTCGGCAATTTCTTCAGCACCCACCTGGGTGCGAAGCAATTGCGGAACTTTGTTGACGCCCTTTTTGTCTTCGCTCGCCTGGGCTTGTTTTAAACGTTTTTCTAATTCGGGCAGCTTGCCGTATTGCAACTCGGCAACTTTATTGAAGTCGCCCTTGCGGGTAAATTCCTCGATTTGAAAACGGATGCGATCGATTTCCTCCATCACATCTTTAGAGCCCAAGGCCTGTGCTTTTTCAGCCTGCCAGATCACGTCAAGGTCTGAGATTTCTTTTTGCAGTTTGACGATCTCGTCTTCAATCAAGCCAAAACGCTTTTGTGAGGACTCGTCTTTTTCGCGCCGGACCGCTTCGCGCTCAATTTGCAACTGAATCAAACGCCGGTCCAGCTTGTCCATCACCTCAGGTTTAGAGTCCATTTCGATTTTGATTTTGGCTGCCGCCTCATCAATCAGGTCAATCGCTTTGTCGGGTAAAAAGCGGTCTGTGATGTAACGGTGACTGAGTTCAGCCGCAGCGACGATGGCCGGGTCGGTGATCTGCACGCCGTGGTGAACTTCGTATTTTTCTTGCAGACCCCGCAAGATGGCAATCGTTGCTTCAACGGTGGGCTCGCCCACCAGAATCTTTTGAAAACGCCGCTCCAGCGCGGCGTCTTTTTCAATGTACTTGCGGTATTCGTCCAGCGTGGTGGCGCCCACGCAATGCAGCTCCCCGCGCGCCAGCGCCGGCTTGAGCATATTGCTCGCGTCCATGGCACCTTCAGCCTTCCCGGTGCCGACCATGGTGTGCAACTCGTCAATAAAGACAATGGTCTGGCCCTCGTCCTTGGCCAGTTCCTTGAGCACGGTTTTTAAGCGTTCTTCAAATTCACCGCGAAACTTGGCACCGGCAAGCAAGGCGGCCATGTCGAGCGAGAGCACCCGCTTGCCTTTGAGTGAGTCCGGCACCTCGCCGGCCACAATGCGCTGCGCCAGGCCCTCGACGATCGCCGTCTTGCCGACGCCGGGTTCACCGATCAGCACCGGGTTATTTTTGGTGCGGCGCTGCAGCACCTGGATGGCACGGCGGATTTCATCGTCGCGGCCGATCACCGGGTCCAGCTTGCCCATGCGAGCGCGCTCGGTCAGGTCCATGGTGTATTTTTTCAGCGCCTCACGCTGACCTTCGGCTTCGGGGCTGTTGACGCCTTGACCACCGCGTACGGCATCAATCGCCGCTTCCAGCGATTTCCGGGACATACCGCCGGCCATAGCCACCCTGCCCGCCTCAGTCTTGCTGTCGCACAAGGCCAGCAAAAAAAGCTCACCCGCTATGAACTGGTCAGCGCGTTTGAGCGCTTCCTTCTCGGTAGCCTGAAGTAACTTGGCCAGATCGGGGCTGATCTGAATCTGGTCTTGACCCTGAACTTGCGGTAATTTTTTAATTGCCGCCTCAGTGGCTGTCTGCAGGGCTGGCAGGTTCACACCGCTGCGCTGTAACAAGGCACCGGGTCCGTCGTCCTGGTGCAGCATCGCTGAGAGCAAGTGCAAAGGCTCAATGTAGCCGTGGTCACGCCCCAAAGCCAGGGACTGGGCATCACTCAGGGCTTCCTGGAACTTGGTCGTTAGTTTGTCTTGGCGCATGAAAACTCCGGAAATCTGTTACTTTTTTAAATGCAGGGTCTTTTTCAATATTTCAATAGGGCAGCAACACCGGCAGTTTGACCTAGATCATGCCTCGGCTGGCACCCCTAAAATGCTGATCATGAATATTCATCAGGTCTGCGTTACTTACATCAATGAGCACGACAGGTTTTTGGTTCGCATCAACACGCGCGGCCAGCAAGAGGTACGTCTTTGGTTTACTCGCCGCCTCACCTTGGGCCTGCTGCCTTTGCTTCACCATGCAGCCCAGGAACAAGTGCGCCGCCAGGCCAAGCCCGTGAACCCGGCCGACCCATTGACCACGCAGCGACAGCATCTACTCGACAACTTCAGCCAAGAAGCGGCCAGCTATAAGGGCGACTTTGAGACCCCTTACCAAGAGGCAGCGGACTCCTTACCGCTGGGCCCTGAGCCTTTATTGGTGACCGAAATCAAATTAACGCCACAGCCCAACGGTGAATTGCAAATCGGCATTCTTGAAAAAATCGGTGAGCAGTCACGCCATCTGCAAATGAGCCTGGACCCGATTCTCACGCGCGGTCTGGTCAGCCTGCTTGACAAAGGGATGATCAGCTCGCAATGGCTGTCCATTGAAACGACTGCTGCCCTGGCAACAGTGACAAGCCTTGCTTCAGCACAAACGCTGGAGGATGACTCTGCCATCGCAGCGCTGGACACAGACAAACCACGTTATCTGAACTGAGTCTTGAAGGGCCCGAATGTCAGCCCTTGCCGGCTGGAAGGCCCCAGCGGGCCATGGCGACATCGTCGCTGACCCTGGCATCCACCCAGCGCGCACCGGCGAGGGTGACTTCTTTTTTCCAGAATGGAGCCTGGGTCTTGAGGTAATCCATCAGGAACTCGCAAGCCTGAAAACTCTCTCCCCTGTGGGCCGATGTGACTGCCACTAGCACGATCTGATCCAAAGGCTGCAACAGTCCGATACGGTGAATGACCCGCGCCGAGCGGATGTCAAAGCGGCTCATCGCGGCATCAATCATGGCTTCAATGGCCTTTTCGGTCATGCCCGGGTAGTGCTCCAGTTCCAGGCTGGCGACCTGATCGCCTTCGTTACGGTCGCGCACTGTGCCAACAAAGCTGCAGACCGCACCGACTTGCATGTCGCCCAGTCGCAGGGCGGCAACTTCGGCGCTGAGGTCAAAGTCCTGGTGCTGAATCGCCACACGCGCTGGCATGTCAGCCTCCGGTCACCGGTGGGAAAAAAGCCAGTTCACAGCCCTCATGCAATGTGGCCAACTCATCGCACATGGTCTGGTCGAGGGCCATGCGAACCGGTTTATGGCGCGACAGTGCCTGCGCATGCACTGGGCTGAGAGCCAGCAACTCGTCGCGCAACGCAGCGACCGTCTTTGCTTGTGTGTCGCACGTTTCGCTGCTTTGGCCCAAAGCTTCACGGATTGAGGCGAAATATTTGATGTTGACTTTCATGGCACAGCCTGGGATGGGTTCAAGTTTTGGATCATGAAAGCAGGGAGGAAAACGGCAAAAACCGGACAACATCACCTGGCCCGATGACCTGGCCAGGCGGGTTGTCGACCAAGCCGTCACCCCAAACGACCGAGGTTAAAACACCTGAACTTTGGTTAGCAAACAACTCCAAACCGCCACTGGGCAGCAACTTAACGCGCAGAAACTCTCGCCTCTTATCCGCTTTCGGCCAGCTGAAACGCGCCACCGCCGGCATGGCAGCCGGGGCCAGTGCTGTGGCGCCTTGCAGCTTCAACAAAAAGGGGCGCACCAGCAGTAAAAAAGTCACGAAACTGGACACCGGATTACCCGGCAGGCCAATGAAATGCGCTTGCGGCGCCAAAGCGCTGGCTTGAACTCGGCCATAGGCAAAAGGCTTGCCGGGCTTGATGGCCATCTGCCAGAGTTTGAGTTCGCCCAGCGCTTGCACAGCAGGCTTGATATGGTCTTCTTCACCGACGGAAACGCCGCCACTGGTGAGGATCAGGTCATGCGTTTGCGATGCCGCGGCCAAAGCCGCTATGGTGGCGTCAAGTTTGTCGGGCACGATGCCCAGGTCTGTGACTTCACAGCCCAGCCTTTTGAGCATGGAGCGCAAAAAGAAACGGTTGGAGTTGTAAATAGCGCCAGGCGGCATGTCGGCGGGCGCCACTGT
Source organism: Polaromonas sp. (assembly GCA_044357185.1). Lineage (GTDB taxonomy): Bacteria > Pseudomonadota > Gammaproteobacteria > Burkholderiales > Burkholderiaceae_C > Polaromonas. The sequence continues at coordinate 5,214 of JBIKPY010000108.1, forward strand.
CCCCGGCATCACCAGCTCGTCACCGGTAGAAAAAAGTGCCACACGCACAGGTCGGCTGACTTGCAGGCGGTCAAAGCCAATGCTGGCGGCCAGGCCCAAGGCGGCTGGCCCCAGACGCTCGCCGCGCGCCAGCACCACTGTGCCGCTGGCCACGTCTTCGCCGC
>JBIKPY010000109.1:0-5321 GCA_044357185.1 Polaromonas sp.
GCCGACCCGATCATCGTGCACCCCGATGTGCGCAAGATGCTGCTGACCGCCAAAGCCTATGCCGAAGGCGGCCGGGCGCTGGTAATTTTCTGCACCGTGCTGATCGACAAGGAACTTCACCACCCTGATGAGAAAGTGCGTAAGGATTCGGCTGAGATGGTGGCCTTGCTCACGCCCATCGTCAAAGCCTTTTTGACCGACAACGGCCACATTGCCACCAACGCCTGCATGCAGGTCTTTGGCGGCCACGGCTTCATCAAGGAATGGGGCATGGAGCAGCATGTGCGCGACAACCGCATCAATATGATTTACGAAGGCACCAACACCATCCAGTCATTGGACTTGCTGGGCCGCAAGGTGCTGGGCAACAACGGCGCCACGCTGACCAAGTTCGGCAAGCTGATAGCCGCGCTGGTGGCGGAAGAGGGCGTCAATGAAAAGATGGCCGAGTTCATCAACCCGCTGGCGCAACTCGGTGAGCAGATGACCAAGTTCACCACCGAGATCGGCTTCAAGGGATTTCAAAACCCTGACGAAGTGGGCGCCGCCGCGGTGGACTACCTGCGTGTGGCCGGCCATCTGGTGTTTGCTTATTTCTGGGCACGCATGGCGCAGGTGGCGCTGCGTGAAATTGCGGTGGGTAACACCGACAGCTTTTACCTGGGCAAGTTGCAAACAGCGCGTTTTTACTTTGCCAAGCTTTTCCCCGAAACCGCCACATTGATGCGAACGGCCCGCAACGGCGCCAGCGTGCTGATGGATACCGATGCGGCCCTGGTCTAAAACAATCTAAAGAAAGCGACATCATGAAAAAAACCTTTGCATCCTTATTCCTCGCGGCCCTGTGCTTGCCGGCCCTGGCCCAGATGACGCCGGCCGGCTTGTGGCGCAGCATTGACGACAACACCGGCGAAGCCAAGGCCGAAATCAGCATCAAAGACAACGGCAAGGGCGGGCTCAATGGCGTGGTTGAGCGCAGTTTGCTCAAGACCAGCAGCGAGCCCAATTGCTCGCTGTGCACAGACGACCGCAAGGACAAGCCCAAGGTCGGCATGGAGATCATCCGTGGCGCGGTCAAAGCCGCCAGCGAGGACATCTGGGAGGGCGGCACCATCATTGATCCGGAAAACGGTAAGGTCTACAAATTGCGATTGACGCCTATCGAGGGCGGCAAAAAACTCCAGGTGCGCGGCTACATCGGCCCCTTCTACCGCAACCAACTCTGGCAGCGTGTGCAATAAAAGGAAAGCTCTTCATGTCACGTTTTTCAGTGAAAAAAGTCGCCGTGCTGGGCGCAGGCGTGATGGGTGCGCAGATCGCCGCCCATCTGGCCAACCTGCGGGTGCCGGTGCTGCTGTTTGACCTGCCGGCCGCTGAAGGCCCGAAAAGCGGCATCGCCATCAAGGCCATTGAAGGCCTGAAAAAACTCAAGCCTGCGCCGCTGGGCGTACCGGAAGACGCGGCGCTGATTGAGCCGGCCAACTACGAAGAGCATCTGGCGCTGCTCAAGGGCTGCGACTTGATCATCGAGGCGATTGCCGAGCGCATGGACTGGAAGACAGCGCTCTACGAAAAGATCGCCCCTTTTGTTGCGCCACATGCCATCGTCGCCAGCAACACCTCGGGCCTGTCGATCACCGAGATGAGCCAGGCTCTGCCCGAAGCGATCAAGCCGCGCTTTTGCGGTATTCACTTTTTCAACCCGCCGCGCTACATGGCTTTGGTTGAATTGATCAACACCCCCAGCACCGGTGCCGATGTGCTCGACACCTTAGAAGCCTTCGTCACCAGCACGCTGGGCAAAGGCGTGATTCGCGCACTCGACACGCCGAACTTTGTGGCCAACCGCGTTGGCGTGGCCGGGATGCTGGCCACCATGCACGAGGCCGAACACTTCGGCCTGAGGTACGACGTGGTCGATGACCTGACCGGCAAAAAACTGGGCCGTGCGAGCTCGGGCACTTTCCGCACGGCCGACGTGGTCGGGCTGGACACCATGGCGCATGTGATCCGCACCCTGCAAGACAATCTCGGCGACGGCAAGAATGCCGACCCGTTTACCGCGCTGTATGCAACACCGCCTGTGCTGGCCAGGCTGCTGGAAGCCAAAAATCTGGGCCAGAAAACCGGCGCCGGCTTTTACAAAAAACAGGGCCGCGACATCCTGCGGCTGGACCCGCAGACCATGGACTATGTGGCGGGCGGTGCCAAGTCCAATGACGTGGTCGGCCGCATGCTCAAAAAGCCGGCTGGCGAGCGGCTCAAACTTTTGCGTGAAGCTGAGGGTGCGGAGCCACGCTTTTTGTGGGCTATTTTGCGCGACCAGCTGCACTATGCGGCGGTTCATTTACAAAGCATCGCCGAGACCGCGCGTGACATTGATTTGGCGATGCGCTGGGGCTTTGGCAGCAAGCAGGGCCCGTTCGAGCTCTGGCAGGAAGCCGGTTGGTTGCAGGTGGCGCAATGGATTCAAGAAGACATCGATGCCGGTAAGGCCCTGTGCAGCGCGCCGCTGCCGGCCTGGGTGTTCAAAGGCCCTGTGGCCGAGGCCGGTGGCGTGCACACGCCGCAAGGCTCGTGGAGCCCGGCCGCGCAAGCTTTCATACCGCGCCGCAAGCTGCCGGTGTATGCGCGCCAGCATTTCCCCGAAGACGTGCAGGGCGCGCAGGCCGCTTCACCCGCCTCGGCGGGCCGCACTTTGCACGAAGACGCGGCCATGCGTTTGTGGACGCTGGACGAAGAGGTGCTGATCGCCAGCATCAAAACCAAAATGCATGCCATCAGCCCCGACGTCGCCGCCGGTCTGGCGCGCGGCGTGGATTTGGCGGAGCAAAGCTTTCAGGGCATGGTCATCTGGTCTGAGGGCGAGATGTTTTCAGCTGGTGCTGATCTGCAAGACATGCTGCCGGCTTTCATGATGCTGGGCGTGGCTGCAGTTGAAGAGGCTGAAGCCGACTTGCAAAAAGTCATGCTGAAAATGCGCTACGCCAGCGTGCCGGTGGTCTCCGCCATCCGCGGACTGGCGCTCGGTGGTGGTTGTGAGATGGCTGTTTATTCGGCCCGGCGCGTGGCCGCTGTGGAAAGCTACATCGGGCTGGTCGAGGTGGGCGTGGGCCTGGTGCCCGGTGCGGGCGGGCTGACCTATATCGCCCGCCGCGCGGCTGAGAATGCGCAAAGCTCGACCGGCAAAGACCTGATGCCATTTCTGAGTGAAGGCTTTGCCGCCGCCGCCATGGCCAAGGTGGGCACCAGCGCGCACGAAAGCCGCAAGTTGGGTTACCTGCTGGAGAGTGATGTCATCGTTGCGCACAAAGACGAGCTGTTATTTGTTGCGATCAGCCAAGCCAAGGCCATGTACACGGCCGGCTACCGGGCGCCGGCCCGGCGTTTGTTCGCCGTAGCGGGGCGCGACGGCATCGCCACCATCCGTGGCCAGCTGGTCAATATGCAGGGCGGCGGCTTCATCAGTGCACACGATTTTCACATTGCCAGCCTGATCGCCGGCGTGGTGTGCGGTGGCGATGTCGATGCCGGCTCGCTGGTCAGCGAGGAGTACCTCATGAGGCTCGAGCGCAAAGCTTTTTGCGCTTTGATTGAGCACCCTAAATCACAAGAACGCATCATGGGCATGATGAACACGGGCAAACCGCTGCGCAATTGAAGTGAACTGAATCCTAGCGAAAGAATTTCAAAATGTCCCAACAAATCCAAGACGCCTACATCGTCGCCGCCACGCGCACACCCATTGGGCGTTCGCACCGTGGTTTTTTTCGCCACATGCGCCCGGACGACTTGCTGGTTCAGGCGCTGCGCGCCGCCTTGGCCCAGGCGCCAACCCTGGACCCTGCGGCCATTGAAGACATCATTTGCGGCTGCGCCATTCCGGAAGGCCCTCAGGGCCTGAACATTGCGCGCATCGGAGCGGTGCTGGCGGGTTTGCCCCACAGTGTGGGCGGCATCACGGTCAACCGCTTTTGCGCCTCCGGTCTGTCAGCGGTGCAGATGGCGGCGGACCGCATACGGGTCGGTGAGGCCGACATCATGATCGCGGCCGGCACCGAGAGCATGAGCATGGTGCCGATGTCGGGCAATGCACCTTCGCTGTCGCCGGCCATGTATTTGCAGGACGAGAACATCGGCCTGGCCTACGGCATGGGCCTGACCGCCGAAAAGGTGGCGCAGCAATGGAAAGTCTCGCGCCAGGCGCAGGATGAATTTGCCTGCGCCTCGCATGCCAGGGCGCTCAAAGCGCAGCAGGCCGGCGAGTTCAAGGATGAGATCACGCCCGTGCAGGTCAGCCATCGCAGCCCCAATTTGCAAAGCGGTGAGGTCGAAGTCAGCACCCGCACCGTCAGCCTGGACGAAGGTCCGCGCGCCGACACCTCGATGGAGGGCCTGGCCAAACTCAAGACAGTGTTTGCCGCACGCGGCTCGGTCACAGCCGGCAATTCCTCGCAAAACTCAGACGGCGCAGGTGCGCTGATCCTGGCCAGCGAAAAAGCCATCCGCACGCACGGCCTCAAGCCGCTGGCGCGCTTTGTCAGCTACGCCAGCCGTGGCGTGCCGCCGCACATCATGGGCATAGGCCCGATCGAGGCCATTCCGGCGGCGCTGGGCTATGCCGGCCTTCAGCAGGCAGACATCGACTGGTTTGAGCTGAACGAAGCCTTTGCCGCGCAGTCGCTGGCGGTGATGCAGACGCTGGGCCTGGACCCGGCCAAGGTCAACCCCATGGGCGGCGCCATCGCGCTGGGCCATCCGCTGGGTGCCACCGGCGCCATCCGTTCGGCCACAGCCATCCACGCCCTGCACCGGCACAAGCTGCGCTACGCCATGGTCACCATGTGCGTGGGCATGGGGCAGGGCGCGGCCGGTATTTTTGAGCGGGTCTGAGCCGCATGCATCCGTTTGACGAGGCACTGCGCCTGGCGCTGCTGGATGCAGCGCAGCCCGGCGTTTTCAAGGGCAGCAGCAGCCCGGCCTACTGGAACATGGTGGGGCCGTTTGGCGGCACCACGGCGGCCACCGCCTTGCAAGCGGTTTTGCAGCACCCGGCGCTGCTCGGTGAGCCGCTGTCCCTCACGGTGAATTTTGCAGCGGCGGTCGCGCCCGGCGATTTTCAGCTGACGGCCAGACCTTTGCGTACCAACCGTTCTACCCAGCACTGGTTCATCGAGATGACGCAGCTGGACGCGCAAGGCGCGCAGAGCGTGCTGATGAGCGCCACCGCTGTGACGGCCGTGCGGCGCCCGACCTGGGGACAAAATGACAGCACTATGCCCGTTGTGCCACTGCCGCAAAACTGCAGCCTCGCTGCTTAC